>NZ_CACVBO010000001.1:2667299-2997199 GCF_902728235.1 Lentimonas sp. CC4
GCAAGTTCTTCTACGCAATTTTCGCAATGGGCTGGCGCAATGCTGGTAACCACTGGCGCAACTACGAAATGGCTTACCTGATTCTTGCAGGTATCTCCACTCCGCTCGTTCTTTCCGTTCATACCATCGTCTCCTTTGACTTCGCCCTCGCGGTGTTGCCAGGTTGGCACACCACGATCTTCCCGCCATACTTCGTGGCCGGTGCGATTTTCTCCGGTTTTGGTATGGTGCTCACTTTGATGCTACCACTGCGTGCGCTCTATGGTCTGCATGACTTGATCACACAGCGCCACATCGACAATATGTGCCGCATCTGCTTGGGCACTGGCTCGATCGTGGGTTATGCCTACATCATGGAGTTCTTCATCGCATGGTATGGTGCGAATCCCTACGAGAGCTTCGCGTTCATCAATCGTGCGTTCGGCCAATACTGGTGGGCTTATTTGATGATGTTCAGCTGCAACGTTTTCACTCCTCAACTCTTCTGGTTTCAGAAGGTGCGTAACAACACTGCCTTGGTTTGGGTCATGTCGATTCTGATTAACGTCGGTATGTGGTTCGAACGTTTCGTTATTACAGTTACCTCGCTGGCCAATGACTTCATGCCATCGAGCTGGGGTTACTACTCTCCAACAATGGTCGATATCCTGACCTTCTTCGGCACCTTTGGTTTGTTCAGCGTATTGTTCCTCTTGTTCCTGCGCTTCCTACCGATCATGCCGATTGCAGAAGTTAAATTTGTGATGCCGGCTGCAGATCCGCACGGCCACCACGACGATGAAAAAGGAGGACAACACTAATGTCTGAATCTGAAACACACGGAATTATCGCGACCTTCGCAGATACACCTTCGTTCTTCCATGCGGCGGAAAAGGTGAGGGATGCAGGTTACAAAAAGTGGGACACATATTCGTCGTTCCCCGTTCACGGAATGCCTGCTGCCCAAGGTCAACCGCGCTCTAAAGTGCCGGTCTTTACCTTCTGCGGTGGTATCACAGGGTTCTGCCTCGGGATGTTGATCGTCTGGTTCATGAATTCGTATAACTATCCACTGATCATCGGTGGACAGCCATACTTCAGCCCAGTCTTCCCATTCCCGATTATGTATGAGTTGACCATCCTGTTGTCCGCATTCGGCACACTCGGTGGTATGTTCATCACCAATTTGCTCCCTCAGCACTATAACCCACTTTTCAATAACGAAAAATTTCTAGAGGTCTCCGGAGATCGTCTGGTCATCGCAATCGAAGCACGCGATGCACAGTTTGATTCGGTCGCCACGCGTCAATTCCTAGCGGACATTGGCGGAACTGACATCGAGGAGGTCTCAGCGTAGGACATCATCATGCGTATCTTTCTAGCCATATATGTTTTTGCTATTGTAGCAGCGGTGTCGATTCTCGGCTTCCGCGGCTCAAAAAGCACAAAGCCACCACTCGAAGTCTTTCCAGACATGGATCGCCAAGCGCGTTACAAGCCGCAGGCAGCCAATGCGTTCTTCACCGACGCTCGCGATGATCGTCCGATTCCTGGTAACACAGTTGCTCGCGGTAATTTCTTCAACCAAGCAGAGGTCTTCTCCGCTGAGTTTGATGATACGACCCTCGGTGACACTGTCCTGAACCAAGGTAAGAATGCCGACGGATCTTTCGTTCAGAAAGTGCCACTCGAAGTGAACCACGCGCTCATGGCCGAAGGCCAAGAGAAGTTCGATATCTTCTGTGCTGTCTGCCACGGTGCAGCTGGTGACGGTAACGGTGTGACCAAGCCATACGGCGTGCTCGCGGCGAATTACCACGACGCTCGTCTTCGCGATGTTGAGGATGGTTACATCTTCGACGTGATTACCAACGGTAAGGGATTGATGCTCCCATTTAATGGTCGCATTTCACCTGACGAACGCTGGGCGATTGTCGCTTACCTTCGCGCCTTACAGCTTTCCCAAAACGCAAATGCTAAGGATCTTTCCGACGCACAACGCACAGAGTTAGGAATTAAATAATATGAGTTCGGACGCACATCACGCTCAAGCTAACAAAGTAGGGGGCATCGCTCTCGTTGTTGGTATCATCGGCATCTTAGCCGCAGCCTTTGGTTTGTTCCAAGGTTGGAACGCAGCCGACGCACGCCCATTTATGGGGTGGCTCATCGGTCTTGGTTTCTGGATGTCCATCGCCATTGGCATGACCTTCCTGACTTTGATCTGGTATGTCTTTTACGCACGCTGGCCAGTCATCATTCGCCGTCAATGTGAGCACGGCATGGCAGCCTTCCCATGGTTGCTGCTGCTCTTCCTGCCACTCTTAGCGATCCCATTCTGCCACGAAAATCCGGGTCTGCTCTGGAAGTGGATGGACGGCACCAATGCATTGCCAGGACATGGCACTGTTGGTGAGGACGCGATCTATACTTGGAAGCAGCCTTACTTGAACATCAGCTTCTTTGCGATCCGTGCAGTTGGTATCTTCGGTGTCTTTATCGTCATCACAGGCCTGCTCCGCAAGTGGTCCTTTGATACAGACAAGACAGGCGATATTAAGAACACGAAGAAGGCACATGCGCTTTCTGCAGTTGGGCTTTTCCTCTGTGCAGTTGCTATGACACTCGGTGCGATTGACTGGTTCAAATCGCTCGAATACCACTGGTTCTCGACGATGTATGGCGTATGGTTCTTCGCGGCTTGTATCCGTGCTGCACTCGCTACACTGATCATCGTGACAGTCATCCTCGCAGCCAAGGGCTACCTCAAGGGGATCCTCAACCAAGCGCACCGTTACGACATCAGCTGCATGATGCTGGCATTCACCATCTTCTGGGCATACATTAGTTTCTCTCAGTATTTCCTGATCTACAGCGCCAATATTCCGGAAGAAACCTTCTGGTATAACCTGCGTGAAATGAATTTCGACGGCACTACTAACTCTTGGTGGTTCGTGAGCATGGGCTTGATCTTCGGTCACTTCCTGACGCCGTTCCTCTGCCTACTTTGGTATAAGACGAAGGTTGTTGTATGGCGCACCGTCGGCATCTCGATCTGGATCCTTAGCTTCCACCTGCTCGACCTCTACTGGAACATCGTTCCTGGTAAGTTGGTGAACCCAGACTCACACGCAGCGGGTTACCTCGTGCGTCAGTTCTCTGTGAACTGGGTCGATATCGCATCCATCATCGGTATCGGTGGTGTCTGCATCTGGGCATTCTGCCGCAGCACTAAAAAGGCTGAGCCGATCCCAATTCGTGACCCGAATATCAAAATGTCCATTAACTACGCGGAGTAATCTAAGATGTCTCAAACTGAATTATCTACAGGCAGTCGTCTGCTATCTCTTGTCGGTATCATCGGCGCACTTCTCGTGTTTGCCGTGATCTTCTTCGTTGCTTATTTGCCTAGCCGTCCGACTCCGGTCGATCAAGCAGTCAACGAAGCACGCCAAGCTAAGGCTGACGAAGCACGTGCAGCAGGTGTGGCTAAGCTCACTAGCTTCGAAGTCATCGACGCAGAAGCCGGCACCGTTCGCATCCCGATCGAGGATGCAATGGAATTGACCGTAGCGGCCTACCAAAACAATTAGGAATTTTAAATTACGAATTAGGAATGATTTTTCTTAAAGCGTCCTCATTCCAGATTTCTAAATTTCTAAATCCCATTTCTTAATTCCTAATTCCTAATTTTGAATTCTAATCTACAGTCCAACTCTCAGTCCACTCCCGCGAGTGCATCCGTGCGCACCGTGTTGAGTGAGATCGATGCATCCATACGGTTCCCGGCATTGTTCTTTGTCGTCTCGGCGCTCGTCTGGCTCATCATCGGCTCGGCTTTCACGCTGATTACGGCCTACCAATCGCATGAGCCTATGTTTATGGCTGGTTACGAGTTCGTCACTTACGGGCGCCTCTATCCAGTTGCGACCAACGCGATGCTGTTTGGCTGGGGCTGCAATAGCATCTTTGCGATCGGTCTCTGGATCATTGCTCGTTTGTCGCAAGCACCGTTCCGTAATGGAGGCTTACTCATCGTCGCAGGCATCTTCTGGAACCTTGGTTTAAAGGTCGGCCTATTTGGTATTCTTGCCGGTGATCTCAATGCGGCTGAGTTCCTTGAACTGCCTGGTTATGCCACTCCGCTTTTGCTGGTTGCATATGCACTCATCGGAGCATGGGGCATCATGGCATTTCGTGCTCGTCAAGGGGACAGTGTTTACGTTTCGCAGTGGTATATCCTCGGCGCACTTTTCTGGTTCCCTTGGATCTATATGATCTCTGAGTTCTTGGTTGTTTGGTTTCCTGCGCGTGGCGTGGTTCAAGCAGTCACCGCAAATTGGTTTAACGCAAGTATTCAAAACCTCTGGCTCACCCCGATGGCATTGGCAGTGGCGTATTATGTGATTCCTAAGGTGCTCGGTCGCCCGATTCACTCTTACACATTGGCACTGCTCGGTTTTGTCTCTTTAGCACTGCTTGGCAGTTGGACAGGGATGGTCAATTTGATCGGTGGTCCAGTTCCGATCTGGATGAGCTCGGTGAGTATCGTCGCTGCGGTAATGATGGTGATTCCAGTGCTCGCAGTGGGTATCAACCTTTTCATGACAGTGAAAGGCCGCAAGGCTGACGTCTGGCGCAGTCCCGCGCTTCGCTTCGTGATGTTCGGTATACTGTCTTACTTTTTTGCCAGCCTTGTTGGTTCGGCAATGGCATTTCGCTCAGTCAGTGAGATTACACACTTTACGACTTTCGCCACTGGGCAAACACAACACTTGGTTTATGGCTTCTTCACGATGGTGATGTTTGGTGGTCTTTACTACATGCTACCTCGCCTTACGAAGCGCGAGTGGCCGTCCGCAACCTTGATCTTCTTCCACTTCTGGGGCAGTGCGATCGGTATCACTACAATCGTGGTGTCACTACTTGTCGGTGGCTGGTTAGCTGGTGTTCAAATGAACAACGCAGAGGTGCCATTCCTTGAGATTGTTCGATTGATGGAGCCTTGGCTAGAGATCCGTTCGATTGGAGTCATTTGCCTCGCAATTGGACATATTGCTTTTGCTATTAATTTTATTTGGATGCTCTGTGCGACTGGTTCGTTCCGTGCGAAGCAAGGGCCGACATTGCTTGAGTCTGCTAACCAGGAGGGTGCAGCGTAATGAAAAATCTACCGATTCTTTTTTGTGGGATCTTAACCGCCTTAGCGTTTTCGCTAGTGGGCTTAGTTCTCAGCAGTTACATTCAACTCGGCAGTTTGACTCAAACCACCGAGACCTTAGATGAGCTAGGCAATCCGATTGCGGGTGAAACATTGTATCCTGCGAAGATGACAGGCGTCGCAGAGCAGGGGCGTGCTGTTTACGCTGAGCTCGGTTGCGTCTATTGCCACACGCAGCAAGTGCGTCGAGCTGGTTACGGTTCTGATGTTGAGCGTGAGTGGGGCAAACGCGGCACTGTCGCTCGTGACTACGTCATGCAAGACAATGTATTACTTGGTAGCCACCGTATTGGTCCCGATTTGATGGCCGTAGGTGAGCGTCGTGAGAATGCCAACTGGCATCACCTACACCTCTACAACCCTAGGATTACATCTAAGGGGCAGTCGATCATGCCACAGTATTCGTTCCTTTACGAAACTCGCGAGATCGAGGGGGCTGTATCAGCCAACGCGCTACAGTTTGAGGCGGATTCTATTTATGCACCCGCTGCCGGATACGAAGTCGTGCCTACTCAGCGCGCCGAAGCATTGGTTGGGTATCTCCTCAGCCTAAAACTTAATTATAGCCTTCCAGAGGCTCAAATTCCCGAAGAATGAGCGACGAGCAACACAACAACGATACGGGCGAGCAGGAACTGCATGACTCGCTCATGCGCGAGCAGGAAGAGCCGCGTGATGGCTCCTCGCCGATTCCGATTTTCATACTCTTTCTTTTTGCTGCGCTTTGCTTTTGGGGTGGGGTGTATTTGATCGAGTTCGGTGGACACTTTAATAAGGACGCTTATACCTTGGATTTCGATCCGAATGCAGAAGTCGTCGTCGTGCAAGTCTCACTCTACGACCGTGGCGCTAAGGTATTTAAGGCACAGTGTGTGGCCTGTCACCAAGACTCAGGTCTCGGTGTGCCAGGTGTTTATCCACCGCTTGCAGGTTCAGAATGGGTGACTGGTCACCAAGAAAGCCTCGCACGTATCTTGATCAATGGTCTCAATGGCCCCATCGAAGTCGCAGGCAATACATATAATGGTAACATGCCAGCCTTCGGCCCAAGTGGCCTGAACCTCAAGCCTTTGGAGATTGCAGGTGTCTTAACCTACATTCGCCAAGAGTGGGGTAACGAAGCCTCTGAAGTCACTGAAGCGACCATGAACGGCTACATGGACCAATACGGTTCACGCAGCACACCATGGACCGCAGAAGAAGTCGTCATCGATCTAGGTGAAGAGCCCGTTTCCGAAGCACCTGCAGCTGAAGAAGCACCTGCGGAAGCGGGCGAAGAAGCGCCAGCCGAAGTCGCAGCTCACTAAGCAGTTCATTCTTTAACCACTAAGCCTCGCATGGATTGATTCCTGCGAGGCTTTTTTGTAGAGTAGCGCCGTGATACAGACATTCTTGTCTGTCACCGAGCCTCAGTTGTCAGTCTTACGTGTAGCGGATCAGCGAAGCCGTTTCGACCGCTGAACCAACGCATTCTCTAAGCGTGACATGAATCACGAGTCACCAATGTAGCGCGGATCTTTAGACCGCGTCACCGTGCCTTAGGATCTGTTTACATCTTCGTTAGTGATCAGGTTCGGCTGAACCCATTGATATATGCGGTGCTATTGGCCTTTTCCAAAAAAATGATTACAGTGTGTCGCTGTTAAGGTAAGCGCTATCATTTTTGATTTGTTTACGAACATGAAAAAGGCTCCATCGTATCCCGTGCTTTATGTCGTCAAATCTTGTGAAAAGCTTAAATAGGTGTTGTCGCCATTGTTTCCGTGCCAGTTTTATATCTGATTCGTTGCCATCTAAGCCATTGGCTAATACGCGTATTTTTGCGAATTTTAGATATTGCTGCTGAGCCGGACCCATCGTGCTGTTATCTATACGTTGTAACTGTGACGCATACCGTTGAACGATTTCTGTGCGTATCTCAAATAGACAGATATAGACGATTTGTCGTTCGTAAGTGTGGTCTGGAATGACGTTATACGAATGATCTAGCAGTTGTTTTAGCTGGATGGATTGACGCTTTGCGATCATTGCAAGCGCGATGTTCATGAGGAACCATAGCTCTACATTATTACGCTCGCGCCAGTCACTTGCCCAGCGCAAGGTTGCGCCGTATTGCCTCAGTTTGCCAAAGGAGTAGGTGACCATGCCATACAATGTAGTATGGTTGCGATAGTAAGCGCGGTTACGCCGCACTACCCAACGGGTGAGGGTTGATAAATTTTGATCTCCGAGGTGCTCTAGTAGCTCTGAATGCGCGGCTGCGCAGGCTTCATTTTCTTTTGGGATTTTCCGAATTCGAAAGAGAGTGCGCAGGGCACCTGTTGCCTTGAATGAGGCTTTTGCCCAGTGTTCTCCGAATTCTTTTATATCAGAGTCATTTTCTTTAAGGAATAGGCGCATCTGTTTCTCAAACCATTTACCATTCTTATGTTTACGTAAGTGTTCACATGAGTCTTTGATTCGTCGATTCAAAGGATCTTGGGTTTGCTCGATTAAGCTTCTCCATGCGGCATCGTAATTATTCTCATTCGTGTATTTCAGTATGGCATAATAGGCATAGTCGGTTGAGTTTCCGGATGATTTTAGACGTTCTATGACTTTTTCGGCTTCGGTTGAATTACCTGCATTGAGACAATTATCAAAGTAGTGAGATACGGCGTAATGATAGTCGGGGTCGAGTAAGTAGGCTGTTTTAAATGCCTCGTTAGCATCCCCCTTTTTTTGTGTATCCAGGCACGCTGCTGCTAGATGTCCAAATGCAATTGCATTGTTTGGCTCGATACGGCTCCAGTGTTTGGCAGCTTCATAGTAGGCCTGCGAGTTGTCGTTGGCTTTATCGATGCTCTCAGTTAAGTTTGCTGCGGCTCTGATGTTGAGTTCGTCCTGTTCTAGGATTTCTTTAAATGTCTTGATCGCGAGTTGGATTTTACCTGATTCACGATGGATCAACCCAATACGCATTTGTAGCTGATTGTGTTCTTCAAAGTTGGCAGCCTCATATTCGCAACAGGCGATGGCTTCGTCATAGCGGGCGAGTTGGCTTAAGTAGTAACCCTTCAGGTCACGTGCAGTAATATAAGATGGTTTTAGCGCAATCGCCCTGTCGATGCTGCTCACTGCCTCTAGCCATAGCTGTGAGCAGCTGTAAATATAAGCAAGGTTTAGGGCTCTTTCAGGGCAGTTTGGGTGTTTCTTTGTGTCATCAATAAAGTGTTTTATTAATTCATGCTGTTGTTGTTTTCTCGCGTAATGCTGGACTAGTTCATTGCGTGCCCAATGATATTCTGGGTCGATCTTGATTGCATTAAATAAGGACTCTAGTCCCAATGAGTGGTTATTACATTTGAAGTGAACGATCGCTAGGTAACCATGGTTTGGTGCTTGGTTGGGAGCTTCATCTACGAGCTTCTGTGCATGTTCTAAGGCTTCTTCGGACTGTTGCTTTTTTAGTAAATTGTTGATGAGTTGTCGACGAGCATACTCATATTTAGGTGAGAGCTTAATGGCTTGGCGAAGGGCATTTATTGTATCATCGATACGGTCATGCGCGTCGTAGACTTCCGCTGCTAATTGATGCAACCTAGGTCTGTGAGGGTGCAAGGTTAAGGCCTGTTTCATTGACGTTAGTTGCTGCTCTAACAGGTTTTGTCGTTGTTGCTCTTGGATAAGTGCGGCCCAGCTTTGCCATAGGTCCGGGCGCTTAGCTTGAATCATTTCTAGCTTCGACAGGAGTGCCTCACCGCTGATCAGGCGTGGTGCACGCTCAGCAAATACAAGAATTGCTTCGCCGCGATTGACTTGACGAATGATCTCTTTTTCTAGGAAATGTAGGCTGTCTTCGTAGTGTGCTTGATTCTCGCAACTTTCGATAAGCAGGTCGATGTTATCCTCGCTATCGATGGCGTGTTTGAGGTTTGTGCGCAGATACGTGCGTGCAGATTCGAATTCTCCAGTATGCCGTTTACTGTAGGCTAAGTGCCAAAAACCAGAGGCGTTTAGTGGGTTGATTCGGATCAACTCCTCAGCTGCCTGTGCTGCGTCGTGATAGTTTCCATCTTTTTCGTATAAACTAGCAAGCGCAGACCATGCCCGGTAATCGTTATGGTCTTGTTTACAGTGAGCGCGGTAAAGATGAATCGCTTCCTTGGTATTGCCCCGCTCTTTCTCGATGTGAGCCCGGCGAATGCTTAACGTCCTCTCTTGACTGTAAGTTAATCCGCTGACTTGGGTGGATGCAATGGCTTCATCGAAACGTTTTAATTGGGTGAGGAGGTATGCTTCCCAGTCAATTAAATCGTAATGAGACGTTGATTGATTCGCTTGTTGGCAAGCTTCGAGCGCGTCTTCTGAGCCCTTGATTACATGCAAGAATTCGATCAGGCATATCTGTGCATTGTAATCGTTGGGCTTCTTCTTAACGAGATCTCTCGCCCAGTCAATGATGTGCTCGGGGGTTGCGCTACGTTGTGCAATTCGGAGTAGTTCATTACGCGCCCAGCCATACGCTGGGCATAGTTGCACGGCATGTTTGAGGTTTGTTTCAGCACTGGTGAGGTCCCCATCACCAGAGTAGAAACTTGCCATCATTCCATAGTTTGTGTCCTCTAGGGGATGTTTGCGGATCTCTTTCTGTAGGATTGCATACGCCTCAGGCTTTCGCTGTTGTTGCCATAGCTTATCGGCGTATGTGCGAATGGCATAGCTATAGTGAGGGTTACGTTCGACCGTCGTTTTGAGTGCACTGAGTGCTTCGACCGGTTGATGTAGTTGCTCATAGCATAGATGACGTTGATAATAGATTGCACCGACATACGGGAAGCGCTCTACGGCTTTTGATGATAGATCGAGCGCTTTTTGTGGTTGGTTTATCTGTAGA
This sequence comes from Lentimonas sp. CC4, assembly GCF_902728235.1. Taxonomy (NCBI): domain Bacteria; kingdom Pseudomonadati; phylum Verrucomicrobiota; genus Lentimonas; species Lentimonas sp. CC4. Next base: position 2,677,376 of record NZ_CACVBO010000001.1, read on the forward strand.
TAGAGTTCAATGCTTACATGCCAGACTTGCCATAAATCTGGGCGATTTTTTAGAAGCTCCTCTATCGTATCGAGTGTTTCGTTCAGTGGAAGTAGTCGGTGTAGCTCTTTGCTGAAACTGCGGATGCCATCGCCGAAGTTGACTTGCTTACGGATTTGCTCCGCTATAAATTGGCTAATTTGTATACGTTCGCTTAGCGAATGACAGCAGTCGAGGAGACCTTCGATAGAACTACTTCGGTCGATATCGATCATCAACGCTTTACGATAGTTGTCGCTGGCCTCAGTTAAGTTGCCCTCTTCTTTGGCTATATCAGCGTGTAGCTCGAAGTTGACGGCTAAGTGTGGCTCGATTTTCTGCGCTCTTTTTATGAAATGAGTGGCAGCACGGAAGTTGCTTATTTTTTTCGCACAGATCGCGGATTCTCGAAGTAGCCACGTTCGATCTGGGTAGTGTTCGAGAGCGACTTCTAATGCCGGTGATTGCTCTTGGGGGGAATCTCTGAGAGAGGCGAGATAGTCGACATGGATCGCGTAGTTGAGTGGATGTTCTTGTCTCTGTTGCTTGAGGAACGCGCGCGTTGCCGTGTTACCATGTAGGCACTCAGTGAGGTGTCCTATGCGTTCGATTGCTTTACGGCTGGCGCGGTTGATTTTGAGAATGCGTTGCCAGTCTTTGAGTGCGATTTCAAGATTTCCTTCAGATGCGTCAATTTTTGCTTTTTGCTCTAACCAAGTTGTTTCCCTTAATATCGAGCGGCTCTCATCTAGCCATTCATGAGCTTTCTCACCGAGGCCATTGTTGTAAAAGGTTTCGATAGCTTTTGTAATTAAGTCTTCGTCTTTAGGGTTATCTCGAAGGCCATGTTCGATGACTTCAAATGCCTTGTGATGTAGACTGAGGTCTTCAAGGGCTTGGGCATAAGTGCCCCAGCTTTTTCCTGATTTGTGTCCGAGTTTCTCGGTGCGAAGTCGTAGATAATTTAAGCAATCTGCGTGTTGTCCATTGCGTCGTGCTTTTTGAAAGTGAAATTCGGCATAGAATTCATCGTAATAACTGAGCGTAGAAGCAAACCGCGCTGCTTCTTGGGCAGCAGGATGATCCTCTAGGTTTGTATAGAGCTGTGCCCAAATCCAATAGACATGTGAGTTGTAGCTGGATACGTTTTGCACGTGGCGCAGTAGTCGGCGAATTTCACCTCGATGACGGAAATCAGCGATGATCTGTTCTGCAAGTAAGAGATATAGCTGATAGGGAGCCGGGCGGTTTTTAGGAGCCTCTTGAATAGTCGAGCGTAACAGTGCGCGGCATTCTTCATCTTGTCCTAGATTGCGTAAGCAATTCGCCTTCTGATGTATATAATAGGGATCCTCTGGATAGAGTGTTAGAATTGTATTGATGCTACTTAGGCGGGCTTCTGTATCGTCATTATAAGCGGCGAGTTGTAGTTCGGCTAGGTGCTGTAGACGAGGAGACTGAGCAGCATTGCGTATCTGATCTATATGTTTTTGTGCGCTTGATATGTCATGCTCTAGTAAGGATTGGTGAAATTTGAACAGATGATTGTAGCTGTCCTCCTCTGGTAGCTCAATATTGTTTGCGGAATCAGCCTTGCCTGGAGGAATCAATAGCATGCCGCGCAGTCCATTGGTTTGATAGCGCTTGTGAGATTCTTTAGCTAGCCATTCAATTTTTTCTGGGGAACCTGGCTCACGGATATAGTATATACCTTGCACTGCGTCGTAACCCATGACGGCTTGCATGTGAGACGCATACAGGTCGCGTGTGGTTAAGGTGAAGGGGAGATTCCTGTCGATTAATTGACAAGCGATGTCCCAGGTTAGGCTGAACTCGCGGACTGTCCATCCGCGCTGTTCAAGCCAGGCTCGTTCAGTTGAGTCACGGGTGCCGTCATAAGTGAGTTCCCGTGCGATTTCAGTTTGGTCGATAGGAACTCCTAAATACTCAGTAACTGCGGCGATGCTTGCTGGCACGCAAGTGAGATGCTCTTGCTTAATAAAGGGCACGTCCAATATACGACCCACTGCGTCTGGTGCTGCATTTTCGACGTTATTGCTCCAAATCTTATGGTAGGGCTGATCGCTTTGTTTAGCACTAGAAACCGCTTTTACCTGTTTGCCCTGATGAAAGTAGATTTCAGATGCTAAGGCTGCAAAGTTTGATTGCACTCGTTTTTCAGCCAAGGGGCTAAGTGTGCGTAAACGCGGGAGTAGCTCTTCTGCTGTTGAATAGTCATCATTCTCTATGAGTAGACGAATGTGACGGTAGCAAATTGTGCGGTCTTCGCACTGTGCGTTTATTTTCGCATACAACTCGATTGCATCACTAAGCTTACGTTCTAGGTAGCATATCTCTGCGAGGCGAATGGTTGCCGAAGGGGACGTTGGATCGATTGTGAGTGCCTTTTCTAGGCATTCACGAGCCTGTTTCGGATCATCGTTTGCTTGAGCGATTTCAGCTTCGAATAGCAGTTTGTGTTTTTCGTTCAGACCGTTTGCTTCGGCGTTGGATAGTTCTGCCCTGGCTTGTTCGTAGTCGCGTAATTTGATTAACAAACGGGCACGTTGTGAGTGGTATTTGAGCGTGACTGCTGTATCTTCGACAGTGTCGATGTTGATTGACTGTAGTAGCTTCCATCCTGCCCAAAAACCTCGTCGATTGATGTGCGTTTGTGTGGCAGCGAGGGTTAACTCAGCTGTTCTTTCATTAGACCGATGGTTCCGTAGGATGATTGAGTCGCCGTAGCGTGGGGCACCCAGTGCACGGAGCGTTTTTGCTGCTTCGATTGTGATTAAGGGGTCTTTCCAATCCTTTAGATTTCCTTGGCCCTTGAATAGGGCATAAGCCTCGAGGTATTTGCATGCGAGGTTGCAATCGAGTATGGTCTTCTTGTCCAGCAGTGTAGGCATATACTAAATATATTGATGTCTGTTACACGACTGTCAAAGCCGTTTGACAGTAGCTGATTTTCTCTGCCATTTTATCCCTTGTTGAGTCACTTGATAAAGGAAATGAATATTATTATACAAAATGGAGTGGTGTGGCTATTCGAGTTCAGGCTTGTTCCTATTCATAACGTTTATCAGAGTCTGCTTCTGTTGTGCTGACTAAATCTGCCAGAATCACTGAACTGACAAAACATGAAAAAAGAATTCGAGAGCTTCCTTGTTTGGTATATCCCAGTATCAATTTTATCGACAGTGATTGCATCCATGTGTCTACCCATCTGGACGAAAGGAATCGCACAGGATGTCGCCACCGGTGGAGACGTCGAGTTTGGTATCCTATACACTCTGATCGTCACCTTTTCGGGGAGTGTTCATAAACTGGTCGCTGCGGTCTGGTTGTGGCACCAACAGAAGAAAGCAAATGGTAGGTTTGTTCTATGGGCACTCTTTGGGTTCTTCTCCGGGATTTGGGCAGTCGCGTTTCATATCGGGTTCAGTATTTATAAGGATACTCAGCCTAGAACAATACCGCCAGTAGAACGCTCTGCGTGAGCCATGTTGAATGAGATAAGGTGAAGTCATCACTTGTTAGCTAAGAAATGAAGCACTCGAGCTACATACTTCTGATCCTTGCATTGGTATTATTTCCTTCTACGGCATCAGCGAACGCGGGAACGCCACTGATGTGGGCATCGATGCTCCACCTTGTATTCGGAAACGCAGTCATCGGCCTCACTGAAGGGGTTCTTCTTTCATGGATGCTTAAATGCTCGAAGAGGAAGTCGGTCTTGATTCTGATCGCAGCCAATTACGCTTCTGCTTGGGCTGGTGGATTCTTTGTAGCCGGATACCTCCCGTCGTTAGTAGACATTACAATTCTGAATGTGGAGTCTTGGTTTCTGGCTTTCGTCTGCGTCGCTTTTGTCGTCACAATCTTTATTGAGCTACCATTCTTCTGGTTTGCTCTGGGGTTCAGAGAGAATGGGTTGCGCCGGATTGTTAAAGCGACTTTAGCGGTCAATGTGATCAGTTACGTCTTTCTCTTCGGGTGGTATTGGATGGCAAGCGGAACTTCAATGATGTCAAAGCTTGAAGTCGTGCCAGTTGACGAAATTGAGCTCTCTGAGCCCTATACGCTCTATTTTATATCGTGTAAGGGAGACCAAGTTCTCCGTCTTGAGCTTAGTGAACTCGTTTCTCCACGGTTAGTATCAGAGGTGTCAGCAGATCGGGACGACCGGCTTTTTGCTCGAGCTAGAGATAACTCAGGGTTTGATCTTCTTGTTTGCCTTGGCGGGTCTGAGAGTGAAGTGCTGATTCTGGAGGATTTTTCAGAGCAAGCACCGATCGAGTGGCGTATATCGGAGGGGCATTCCGAAAAGGCTGCAGGGACGTGGTTCAATTTTGGTTTTGTTCCCAGCATTGGCGCGGCATCCGACTGGGAGTTTAGCACTGGTTTCTGGCCTATCGGTGGGCTCCGTTGTGATAATTATGAGACTAGAGAGGCGCTTCATTTCTCCTTGGAGTTGCCGTTTGCGGCATGGGCAGTTCGTAACGCAACCCATATCACTGGTGACTACATCGTAGCTCAAATCGGGGACGATCAGATTTGCATCATTGACCCGATGTCTAGGCGGATTGCGTTGATCGCCCGTGGCATGGGTCCCCTCGTCGCGAAACCAAAATCGTCGAACTAGGATACGAAGACAATGACTGCCGCCGTGCCTCATGTTTCATTATCGGCCCTCAAGTTGAACTGAACTATGAAGCCTCAAGCTTGCATTCTGCTGAGCTAAGGGCAGGGGCGCTGGCACTGACCACGGTTGAGCTACTATATCGCAATTGCCAGATCATGCCAAATGTCGGGATCTGGGATTACCAGTTAAGGCTTGTTTATATTCATAACGTTTAATAGAGTGAGGGTGTGGCGTGCTGTCGTAAAAGACATGATAACTCGTTCTACAGAAAAATGAAAATACCCTATACCCTATACCCTATACCCTATACCCTATACCCTATACCCTATACCCTATACCCTATACCCTATACCCTTCTCTGCCTCTGTTTGATATGTTTATGTGGGTGCCAACCACGCAATGCCCAAGAGTCTAAAATGTATCAAGATTTCGGATTGCGTGCTCTGGAAGGCATTCAAACCATTTCAGGAGATGCCACCATTCCGGCGGATGCGACCTCTTATGAAATAACCTACCTGAAATTTGAAAGCGGCGCGTTTATTGGCACTGGCGGTATCTATAGAGGGCCAGTTGACTCCACGGGGATTGATAGCGTCAAATTAGAACTTCTGTGGCGAAAAAGTGAAGATGGAGGAGCGCAAGCAGTCCTTCATAGCATTGGAAGTTCGACCCGCATCTCCGACGAAATATTTACACATGACTATATCTCTACCCATTCGGGCACCATCGCTCATTTCGAAGACTATCAAATTGTTGGATATGCTCGCTCACTCTTAGAGAACGAGAGCCCTGAGGATAAACTTAACTCTGCCAACGTATCACCCGAGCTTTCCCATGCGATCAGCCACCATCAGTATGTCGTGGCTATTGGAGTCGAATTTTCAAATAACAACAATGCCCATTAGATTCTTAGATCGACATTAAAAAAAATGAATACAATTAAAACTCTAATCATATCTGCATTGGCTTTTGGGCTGTTGCTCGTAGTCTCTGGTTTCGCGGGATTGCGTCTCGTTCCAGTCATGACGCATCTATTGCTACCAGGACTCATAGTTGCGATACACGTGGTATCAGCAATTGCACTCTTCAAGGAATCCAAACGAAGGAAAGAGGCTGGGGGAGCGCTTTTCGCCGACTTGGACGCCCCGTTCTGGGGCATGATCGGACTAGCGTTTGGAGTCTTAGGGCTGTTAGCTTTTAGACTGCTGAATGATTGCTTTAAAGGAGAGTCTGGCCAGTCGCGTTAGGTCATTGAATGAGAACGCGATTCTACATCCTACTCATCGCCGCGATTGTTTGTGGGCTGTTTTATTCGTATGGAAGGAGCGTGTGGCATCCGTTTTATATCCAGCTGAAGGGAGGGCAGACCGTTCCGGGTGTGGTTGAGAGGATCAATCAAGCGGGCACTTTTGATTATGACTTCAATGAGTGGAATTCGCTGCATCTCCTCTGTTTCAAAGAAGAACAGAAGATCGAAGTCTGGGCGTCGAAAAGTTCGGGTCTGCAGAAGATCAAAGAGTTTAAATTTACCGGTTTTAGTGGAGGGCTTGGGCCTAAGCTCAAGGAAGGTGATGGGCAGATTCCAGAGGGGATTTATGAGATTGAATATTTGAACCCAAATAGCAGCTATCACCTATCAATGAAGATTAATTATCCGAATGCATTTGATAGAGAGAAAGGGAAGCAAGATGGGCGAGAACACTTGGGATATGACATTTTTATCCATGGGAAATCAGCAACCATCGGATGCATTCCAATCGGCGATGCCGGTATCGAAGAATTGTTTCTGATGGTCTCGGAAGTGGGGCCGGATCAGGTTCAAGTTGTCATCGCTCCATACGATATGCGTTCGGGGCAGAAAATTATAAATATCCCAGAGATTGCTTGGGAGAGTGAACTCTACGATATTGTCGATACAGCTCTACGAGCATTTAAGACCAATCAGCCAGAGGTTGTAACGCCCTAGACGCGCGACGTTCAGGGAAATATACCTGCACGCATCATGATTTGTGAAAAGCGTAGTCGAGTTCCTTGCCTGACATGAGCCAGCCGAATGTAGGTGCTCGACCGACATGGCTAATGGCACCCATGCTTGTAGGCGGGTGGCCATCTAAAGGAAGCAACCTACGACTGAATGGCTCTTGTTTGGTTTGATGTCGCATTCAAAATTACAATACTTGATGTCCGTGAGTATAAATAAGCTACACATGAAACACTTAATCACATTCACACTATTCGTCCTCTTGCCACTCGTGGTCACTGCTGAGCTAAAAGAAGTCAGCGTCGCATTGGGGCCGCAGCTTTTTCGGACAGGGGATCGCATCACAATCGAAGACGTTCAGGCAACGTCCTCTCAGTTTAAGATTGGAGATGTGGTGACGGTCAAGGGCAGTTACACGTTGGCGAGCCATCCCGAGGCGAATCTTAGTCTTTATCTCACACAGACCAAGAGTGGCGGGAAGAAGCGTGTGGATCCGTTGCAGATCGTTAAAGTGGATTCCGGGAGTGGTGATTTTGAAGCCACTATTACGATTCGGCACGAGGGCACCTTGCACCTTACCTTCTATCCCGTTTCAGGTGGAAGCGGATTTGGTGGTGTTTATTTCGGTAGCCCAGAACAAATGAACAAGATCAAGCATTGGTCGCTGGATCGGTATCTCGGCGAGTGATGTGAAATAGTTTAAAAACCTCGTATATGATTCTAGTCACTTTGGGGCGTTAAATGTGGATTTTTACTGCAGCATCCGAAATTGCCCCGCACCGCTCTAGTGGTATTTCCTGAAAAAGGTCATTTTGAGCACGAAGTGGATGGACGCCGTATACTTGGATTCATACAAATTTGAAAATGACATCAATTCGATTCTTTCTAGTGATGCTAAACATCATAGGCTTACTGACTTTCTATACTGCTGTTGAAGGGGGCAAGCTTGACGCTATGCAAGGCGCTTACCTTGGGCAAGTGATGAATGGCGATGATCTAGATCCAGTTCACACAGAGATCGGTGTCAATGATGTGGGGAGTTTGATTGGATCATATAAAATAAATGATGAGACCGGCGATTCGAGTGGTGTTTTATTCAACTTTATTGATGAAGGCTGTAATGTGACGGTTTGCACCTGGAAAGATCAGCATGGGACTGGGGCACTGCGGATGCACTTTTCGGATGACTTATCTAGGTTTCGTGGTTACTGGGGCGTGGACAGGAAATCCACTGTTTATCCATGGACGGGCGTTCGTGGTGAAACAGATTTAAATAAAGCAATATCTCAGTTTGAAATTACAAACAGCACCATATTCTCTCAACTAGATGAGCCGCTGGATGAAATTTCCCTGAAACAGCTAGCACAGGAATTAGGGCGTAGGCAAGCCGACTCAGCGATTGGTGCTAAGGTTGAAGTGGTAAGCGCATTTCCTTACTTAGGGAAGACTTGGGTTGAGCCCGTTGAAGGCGCACGTTTGATCGCTGTTGAACTCGTTGTGTATGATCACGGTGATGCACTCGATTTTGACGATTTTGAAATTATAAATGGAATGACGAAAGTGAGCTATGGAAGCGACCCAGACATTAAGTTTCTAAATATGAAAAAACAGGAAGTTGAATGGTCTCCTACTTCTTCGGGAGAGCCAGGAAGAGCGCATGTTCTTTTGATATATGCCTTTCCAGAAGAACAGGATAATTTTGGACTGAGGTATTGGGGGCTGGACTTTGAAAGTGAGAAGTTGGTCATCCAACGAAATCAATCGCATTTACTCAATGTCGGGATGCACTTTTCTGCAGAATGATGGAGTCGCACTATTGAGTGGAATTTGTTGAACTCTGTCTTTGGCGGACGTTTTTCGTTATATTGAGCACACATTATGAATCAAAGTATTGAACGTTTTCTTCTCTGGGCATGTTTGGCTCAAGTGTTCGCATGGGTGGTGGCGCGTTTCCTTCCCGGCATACTGACGTATGTCTTATTGCGTAGCGGCGCCGAAAGTGCCTATTCGTCGATTTATCTGACTTCGATTCTAGGCGTATTGGTGTCGCTCCCGCTGCAAGTTGTCTGTGGGGTGTGGTTGAAGGAAGAGTCTGATAGGCTGGGCGTGAATAGCAGGATTTGGTTTTGGACGGGGTTCTTCTTCAAATTCATCGGAGTGATAGTCTTCTACGTGTATTTGACTTTTTGTAGGACTCAGAAAAATCAATCGATAGAGGGTGGAGCATCATGAAAGAAGTGATCAAAGCATTCGTCCCCGATTTTTATGAGTGGCCAACTCGGTGGATGGGAGTGGCTGAAGATGAAGTGTATGGGCAGCGGTTGCTGGAATATTTTGAGCCGTTTGTGTTTGAGATCGTTACAGGTAAGTTGACGCCAAAAACAAAGAAGAAGCACATCGATCATCTTTGGCTCGCTGGTGGAGAGCTCATTCGTGCGGTGTCGATTTATGAGGAGTATGAGATCGATCCGAAAGCGCTGATCCTTGAGTCCTTCGGCCCCGATGGTGGGCCATACTGCCGGCACCTTCACACCGAGGCGGAGTTCAACTCCTATGATTCCAGTTGTCGTAAGTTCTACAAGTTTATGACGAAGTAATTTAAGGATATCTATTGCAGCTGTGTCATAGTGTCACTGCTGCGTAGAAAACAGCTGAATTCGTCATCAAAAATCAAAATGTGTCTTTGCGGTTGCCAGACCGCTCAAAGGACTGCTTATTGAGACGCTTTTGAGATTAACCCTCCTTGAGGACACTATTATGAGCAAAAGCTTATTTGAAAAAGTATGGGATGCGCACGCCGTTCGCCAATTGGCAAACGGACAGACGCAATTATTGATTGGCACACACCTTATTCATGAGGTGACGAGTCCGCAGGCCTTTGGCATGCTGCGTGATAAGGGCCTAGAGGTGCAATACCCGCAACGCACATTTGCAACGGTGGATCACATCGTTCCAACCAATGAGTCGGTTGAGCCTTACAGCGATCCATTGGCGCAAGGCATGATTGAAGAGCTGCGCAAGAACTGTGCAGACAACAACGTCACTTTCTTTGACACCAACACTGGTAAACAGGGTGTGGTGCACATCGTCGGGCCAGAGCAGGGTATCACTCAGCCAGGCACGACGATCGCTTGTGGTGACTCGCACACTGCGACGCACGGTGCGTTCGGTGCGATTGCATTCGGTATCGGCACGAGTCAGGTGCGTGACGTGCTCGCGACACAGACCATCGCTCTGAACGAGTTGAAGGTGCGCCGTATCAATGTGAACGGTGAACTTAGCCCAGGCGTGTATGCGAAGGACGTGATCCTCCACATCATCCGCTTGCTCGGCACACAGGGTGGCACTGGTTATGCATATGAATATGCAGGCACCACTTTTGAGAACTTCACCATGGAAGAGCGTATGACCGTCTGCAACATGTCCATCGAGGGCGGTGCGCGTGTCGGTTATGTCAATCCAGACGAAGTGACTTTCGAATACTTGAAGGGCCGTCCATACTCTCCGAAGGGTGCGGAATGGGATGCTGCGGTTGCAGAGTGGAAGTCGTTCGCATCGGACGAAGGTTGCTCGTTTGACGATGTCGTTGATATCAACGCGGCAGACATTCAGCCAACAGTGACATGGGGCATTACTCCAGCACAGGGTGTTGGTATTAATGAAAACATCCCAGCAGTTGCTGAAGGTGAGACTGAGTCGGATCGTGTGTCCATCGCTGAAGCGCTTGAATACATGAAGTTCGAAGGTGGCAGCCCAATGAAGGGCAAGAAGATCGACGTGGCATTCATCGGTTCTTGCACCAACGGTCGTCTCTCTGACTTCCAAGAGGTTGCTAAATACGTCAAGGGCCACAAGGTCGCTGAAGGCGTGCAGGCAATCATCGTTCCTGGTTCGCAGGTGGTCGCAAAGATCGCTGAAGGCTTGGGCTTGGATAAGATCTTCATCGAAGCAGGCTTCGAATGGCGCGCAGCGGGTTGCTCGATGTGCTTGGCGATGAACCCAGACAAGTTGGTCGGTGATCAGCTTTGCGCGAGTTCCTCGAATCGTAACTTCAAGGGCCGCCAAGGTAGCCCAACAGGTCGCACAATGTTGATGAGCCCGTTGATGGTCGCTGCTGCAGCGATCAAGGGTGAAGTGGTCGACGCACGTGAAGTTTTCACAGTCGCTTCGTAACGCCACATTCTTAATTCCTAATTCTTAATTCTTAATTTTTATAGTATCATGGCATCCAACCCGATTAAACAAGTATCCGGTAAAGGCGTATTCGTCCCCGGTGACGATATCGATACCGACCGCATCATTCCGGCTCGTTTCATGAAGTGCATCACTTTTGATGGACTTGGTGAGTATCTCTTCTACGACGTTCGCAAGACTGAGTCTGGCGAAGATAAGAAGCATAATCTGAATGATCCTCGTTTTGCGAATGCATCCATCATCGTGAGCGGCAACAACTTCGGTTGCGGCAGTTCACGTGAGCACGCACCACAATCGATCCTGCGTGCAGGTTACAATGCAGTGGTCGCTGGTAGCTTTGCTGAGATCTTCTTCGGCAACTCCACCAACCTCGGTGTCGTTTGCGTGATCGCAACCGATGCGGATCGTGAGACGCTTGCAGCTGCAATCGAGGCAAATCCTGAAGTCGAAGTGACTGTTGATGTCGAAAACCACAAGGTGGTCTTCGGTGATCAATCCATCCCATGTGAGATCAAGGCCGGCGCACGCGAAAGCTTGCTTAATGGCACCTATGATCCACTCGATGAGTTGCTCGAAGGCGCAGCTAATGTCAAAGCGGTGACCGACGCGTTGCCGTATATGCAGCATTCTTAGAAAATTGGCCGAGGAGTTGCTGTTATCGTTTTTGTCAGTAAGTATTCTCTGACGACTAACCTATAACACCGAAATACTATGGATAACAAAATTCTTCTAATCATTCTTTCTATCTTACTGCCACCTCTTGCGGTTTACCTCAAGTCTGGTGCTGGCAAGTCGCTGGTGATTAATATCATTCTTTGTATCTTCTTCTGGGTTCCCGCGATCATTCACGCATTGATCGTGGTGCTTTAGGAGCGACAGATTGACGTTTTTAAAATAACAAAAGGCGCAACCTAAACGGTTGCGCCTTTTTTATCGAAGACTACATTTCCTCGAATTATGGATTTACTAACTAACTCCGGCATCTTTCTTTACCCTCTGGCGGTGTGCTCCTTTATCGCTGTTTTCGTGACGGTCGAGCGGCTCATTGCGCTGCGTAGCTCTAGCGTTATTCCACAGCGTATGGTGGATGCGTTCGTCGAGGGCAACTTGGACGAGATCGAGTCTGACCTAGGTTCAGTGACTGGGCGTATCATTAGCTTCTACCGTGAGCGTCATCCCGATGCTGAGGCGCTCAATGCATTTGCCCGTCTAGAAGTCAGCCGTATGGAGCGCGGACTCTTTCTACTCGAAGTGGTGATCGGCGCCGCACCCTTGCTTGGTTTGCTCGGCACGGTGACAGGTTTGACTCAGGTCTTCGGGAATTTCTTTGCGGATAGCGGGTTGGCAAATCCGACTGCATTCGTTTCCGGTATCGCTTTGGCGCTCAATACCACGATCCTCGGGCTCGCGGTTGCAATTCCCGCACTAGCAGCGCACGCCTATCTCTTGCGTCGAGTCGAGCTGCAAGCGGCACGTATTAGCGTCGGAGTGGAGTGTTTGACAGAGCTCGCTCGCAAACGTGCGCAAGACTAAGCCTACCTGTTTCGCCGCAAATCGTTTTTAACATCATGAGCCTTACTTCCCATCGTCGTCGGATGCCGAGCATCAACATCGTGCCATTGGTCGATGTGCTCACGGTATTGCTTTTCTTCTTTATGGTGACGATGCAGTTCAAGCAGATCAGCTCATTGAATATCACTGTGCCGGAGATCAAAACCGCAGGTAAGAATGAAGTGAAGGAACAGATCACCATTGCGCTGAGCCCCGAAGGTGAAATTTATCTGAACAACCAATTGATTGAGATGCCTGAGTTTGAGGCGGCAATTAACCTGGCTGGAAAGCTGACTCCTGACCTGCCGATTCTGTTGGTTGCTGACCAAGATGTGCCGCTCAAACACGTCACTGAAGTGATGGATGTCTGCCGAAGTAACAAGCTCAACAAGATCCGCTTGCAGTCGCGGTAGCCGCGCTGCGCGCGGAGTGAGTCGCCTTCGGCGAGTGAAGAGTGGCAGTGAAGAGTGATGTAGCTGCGCGCTTTAGCCGCAGTGCGATTGCATATTAAAAATAATATAACCGTTAAGCAGAAAACTAGATTGTCATATTTGTAATTTGCATGATTTCTCGCCCCAAAGGGGCAACCTATATCAGCCCGGGGCAACGCCCCGGGAATTCATGCCCCAAACGCTAGCCCTGAAAGGGCATTCTATTCGATTGGCCAAGCATTGACGCGATTAAGTCGCCCTTTCAGGGCTCAGGAGGTGTTGATTCAAATCCTAGGGCGTTGCCCTAGGCTGACATAGGACGCACCTTTGGTGCTACAATTCATATGCAATGGCATTGCGCTTTAGCCGCAGTGCGATTGAGAGGGACAGTGTGCTCAGTCTCGGCAAAGGCGTCTAAAGAGCGCCGCTACGGGTTTTATTAACCGCTCTGCCAATTTTCAGAGGGTGCTGCTTGCGGCACCCGCGAACGTATCGTGTGTTACGAAACCTCGTTGCTTGTCGCCTTTACGCGGGCTTCGCAAGCAAAGCCCCTACAGGTTCAGCAGCTTCATACCGAATCCGATCCAAAGTGGGATGGTGATCAGACTGAGTAAAGTGGTGCCGAGCACGACCTTGAGTGCGACTTCGGGGGATCCGTCGAAGTGACGCGCCAGCACGATGGGGAAAACGCCGCAGGGCATGGCCGCTTGCACTAGGATGACGCTCTTTAACTCGATGGAGAGTGGCAGAACAAAGGCTGTCAATAGAAAGGCTGCTGGAAGGATACCTAAGCGTAGCACAGATGCCGTGATTGGGATTCGTAAGCGGTTCGTGATTTTTTCGCCTTTGGATAGATCAGCAAAGGTGGCACCAATCAGAATTAGTCCGAGTGGGATTGCGCATTGGCCAAGTAGGTTGATTGCTTCGAGCGCGAAGTTCGGCAGGAGCTGGTCGACCTTGAAATAGTTCATTGGCACCGCAATCAGGATCGCAATCACTGGTCCGCTGAAGACCCGCTTCCATATGGATTTAGGGTCGTTACGTGAGAGGATGAAGCCGACGCCGAGCACCCACATCGCCACTTCTACACCGAGGTTATGCACCAGTAAAACGCCCGTCGTTTCGCGGTCGAAGAGGAGCGCGATGATCGGGATGGGGAAGTAGCCGTAGTTGTAGATGCCTGTGGTAAACGCAAAGGTGCGGCATTCTTTTTGATCCCCAATTTTTAATTTGCGCGCCACTAGCATCGCGAGGCCAAATCCACCGACGACAGTTGTTAGTCCAACCAAGGGCGGGAGAATTAAGTTGGACGGTTGGCGTAGGGCGTCGTTGCCGAGGATGATACTGAAGATGAGCGCGGGGTAGAGCAGGTTCACCACGACGGTCATGAGACTGCGGTCCGCTTCGGTGTCCAGCCAGCCGACTCGACGTGCGATCGCGCCAGAGGCGATGACGAAGAAGATTGGCAGGACTGCCGAGAAGACGAGTTGTGTGGTTCCCATTCTAGTGTGGTCTCATTTTATCCTAGAATGCGTTGTATCACAGTTTCGGATACACGCTCGTAAGCACGGTAGGCATGTTTCGCCGATTCGAGCACTTGTGTGAAGTGGTCGTGTTGATCGGGTGTGTCGAATTCGAAGCCGAGCAGCGCACGGCCGACACGTTCACCTGAATAAACGTAATTGAAATAGCAGAGGTTCGAGTGCGGGCTGACGGCGCGTAGGAAATCAGCCAATGCGCCTGAGCGTTCGTGGAATTCCAATGTGATGAAGTAGGGCGTGCGTAGTAGCTTCGACTCATAGTGTATGAGGCGAAAAGCGACATCGGTTTCTGAGGTGACTTCGGTAAAGCGATAGCCACCGTCGTTGAGTGATTTCTTTAATACATCGAACTGCATGGCATCGACATCGAAGCCGATGACGGGGGTTGCATTCGCGTTGTCGGTCTTGCCGTATTGAAAGTCGACGATGTTGACCGTGTCCGGGAGTGCTTCGAGTAAGCCATACATTGCGCCTGACTTTTCGGGGATCTGAATCTGTAGGAAGCGTCGACGCGCTGCGCCGACTGCGGCGCGGCGTGAGATATTGGCGAGTTGCTCAAAGTCCATATTCGCGCCGCACAAGATGCTGAGCACGCGTTTTCCTTTGAGTGAAGCGCGGCGTTTTAGAACGCCCGCCATGCCCATGGCGCCGGAGGGCTCAGGGATGCACCGCAGGCTTTCCCATAGGAATTGGACGGCAGCGGAGACTTCGTCGTTACTGACAGTCATCCATTCATCGACGACTTCGGCGCAGACTTGATGCGTGAGTGTGCCGACTTTGCGCACGGCGGTGCCATCACAGAAGATGTCGACTTTATCCAGAGCGACAGGGTGTCCCGCTTTAATCGCAGCTGCCATGGATGCCTGTTCCACTCCTTCGACGCCGATGATGTGGATGTCGGGGAAATTCATTTTTAGCCAAGTCGCAGTGGCTGCGGCCATCCCGCCGCCGCCGACTTGTAGAAAGGCGACATCGAAGGGGCCTTTGCCAGACATGACGATCTCGTCGGCGAGTGTGCCTTGGCCTGCCATGACTGCGATGTCGTCGTAGGCGTGGATATAAGTGATGTCGTGCTCCTTCGCGTAGGCGTGCGCGGCTGCGCTGGCTGCGTCGTAGGTATCGCCGGTTAGACGGATTTCGACGTTGGAGCCACCGTGTTGTTTGACGGCGACTTGTTTCATACGTGGCGTGGCCAGCGGCATGAAGATGGTGGCTTGCGTGCCGAGCTTCTTGGCTGCGAGCGCCACGCCTTGCGCGTGATTACCTGCGGATGCCGTCACCACGCCGTTGGCGAGTTGCTCCGCAGAGAGTTGTGCCATGCAATTGTAAGCGCCGCGCCATTTGTAGGCGTGGATGGGTGACAAGTCTTCGCGCTTAACGAAAATGGAGAGATCCTCTAGCTCTATCGACTCGAGTGGTGTGGCTTGGCCGACTTCGTAGATACGACGTCGAGCAAACAATATTTCCTGACGCAAGGAGCGTGTGAGCGATTCCGATTCCATACGGAGAGTTGAAGGCCTTTTAGCTAAGGGTGCAAGCGAGGTTTCAAGCGACTTTCAGTGAGCGGGTTGCTCATTTATTTATCTATTACAGTGAGGCTACCCTTGTTGCGCGCCGTTGTGTTGGATGCTTCTGGTTCGCTTGTAGGCACTCCAAGATGCTCCACTCACTAAGTATCCGATACCTGCGACAAACAGCCAATTGTCTTTCTCTGCTTGGATGAAAGCACTGCTGGCAATCGCGCCGAGTAAGAAAGAGACAGTAATGAAAATGGGGATCGACAACTTCCAGGACTCGATCCTGTGTCCGCGAAGCTTCATTCCTAGATGAATGCCGAAGTCGGTAAATAGTCCCGTCAAATGAGTCGTCCGCAATACCATGCCTCGGTAGCGACTGGCTAGCGCATTTTGAACTCCGCAAGCCGCACTTGCGATCGCAATTGAGAGAATGGAGTAATGGATATGTGAATAATGTGCTGCGACTAAAGAAATTCCTAATACAGATAGAATGCGTCCATAGGGCTTACTGATTTCAACTGTAGGGTGGTGGAGTAAGAAACCAGAAATGATCGCTCCTAGGATAAAACCAGCAGTTGCTGTTGCGACGTTGAGAATGTGAAAGCCTTCCGCATTTCCGAAGGCAGAGAGGCCTGAGCCAATTCTGGCAATATCACCAGTGAGGTGACTGACCGATGTGCCCATTGAAAGGAGAAATCCGGTATTCAAGAACGATGCACCAAAGGCCAACAGGCACCCACCAATGACGATCTGACTCGGGGTAAATGGACGCATTTTTGTTTCTGCTAGACGTCGAAGTGTCTCAAGACTGTAGCGCAGAGCGCGACAGGGCTGGAGCTTCCTGACTTGATATACTAGAGGGCTTGGCCAAGTGGTTCGGCTCGTCGTTGAGCTTAATGTCTACTCGCATTGGGTTCATTTGAACTGCTTAGAGTGGTTAGAATATGAATCCCTTCAATCTTCTTTTTCCCAAGACCCTGAGGGGGGAGGGCATGAGCCCGCTTCATGTATTTTGGTTGCTTGTTCATTTGTTGTCCGGAGACGCTTGCACGCGCTACCAATTGAGTTACTGATGTGGCTATGGCTAAAGATTGGAATGCAGCATATGAGAAGGGCGATATGCCTTGGGATAAAGGTGAAGCGGCTCCGCCGTTGCGCTCGTTTTTAAGGCGCACTCCGATTGAGGGGCGTGTGTTGGTGCCCGGTTGTGGCTTGGGGCATGATGTGCGTCTGCTTGCCAAGCAGGGCGCGGTGACCGTCGGACTGGAGATCGCTGCGGATGCGGTGCGCCGTGCGCAGGCAATTCCAGCAAACAAGGACGCGTCTTTCGAGTTGGGAGATTTTTTGGATCTACCGGATCGCTATCATGGGCAGTTCGATTACGTGTTCGAGCACACGTGTTTGTGTGCACTGGATCGAGCGCAACGAGCGAATTATGTGAAATCAGTCAGCCTGGCGCTGAAGCCCGGTGGTCACTATCTCGCGATTTTTTATCGAGAAGTCAGGGGCTACGATGGCTATGGTCCGCCGCATCCGATTTCAGCAGGGGAAATTGAGGCCTTGTTTCGGGCTGATTTCGAGATGCTTGATCGTAAGGTGCCTGGTGAAACGTATTCGAGCCGCCCCTATGGCTGCGAAGAGGTGTGCCTGATGCGTAAGCGGTAGTGGGGAAGTGGGAAAGTTGGAAGGTTGGAAGTGGGAAGTGGGAAGTGGGGAAGTGGGAGCGTGATGCTTATGACCTTCTTACTTTAATACCAACATGCGACTAAAACTGGTAAAAAGGTTTAACCGCAGAGATCGCAGAGTGCGCCGAGGAGATGGGGAGGGCTGCGTGAAATGCTCTGCGTTAGCTCTCTGCGTGCTCTGCGATCTCTAGCGTAGCGGGCGGTTAACAAATACAGCTGAAAAGTATTCACAGTGGTCTTCCCTTCGATGGCTACATACTACCAGAAAATGTCAAAGGATAGTATAATACGTTCCCACTTTAGAACGCGTAGCCTTTAGAACAACTGCATTTGATCGTCGTTTTGTGGGGTGGTCGCGACGATGAGGCGGCTGTCTTTATTTTGCACGCTGTTGACGCGGCTGGAGACCATGTGCTTTTCGAAGCTGATCTTTTGTGAAAATGCTAAGACCTCGTCTTTGGGAAGTTCATTGCTCAACCAGTCGGCATGCACGCTTTGGGGCAGTGTGGCTGGCATACGGTGGTGCACGTCTTTGATGGAACTGTGGGCTTCAGTGGTTAGGATCACGCAATGGGCGGGTTCGCCGGGGCGTGCCGAAGGGAACCAGAGCCCTGCGAAGAAGAGGAGTTCGTCGCTGAGCGGATAAATATAGTAGGGCTGCTTGGTGATGCCGTCTTCATACCACTCATAAAATCCGTTGGCTGGAATTAGGCAGCGTTGCTCAGCCCAGCTATCTCGAAAGCGCGGTGTCGTGTCGGCAGTTTCGAGGCGTGCGTTGATGTGGAAGTTCTGCGGGGTGCGCAGGCCCCAATGCATCATGCCAGTGCTCGTGGGGCGCTCTGAGCCTTTGGCAATGGCGAGCACGTCACTGCCTGGTCCGATATTATAGCTCGGCTCGAACTGTTCGGGCATCGCTTGAGCGACTGCTTCGGCGAGTTTCTTCTTATTGGTATGGAGTGAATATCGGCCGCACATTATATAGTGAGAGTGATTGCGCTGCGCGCGGAGTGACGCCTTCGGCGAGTGAGAGTGAGAGTGAGAGTGAGAGTGAGAGTGACGTCTACGACGAGTGAAAGTGGTTATTTCGCTCTGAGTGTTTTGATGGTGGCGCTGAGGATTTTTATGATTTCGTCGCAGAGTGCTTGTCTTGCGAGAATATCTTTTTCGGGAAGCCAATGTTTCATTCGACCGTAACGGCCTCGGGTTTCTTGCGCGGAACCGCGTGAGTAAACAAGAAACTGGGCGTATTCTTTACTGCTACTTCGGCCAAAGCCTTCTTCGATGTTGGCTGCAATTGAATCTGCTGAAGCGATTTGTTGATCGATCAATCGCCGACAGCCTATCTGATCATGCAGTTTCTGCATGTCTGAGGCAACATGGTCGAAGAGAGAATTCGCCTTAATCAGTGCTCCAAAATCTTCGAGTTTCATGATTTTAATTCAGTTTTTCGTTAGTTCACTACCACTACCACTACCACTACCACTACCACTACCACTCTCACTTGCCGCAGGCTCACTCGCCGAAGGCGCCACTCGCCGCAGGCGTCCTCACTATTTAGCGCTGCTGGCCCAGATGCGCATGGATTTGAGAAAGAACATTTCGAGGGCGGCGCTTTGGTTGAAGTTCACTTCGAGGAGTCCGGCGCTGTGTTCGAGGGATTGTGTGGCTCGGTTGAGAGCAGCGACGGGGAGTCGTCCGGGGTTGTTGGCTTCGATGCTACGGGCAAAGCGGATCGTGGCTTTTTCGATTTCGCCAAAGAGTTGCTTGCGGTAGCCGCGGCTCATACCTGCTTCCATTGCGTCTTTTTCTTCGGAGGTAACATGCTCAGGGAGCTCTTCTTTTTGAGCTTTCCACGCGGTTTTGGTCATCTCTGTCAATATCGCCTGGAAGCGCACATTCAGTCCGTAACTGCCGAGCATGATGTGCGGAATGGTTTGTTTGTTCGCTCCTGCAATGAGGCTGTTGAGCCATGTGTGGTAGTCTTTCGTCCACTCTGGCCAATCAGGATGTGCGATTGTTTCGATGCCTGCGGGAATGCGGAAGTTGAGGCAACGGCTACGGATCGTATCGAGCAGATCGTAGGGACGACTGGTGAGCAGAAAGAGCGTGGTGCCGGATGGCGGCTCTTCGAGCGTTTTTAGGAAGGCGTTGGCCGATTGCACATTCATGCGGTCGGCTTCGAATACGATGCCGACTTTGCGGCCGCCTTGATTTGAACTCTTCTGAATGTCGATCACGAGGCGGCGCATCGAATTCTTTGGCCAATCGCCACCGACACGATCGCTATCGGAGCCGATCTTAATCATGCGGGCTTTGCCTTGTGGACGAAGCATGAAGCAGTCGGGATGTTCGAAGGGATCGCGGTCGGTTTCGAGCAGCGTCGATGCGATGGCACGGACGATCTCTTCAAGATAGTCGGGGCTTTCTCCATGCAGCAAAATGCCATGGCCTAGGCGATTTTGGGCGAGGGAACGCTCCAACACTTCGACGGCGCGGCTATCGCGAAGTGCTTCGGGGAGGGCTTGGCTGAGTTGCATTATGAGAGAGCTGAGAGCTGAGGTGGGAGAGCTGAGAGCTGAGACTACAGTTCATCCACGATGTCTTCGATCGGATAGCTCCAGATCTCGGCGAGTGTGGGGTGATACCAGTGCACTTTCATCAGGTCACGCACGTTGGCCTTGAGCGTGACGGCAACGGCCATCGCATGGATGAGTTCGCCTGCATCTTTGCTGACGCATTCGGCGCCGAGCACGACGCCGGACTTATCGGCAAGGACTTTGACGTAGCCATATTTGGCTTCCATGAGGATGGATTTACCATGGTCGTCGAAGGGATAGTCAGCGCTCAAATAATCAATGCCGCGCTCTTTGAGTTGCTTCTCGCTGAGGCCGACGACGCCGATTTGTGGGTCGGTAAAGACGACTCCGCAGAGGCTGTCATAATCGACACGCTCCGCGGGGCGGCCAGTGGCATGCTTGGCTGCGGTTTCGCCCTGCATGATTGCAACGTGCACGATTTCGTGTGGGCCAGCGACATCGCCGCACGCATAGACGCGTGGGTTGCTGGTCAGCTGCATGGCGTTGCAATTGATGTGACCGGAGGGCAGGGTCTTGATGCCAGCCGCGGTGAGTCCGAGTCCATCCGTCGCAGGGCGACGGCCGAGCGCGTTGAGCAGGTGCGGTGCATTGACGGAGACTTGCTTGCCTTCATGCTCGAAGGTCACCGTGAAGCTGCCGTTACTGTGTTGCACGGATTTGAGTGCGGTGCCGGTGTAGAGCTGGATGCCTTCGTCACGGAATGCCTGCTCGATTACAGTGGCTGCCTCGGACGAGACTTCTTTTAAAATGTGTGGGCTGCGTTGGATTTGAATCACTTCTGTGCCAATGCGGCGCATGAATTGCGCGAGTTCGCAAGCGACGATTCCACCGCCGAGGACGATGACTTTCTCTGGTTTGAAATCTAGGTCGAGCACGTCGTCACTGGTCCAGCAAGGGGCTTCGGCGAGTCCACGAACTGGTGGGACGGATACGACGGAGCCAGTGGCGACCATGAAATGATCGGCGGTGAGACGTGTGCCGTCTGTGAGTTGAATGGTGCGCGAGTTGATGAATTTCGCTCGACTGCGGAAGAGGGTGAAGCGGTCGCTTTGTAGTTGGCCTTCGCGATACTCGGAGAACTCTTTAATGGTCTCCAGTTTGCGCTGATGGAGGCCGGGCATGTCGACGGTGGCTTCGGGGATGTTGAGGCCAAATGCCTTACCCTTTTGTGCGAGGTGTAGCACCTCGGCTGAGTAAATGAGGGTCTTCGAGGGCATGCAGCCGCGTAGGATGCAGAGTCCACCGAGTTCCGGTGCGTTGTCGATGATCGCGACGTTATTGAGTGTTTCACGGGCAGTGCGCGCTGCAGCGTAGCCTCCGCTGCCGCCGCCGATTACGATGTAGTCAAAGTGTTGTGTCTTCATGATAAAAAATGGGTTATTTGAATGTCTCGTGATACTTTTTGTTATGGAATGGTAGGCTACGCTTATTTTCGTGCACGATTAAGTCTGGTTTTGCATCGACCTCATCGACTCGATTTCGACTGAGGTCGGCCCAGCGTAGCGCGGAGAAGAAGATTATGAAAAAGCTGAGGCTGACTGCTGGCGACATAAATGGCGAATCGAAACCTGCGAAGATTATATATCCGATACATCCGATCAATAGATGGTTGGTGAGGTGGATGTCGTGTTGACCTCGTAGGTAGCGCACTACCAGATAGAGGATTAAAATACATATGGGTAAGCAACCTACGATCCCGATTTCTGCTAAAATCTGCAGTATATCAGAGGTCGCTCTGTTGTGTCGTGTGCCCAGTAAGGTGTCGTCGCCATAGAAGGCGAGCAGCTGTGGGTAGCTATCCATGCCCCATCCGAATAATGGGCTGTCGCTAAACATCTCTAGGGCAGCGCGCCGTAGTGCGCTGGCTGATTGCGCATAGTCATCGACTTGAAATGCACGGAAGATGCCGCCGGAGAAGGTAATAATGCCCATGAATGCACTGCAGAGTGCGATACTCATTCGATTGGGGTCTTTTGAGCGTGCCAAGAAGTTGACGGAAACGGCTAGCAACATGACCGAGAAGGTGAGCAGTAAGATCGCGGCAGGCCAGCGCGCTTGCACGAGAAATCCGGAGACTCCTAGAAGGGTGCCGCCTGTCAGATACCACGGGCCAATGGATTGGATGAAGATTTTGCCATCATCATAGCGGGAAGTGAGCAGCGCCATGCCGATGCAGGCGGAGCTCCAGAGGAGTGCAAAGGCCGCCCAGTGGCCGTCATAAGGAAAGAATGCAAAGAAGTCGGATTGGCCAGTGCCCGAAGTAAAAAGTGGGCTGTCGAGTTTGAGTGCAATTTGCAGGTATCCGACGATTGCAATGAGCACTGCATTTAGGCAAAGCCACGGCAAGAGGCGCTCGAAGAATGAACGCGATTTGGGCACAATGAATAGGTTCATCGCTACGATATAGATGGCGCCGATGCCGAGCACTGCGATCCATGTCGTGCTGGTGGAAACTGAAATGGGCAGCAGGTGGTTGACTTCCTTAATCGTCAAATACACATGCCCCTCGACTTCTATTGGATCGATCGGGTTTTGTAAGATACCTGCAGTGAATTGTAATACAATGAGCCAAACGGGCGCGGATAGTAGCCAGAAACGCGTCCATAGCACATCGATGAAGAACGGGTGCGAGTGCTCGTGTGTTTTGAGGATGATCGGGCAGAAACCACCGACGATGAGGAAGAACCCGAGCACCCAGAATGAGCGGGGGTCGGATACCCAAAAGGCGACTGCTGCGGTGATCAGCACCGTCCAGAATAGCAACCTTTCGGCGGGGGTGAACGTGTCGCGCAATAGTTGGTCACGCGGCCTGATTTGTATTTCTTCGTCTTCCACTAATGAATTAAAGTGTGTGATTAAATAGCAGCTAGTCGGTCCAGCAGACCGAATCTGCGATGGTGTCCGCTGTCGATTGATCGGTTAATTGGCTGACGAGTTGCAGTGCAAATTCGGTCGCTGTGCCCGCACCGCGCGAGGTAATGATTGTGCCGTCTTGCACGACTGTCGCTGTCAGCGCGTCGGAGAGTTCGTGCTCGGCGGCAGGGTGGCAAGTGTAACGCAGGTCTGTGTGTAGCTCAGCGTCGAGTAAGAGCAGTGGGGCGGCGCAGATGCAGCCGATGAGTCGGTCTGCGGCGAATTGCTGTTGGAGCAGTTTGCAGATCTGGGGATGTTTGCGAATCTGCATGATACCTGGACCGCCAGGAAGAATGATCGCGTCGAATGTTTCGTCGGCAACATCGGCCAGACTGTGTGTGGCTTGCAGGGTGATGCCGCTGCGTCCTAGCACGAGCAGTGTATCGTCGAGTGCAGCTTGCACGACTTCGACACCTGCTCTGGAGAGTAGGTCGATCGGTGTGACTGCTTCGATTTCTTCAAAGCCTGGGTGGAGGAGTATCAGCGCGCGTTTGCTCATGGCTCGATGGAGTTCGAATCTTTGATGAAAGGCAAAACAGTATCCCAATAAACTGCGCCTGCGACTTGTTTTAAGTTGTTGTGCCCCGCACCGTTGACCCAGAGCTTTTGCTTTTCACCCTTCAACGCGTCCCAGTTCTGTTTGGCATGTTTAAACGGCACGGTTTGGTCCTCTACGCCGTGGATGATCAACGTCGGGCATGTGATGGATGAGCGGAGGCGCTTGAGGTTGTCGAATTTATCCCAAGGCAGCACTTTGATGCGTGTCATGACACGGAAGGTGGAGCTGAACGCGCCATCTAGGATCAGCCTGTCAATTGGGTAGCGCTCTGCCAGCCAACACGACGGGCCGCTGCCGAGTGACCGGCCGTAGAGTGTGATCTGCTCGGGTGTGACGTTCAGCGTCTGGGTGGCGTAGTGATAGGCGGCATCGGCCGCAGCATAGACACCTTTCTCGCTGGCTTTGCCTGTGCTGGTGCCGTAGCCGGGGTAATCGTAGGCCAGCACCGAAATACCTGCGGCTTGAAAATGTTTAAGGTTTTGGCGAATCATGCCGATATCGACACCATTGCCATGGCTGTAGAGTAGTAGTCGCTGTGACCCCGGTGCTTCAATCAAGGTTGCGGTGATGTCTTCGCCGTCGCTGGCCTTGAGTTTGAAAGTTTCTGGGCCATCCACATAGCTGGCCGGCACGTGCGGAAAGATCATTTTATCTGCAATACTCGCTGCATAAATGACGCCAGTCAGGTAAGTGAGCCCGAGTGCGATGAGTAGAAGAAATGAGATGTTTGAGAGCATTTGCTTAAAGTGACTGCGAAAGTGCGGCATTTCAGCACTCTTAAAAACACTGTTCTGTGACGGGAGCAAATGCAATTCGTGTGGGTTAACGGATCGCTTTTTGCAAGGGGCAGTGTTCGACGTCGATACGTGTGCCTTGGCGATAGTTTTGCAGGAGTCGCTTGGACTCCTTGGCGAGCATGCGGCGCACTTCGCGGCGGGCGCCTTTCTCGCGAGGGATGTGCATGTTGTCGTAAGCTGTAGTTTGGTGACGCAGCCATGCGATGGTGGCCGCTTCGGCGCGTTGCTCGATCGGGATGCGTTTGGTGCGTGCGACAGTGCCGCTGCCGACGGGGGTTGCGTGGTCGCTGATCAACTGCGCCATGCGATCTGCAAGCAGGCGGTAGCGTGGGTGGAAGTCGAGATAGTCACGCAGTGCCGCAGTGAAGTCTTCGGTGTAGGCGACTTCTTGTTTGGCACGCCGGGCGCGGCCTGCTTCGAGTTTTTTAGTGTAGGCGGGATCGGCGCGTTCACATTCTAGAATCATGCGCAGCGCCTCAATGCGATCCGACGGCGCCCAGATGCCGCGCGAGAATTCTTTGCGGCCTTTCTTTTCTTTCACCGTCCAGGTCGGGCCGTCTTGCTTGATGCGTCGACTTAGCGCCGCATCGCCAGGCGGCAACAGCGCCCAGCCATCAGGCACGGCTTGGAGTTCACCTTGCGTGGTAAATACATGGCGTTGTTTCGGAGCAGGACGGACGATGAGTGCTTCGTGCATGATGCGAATACTACTCGTGTTCACGGCCGATAAGCCAGAGTAGGTCAGCTAGACGATTCAAATATTGGTGGAGTTCGGGCCGCACCGCGGCGCCGCTTTCTTTCAGCTCAATGAGTGAGCGTTCGGTGCGGCGGCAGGTGGTGCGGGCCTGGTCGAAGAACGCTTGGGCGACGGTTTCGCCTGCATAGGTCC
Organism: Lentimonas sp. CC4; assembly: GCF_902728235.1. Taxonomy (NCBI): domain Bacteria; kingdom Pseudomonadati; phylum Verrucomicrobiota; genus Lentimonas; species Lentimonas sp. CC4. The sequence goes on from NZ_CACVBO010000001.1 coordinate 2,702,697, forward strand.
ATCCGCTGAAACTGCCAGTCGTGGTTTCTTTGACTTGGATCTCGGTGGTGAGGCGGTCGACTGCCTCTTGCGTGATTGCTTGCTCAGCGTATTTTTCTTTGAAGCGTGATTGGTCAGTATCGTCGGTGGCGATCTCGGACATGAGGTAGACGAGTTCGCCTTGCACCTCACGGATGATTGCCTTGGCGGCGTGGTCTTGTGTGTGGGCGCGGCAGAGGCCGAGTGCGGAGCCGAGTTCGTCGACTTGGCCGTAGGTCGCGACGCGAATGTGAGTCTTTGGCACGCGTTTGCCAAAGAGAAGTGCTGTGGTGCCGGTGTCACCGGTCTTGGTTGCGATGGACATGAGGGGAACATCGAACATTGAACATCGAACGTCCAACTTTGAATGACTGTGTGATGTAAAAACTGTGAGGCAATGGCGGATTCACTGAAGGACAGACAGGACGGAGGTCTGCCGGAGATGGCGTAGCAATGTCTGTGTCACTTTCATAAAAAAAGCCCTTCGGCGAACCGAAGGGCTTTTGATTAGAATTTGACTGAGTGACTCAGACTACTTCTTTGCCTTAAGCGCTGATTGTGCCGCAGCGAGGCGAGCAACTGGAACGCGTGGAGGCGAGCAAGATACATAGCTCAATCCAACATTGTGGAAGAACTCGATGGAAGCTGGATCGCCACCGTGCTCACCGCAAACGCCGAGCTTGATCTTCTTGTTAGTCTTGCGACCCTTTTCTACGCCGATTTCAACAAGCTGTCCAACACCCGCTGCATCGATCGATGCGAATGGATTTTGTGGAAGGATGTCGAGTTCCTTGTATTGACCAAGGAAGGAGCCAGCGTCGTCACGGCTCATGCCGAGACCAGTCTGAGTGAGGTCATTGGTGCCGAAGCTGAAGAATTCTGCAGTTTCTGCAATCTCATCAGCTGTCAAAGCGCCACGAGGGACTTCGATCATTGTGCCGACGAGGTATTCGAACTCTACGCCCTTCTTCTCCATGACTTCAGCAGCCACGCGACGAACGATCGCAGTCTGATTCTTGAGCTCATCAGCGAAGCCGACGAGAGGAATCATGACTTCAGGAATCACCTTGATTGGGTTCTTCAGCTTGTAGCATGCTGCTGCAGCTTCGAAGATCGCACGTGCCTGCATTTCGGTGATTTCCGGGTAGGAAATACCGAGACGGCAACCACGGTGTCCAAGCATTGGGTTGGATTCGTGGAGTGCGTGCACACGGTTGGAGATCACATCGACATCAACGCCGAGGGAGTTTGCAAGCTCGCGCTTGGAAGACTCGTCGTGAGGAAGGAACTCATGCAAAGGTGGGTCAAGCAGACGCACTGTTACAGGAAGACCGCCCATTGCCTTGAAGAGACCGTTGAAGTCCTTGCGTTGGAATGGAAGAAGCTTCTTGAGTGCTGCGCGGCGTTCCTTCTCGTCTGTTGCGAGAATCATCTGACGCATGAAAGTGATGCGATCACCTTCGAAGAACATGTGCTCTGTGCGGCAAAGTCCGATACCCTGAGCGCCGTATGCGATTGCAGACTTAGCTTGGTCAGGAGAGTCAGCATTGGTGCGAACACCAAGCTTACGGTGCTTGTCAGCCCACTTCATGACTTGGTCATACATGCGGAATGTGTAGCTATCCTTTGCGTCGAGCTTGCCGTTGAGGACTTGGTCAACTTCGGAAGGAGCAGTTGCAACTGCACCAGCGAAGATTTCACCAGTGGTGCCATCGATGGAGATGTCTTCGCCGCTCTGGAATACTTGGTCGCCGATTGTGAGTGTTTCTGCACCGTAGTCGATTACGACTTCGGACGCACCACAGACACAGACCTTATTCATCTGACGAGCAACGAGTGCTGCGTGCGAAGAAACACCACCACGAGATGTGAGGATACCTTCCGCAGCGATCATACCACGAAGATCTTCTGGTGTTGTTTCAACACGGCAGAGGATTGCGCGGCCGCCCTTGGCATTGACTGCTTCAGCGTCTGGAGCTGTGAAGCAGATCTTACCGGAAGCAGCACCAGGGCCAGCTGGAAGACCAGTTGTGAGCACCTTAGCTTTTGCAACAGCAGCTGGGTCGAAGACCGCAACAAGAAGTGAGGAGATGGAGTCTGCCGGGATCTTAAGAAGTGCTGTCTTTTGATCGATCAGCTTTTCCTTAACGAGCTCAACAGCGATACGAACTGCCGCGAGGCCAGTGCGCTTACCGTTACGTGTTTGCAGCATCCAGAGCTTGCCGTCTTCAACGGTGAACTCGAAGTCCTGCATGTCCTTGAAGTGTGCTTCAAGCTTCTTGCGAACTGCTTCGAGGTCGGCGTGCGCGTGTGGCATTTCTTCCTTAAGCTGTGCAATCGCGTTGGGTGTGCGGATACCCGCAACAACGTCTTCACCTTGAGCATTGATGAGGTATTCGCCGTAGAAGACTTTCTCACCGTTTGCAGGGTCACGTGTGAAAGCAACACCCGTTGCGCAAGTGTCACCCATGTTGCCGAAGACCATCGCCTGAACGTTAACAGCGGTGCCCCATGCTGCTGGGATGCCGTATTTCTGACGGTAAAGCGTTGCACGCTCATTCTGCCATGAGTTGAACACGGCGCTAACAGAACCCCAGAGTTGCTCGTAAGCATCTTGTGGGAAAGCTGTGCCTGTGCGCTTTTTGATGACTGCCTTGTAGCGCTTGATCAGCTCCTTAAGGTTGTCAGCTGTGAGCTCGTTATCGAGTTCAACACCAACTTCTGCGCGGAGTGTTTCAAGGATGCCTTCGAATGGGCAGTGGTCGTTTTCGTTGACCGCTTGCACGCCCATGACGACATCACCATACATTTGGATGAAGCGGCGGTAGCAATCGTATGCGAATGCTTCGTTGCCGGATTCAGCAGCGAGTGCCTTAACTGTCTTGTCGTTGAGTCCAAGGTTAAGGATCGTGTCCATCATACCTGGCATGGACTCACGAGCGCCGGAGCGAACGGAGAGAAGAAGCGGGTTCTTATCTGCGCCGAGCTTCTTGCCAACTTCCTTCTCGATCTGTGCAACAGAAGCCTTAACTTCCTTTTCAAGAGTTTTAGGATACTGACGACCGTTGTCGTAGAAGTATGTGCAAACTTCAGTAGTAATTGTGAAGCCTGGAGGCACTGGAAGACCAATGCGTGCCATTTCGGCGAGGTTGGCACCTTTACCACCGAGAAGTTCGCGGAGTTTGGAGCTACCGTCAGTCTTTTGACCGAAGTCGTAGCTATATTTAACCGCCTTTGCGGCTTTTTTTGTGACTTTTTTTGCTTTTTTAGCTGGCATAATAAACGATCATTTTGTGGATCGAGTTAAGTGCCGGAGCGTTTCGATGTGAGCCGCTTCGGCGTGAGAAAGCATGTAGCAAATGTATTTCGCTATGCCTGTCAATGGATTAGCGACCTGCAGGTAAACTATTTAAAATGTATTTGTTGAAGGGGGGCTTTTCAGTGTTGCGATTGCACCTAGGTCTTATTCAAAAGAGAGCTATTATATGACAGAACATCCAGGCAGTGAGGAAGAAGAATACGATTGGGATCATGAGGAGAATGACCTTGGTTGGGATAGTGACTTGGCGCTCGATGACGCGGAAGAGGGGATGTCTTTCTTGGGGCACCTCGAGGAATTCCGTTGGACGGTCGGTCGTAGTGTTTTGGCGTTTTTGGTGGGAGTGATTATAGTTGCTTGTTTGATGCCGCACGTCGGTGCGTTTTTACAGATGCCACTAGTCAAGGCTTATGGCTCGGCTGAGTTGGTTCAGAATAATCTGATTACGTATAAGCCGATGGGGGTCTTTTCGGTGTTCATTCAAATCGCGCTGTTAGGTGGCTTGGTGTTGTCGATGCCTTTCGTTCTGTATTTCATGGCGTGCTTTATTGCGCCAGGGCTCACCGAGCAAGAGCGCAAGGTGGTGCGACCTGCTTGTTTCGCTGCGTTCCTTCTTTTTGTTTCGGGGGTGGCAGTTGCGTTTTATGCGATCCTTCCGCTGACGCTGGCGTTTTCTGTGCGCTTCAATGAGTTGATGGGCTTTCAGGTGCTATTGGCTGCTTCGGAATATTATAATATGGTCGTCTGGTTCTCTTTGGCGACTGGGGCGATTTTTCAGTTCCCTCTGATTATCGTGATCTTGGTTTTTATTCAGGTGATCTCGGTCGAGAAGTTGAAGGCAATACGACGGGCTGTGTTTGTTGGCTCGATGATCTTTGCGGCACTCTTAACGCCGGGCGGTGATTTCCTCTCGCTGCCATTAACGACGGGGATTCTTTATGGTCTGTATGAGTTAGCGATTCTTGTCGGCGCGCGTATCGAGAAGAAGCGTCTCGCGGCAGAACTCGCTGAGCAGGATTCCGAGTAGGCTGAAGGGGAGGCGCGTCGGTTGGCGCAGTATGCTTTGTCGCTGTGTAATCTTTCCAGGTGTAGGACGTGCCTCTCGCAGAGGGCACGTTTGAGAGAGGCGCCTGGGGAAACGCGGCCTGTGCTGCGCAAAGAACCGCGTTCTACATTACGATCTATATGCTCTTCAGGGGCAGCGATGTATTTTCAGCCGAGTCATGCTTTATCCTAGATTCAGGAGTTAGAAGTTATACCATCCTTTGACATTATCTGGTAGTATGTAGTCATCGAAGGGAAGACCACTGTGAATACTTTTCAGCTGTATTTGTTAACCGCCCGCTACGCTAGAGATCGCAGAGCACGCTGAGAGCTGACGCAGAGCATTTCACACAGCCCTCCCCATCTCCTCGGCGCGCTCAGCGATCTCTGCGGTTAAACCTTTTTACCAGTTTTAGTCGCATGTTGGTATTAGGAGTCAGGCGGAGGTCTGCCGTAGATGGCGTAGCAAGTTAATCCCTGGTGATGAAACGCTTACAAACGTATTCGCTGCTGCCTGCCGAGTGCAGCGACACTTATTATGTCCTTGGGTGCAACCGAAGGGCGAAGCCATTTGGCGAATCGAAGATTCTTCATAAAACACTGATATTCAGCTCCTAACCTCTACCTTCTAACTACTCTTTTTAGGTTTATTTTATTAGACGAAATGAGACCCCTATAGTGTATCTGAGTCTATGCCTGAATGCGCACGAAAAAAGCCGCCTCTTATAATAGAGGCGGCTTTTTGAAAATAAAGATCCGTTGGGTTCGGTTACTTCTGGTTCCGTTTGCGCTGATCAATCAGCACGATCATGAACATGTTGCATGCAAACCAGAAAGTCGCGCTGATCGGAATTGCAGTGAAGCACGCTTGTAGTTGTGCGACGACAGGATCAGTGGAGAAGGTGAAAGGACGCAGCAAAATCGACATCATGACGAAGACTCCTATTGTGAGGATGGCTCCGAGGGCGATGTGGCCTTTGGTGAGTAGTTTTTGGTAGGGTGCGTTTTCCATTTGTGTGCATCAGAAAATGCAGTCCGCGGAGGCTGTCAAAGCGAAATTACTTAATTTTATAAGGATGTATTCTTGCCTGAATTCAATTTTCTGTTAACGCGAAGGCATATCAGTTGAATTTATCGCTTGAACTTGCGGGCGCACTGCGCATTTTACCACGTTTTCCTAAAATCCATATCGCGATATTTTATGAGCGCACTATTCATCAGCCTTCTCACTCTAGTTCTTATTCTTATTTCTGCATTCGTCGTCTTGCTTGTCTTGATGCAACGCACTAGCCAGAGCGGAGGTATGGGAGCGGCGCTCGGCGGCGGTGCTGCTGAATCTGCATTCGGCTCCGATACGAATAACATCCTTACCAAGGGCACCATTTATGGTATCATTGCATTCTTCGTCGTCGCGTTGGGCTTGTTCCTTCTCTATCAATCTGAAGCTGCAGATAGCTTGAAAGTTGTGAATGCTGCTGAATTGATCAGCGCTGAAGAAGTTGAGCAAACTGCTGAAACGACAACAACTGTTGTTGCTGATGAGGCTACTGTGGTTGAGGGGGTAGATGGTTCCGAAGCAGTTGTTGAAGATGTAGTCGAAGCAGTCGATGGAACAATTGAAGAGGTTGTCGAGTCTGTTGAAGTGGAAACACCAGAGGTTGACGTGGAAGCGCCAGCTGTTGAGAGTGTGCCTGCTTCAAATTAATGCATAAGATAAAAACACCCACATTTCTTTTTAGACTAAGGTCAGCTGTTTTCGGTTTTGCCGCAGCTGGCCTTTTCTGTATCTACTTACCTAGCGCGTGCCTGGCTCAACGGACGACTTCGAATGGGCCGCGTGGCCCAATCATGGAGAAGATTGATGCTGAAGAAGGTGCGAAACGTATGGCCTCCTTTCGTGCGCAGCGTTTGGAAGGGGATTTTTGTTTTAAATTCCAGTTGGAGCAGAAGCCGCGTCGCGGCAAGACGGTTCGTTATGATGGAGTGATGTATGGCTCGTGGAATGAGCGCGGTCCGGTGAGTCGCTTTCAATTGTTCCCAGAGCAAATCGGCAAGGAGGCTCCTGTTGGTCTTTCGGCGATTGAGTTGATCGTTCAAAACGGTGTGGAACCGGAGGTGTGGATTCGCCGTCAGTCGTCTGAACCATTTACTTTGATCGAGGACGGGGCGTTGTTTGAGCCGATTTTCGAAGGGGTGCTTTACACGCCGTTTGACCTGCAGATGCCCTTTATATTTTGGGAGGACTATACGTATGAGGGGCCATCGCGTGTCTTGAGTCGTATCGGGCAGCGTTTTTTGATGCAGCCGCCAGAAGATTCGCTTGCAGCTCAAGATGGGGTGTCTGCGGTGCGTATTGCATTGGATGATGCGTATTATGCCTTGCTGCGTGTTGAAGTGTTGGGAGCTGGCAATGTCACGCGGTCGCGTTTTACGGTGATTAGTTTAAAGGAAGTGCAAGGCCAGTATATCGTCAAAGAAATCGAGTTGAAAAACTTAGAGACTAAAGATGCCACCGATTTCAACGTGAAGGCCGCGAGTGTTGGTTTGATTTTTGATCCTGCGGTGTTTGATCCTCAGGGTGATGTCGAGGCTCCGGCGATTTCAGCCGCATTGTTTGATGCCTTGTGAGTCGGTGATGGCTGAGAGTGCCTTGTTTTTTTGATGCTGAAGCATTGCCTGGTTTAGTCTTGTTCGACTGTATAACTGGGCGTGGAAGCGTAGTTTCCGGGCCTGTCGGGAGTCTCTTCTGCATCGGTTGATGTGTTGCTTGAGATTGACCGTTATGCTGGTGGCTGTCTATGAATAGGCCGATATGCAGAATCAGTCTCAGGGGGCCGCGTTGAAAGAAGTGGATGTGTCGTCGCACATACCGATGTTATTGGCGGCGGCTGGTGCGTTGCCAAGTCGTGAGTCGATTGAGCAATACTTGGACAAGTTGACGGCGGCTGAGGCACGTGGTTATTTTCTTCCAGATGAGGATGAGGGCTTGCGCGAGTTATATAGTCATTATTTGGCACTGCGCTTGAGTCTGCTTGAGTGTGTGTGTGAGGTGAGCGGCGGTAAGCTGTCGGTCAAAGGCACTCAGAGTTTACCTCGATTTATCCTAGCATATGCGGCCGCTTGTTTATTAATGCGGGCGGGGAGCTTTATTGTAGAGATGGCGCAAGCGCATCCGATCGTAATGAAAAAACTGGACGAGCCTGAGCCGCGTTTTGGTCACGAGTCGAAAATCTTCACCCGTATTTATAGGAGCCTGACCTCACCGAAGCGGCGCTGGGCATTCTTTGAAGCGACTCGGTATTATGAGGCGCATCGCTCTGAGATCGTTGAGCTGGAAGATGACGTGGATTTGGGGGCAGTGGTGGAGTTGTTAGTTGCCGAAGAAGCGACGGTGTCGGCTCGGCGGCGGGATTTCTTGAAGACTCGTTTGGCGTATCGTATGCATTCGTTTATGCGGCGTAACCATTCGGGACTGCGTAAGACGATGTTTCAGATGCTGAAGCTCAGTGGCAGCGCGGTGGCTGAGCTCAAGCAGCCCTTTGTAAAGCCATTGGGTGCGGGGAAGCGTGTGACGCCGGAGGTGCGTGAGCGGTTATTGGCATTTTTACAGCCAGGCGATGTGTTGGTCATGCGGCACGACGATGCGATGAGTAATTTGTTTTTGCCTGGGTTCTGGCCGCATGCGGCATTTTATATTGGCACGAATGGGCAACGTTCGGAGTTGGGAGTGCTGTCGGATATAGAGATCGATGAATCGATCTGTTTCTTGGAGGCGAAGAAGGATGGGGTGAAGCTACGTCCGCCTGGGGATACGCTGCAGGTGGACTCATTCACGGTGCTACGCCCGAGGGTTTCGGATGCGGAGCGGGCAGAAGCGGTGTCGCGTGGGCTGACGCATGCCGGTAAGCTCTACGATTTTATTTTCGATTTTGCGGCTGCGGATCGTTTGGCCTGCACCGAGTTGGTGTATCGCTCGTATCACAGTGTCGGATCGATTGCGTTTGAACTGCAGGCGCATGCCGGGCGTCCGTGTTTGTCAGCGGAGGATCTTTTAAATCAAGCGGTCGGTGGCGGCTGGTTTGAGCCGGTGCTTATTTACGGCGTGGCGAAGCAGGGTTGGGTTGAAGGCGCGGAGGCGCGTGTGATTTTGGAGCAGAGCTTTGCGTCGAAGTGGCTTCGCTAGTCCGCTGTGGGATGAGTTTTTTTTGTGTAGCGGATCCGCGAAGCGGTTTCGGTCAGAGACTTAATCTTGCAACTAGTCTTGCTCTTAATCTGCTTCCGATCGATTAGGATTAGGATGTTGTTGAGGAATGCGTGCGCACAAAAAAACGCCACTCCGTGAGGAGTGGCGTTGATTGGAAAAAAGCGTTTTGGCTTATTTGAATGCCGCTTCGGCTTCCGCAACTGTCTTGGACACGCGGGAAACGATTTGGTAAGGGTCGCCCTGTGAGTTTGGACGACGGTCTTCGAGGTAGCCCTTGTATGCGTCGTCCTTGACGAAGCCGTGTGGGACGCGGATCGAAGCACCACGGTCAGCAACACCCCAAGAGAACTTGTCGATGGACTGTGTTTCGTGGAGACCTGTGAGGCGCATGTGGTTGTCTGGGCCGTAAGCAGCAACGTGCTCGTCCTTGTATTCTTCGAACTTGTCCATGAGCTTGAGGAAGTAGTCCTTACCACCTGTGTCGCGCATGTAGTCTGTGGAGAAGTTGCAGTGCATGCCGGAACCGTTCCAGTCACCAGTGAATGGCTTGCAGTGGTATTCTACATCCACGCCATACTTTTCGCAGAGGCGCTGGAGGATGTAACGAGCAACCCAGATCTGGTCGCAAGCTTTGTGTGCGCCCTTGCCGAATACCTGGAATTCCCACTGACCCTTTGCCACTTCAGCATTGATGCCTTCGTGGTTGATGCCTGCGTCGAGGCAGATGTCGAGGTGCTCTTCAACGATTTGGCGAGCAACGTCACCAACAGAAGAGTAGCCTGCGCCACAGTAGTAGTCGCCTTGAGGAGCTGGGTAGCCACCGTCTGTAGGCCAGCCGAGTGCACGACCGTCTTGCATGAGGAAGTATTCTTGCTCAAGGCCGACCCATAGGCCTGGATCTTCAGCAATTGTTGCGCGAGCGTTGGATGGGTGTGGAGTGCCATCCGGGTTCATCACTTCGCACATTACGAGGAAAGCGTTCTTACGTGTGCTGTCTGGGTAGCAAGCGACTGGCTTTAGGATACAGTCAGAGCTGCTGCCTTCGGCTTGTTGAGTCGAGCTGCCGTCGAAGCCCCAAAGCGGGCAGTCGTCGAGCGACCATGTGCTAACATCGCCATCTTTGACGCATGTCTTGCCACGAAGATTAGGCACCGGTGTGTAACCATCGAGCCAGAGGTATTCTAATTTGATTTTAGCCATAAGTGTTATTAATCGTTTGTCGTTGAATTGACTGATTTTGTAGATCTGAAAGTGAGTGAATGGATCGATCTCACCTTTAGAAGCAAACAGATTTAGCAAGATGCGTGCCAGCGAAGTCATCGCAAGTTTTTTTGCCATGAATTAATAAATCTGTCCGTATTTTTGACGAGTTCTTGCCAAAAGTGGTAGGCGCCTTTGAAGTGAACCAAATTATATTGTATGAAAGAGGCTAAAAATACAGCGAGGGCAGTCGTCCATATTGGTTACGACGGTCGAGTTCATAAGACGTTTAAGGGGCCGCAGGCTCGTGAGCGCTATGCAAATGAAGTGCGCGTATTGGACTTTTTACAGAAGCATGGTTGCACATTTGTGCCGCAGATCTTGGAAAAAGATGACGAGACGCTTTATTTAGTGACGAGCAACTGCGGCAAGGTGGTCGATCATGTGAGTGAAGAGAAGAAGACGCGTATCTTTACGGAGCTGGAGCAGTATGGCGTGCGGCACGATGATGCAGAGGTGCGCAATATCACGTATGATACGCGCCAGGGGCGGTTTTGTGTGATTGATTTTGAATTTGCGACCATTCTAGAGCCAGGCTATCCGCCGTCGCCGAAACTTCAGGCAAATCCAGATCGTAGTGCTTGGGAGAAATAATATGGAAGAGCAACCATCATTTTCAGGTCAGTCTGTGCGCTGGTTCGGTCAGACCGACGTCGGCCGTTTTCGTAAGAATAATCAAGATTCGTTTCTGCTGCTTGCCGTGGATGGTGAGGGTGTAAAGCGCCTAGGCAAATACGGTGAGGCCGACTTGACCGCCAATGATTTTGTATTTGCAGTGAGTGATGGTATGGGCGGCGCGAATGCCGGTGATTTTGCGAGCCGAATTGCGATTGATAAGATCACACGACTCTTTCCGAAGAGCTTTCGTAGCGCAGCATCGGGGATCGAGATCGGCTTTCAAGACGTGTTGAGTGAGCTGTTTGATCAGATTCACGGGGAGCTCACGCATATGGGGTTTTGCTACGAGGAGCTACGCGGAATGGGCGCGACGCTCAGCTTGTGCTGGGTGCGGCCTGGGTGGCTCTATTTTGCACATGTGGGCGATAGTCGTATTTACCACCTGCCGAAAGACGGCGGGATCAATCAAGTCAGCCACGATCATACGCATGTGGGCTGGATGTATCGAGATGGCCAGCTGAATGAGACCGCGGCGCGAAGCCATGCGGGGCGTAATGCGCTGCAGCAGGTGCTCGGTGGAAAGAACCAGAATCTAAGTCCACAGTTTGGAGCGATCGGTTATGAGCCGGGCGACCGTTTCTTGATTTGCTCTGATGGTTTGGTTGAAGGGCTGTTTAATCGTGGCATGGAGCGAATTATTCGTAATCCCGCGCCGCATTTAAAAGGCACACCCGCCGAGATGCTCGTCACCGAAGCTGTGCAGACCGACGGTAAGGACAACACGACCGCCGTGGTGTTTGAAATGGTTTAACCGGGTAGCGCGTGTGCGTCCCGCACCGCATGGTAGGTGAGCCGATTCTTCTCAAATCCGCGATTCCTTCTAGGTGCGAGTATTAACCGCCCGCTTCGCTTGAGATCGCAGAGCACACGGAGGCTCTGATGTAGCGGAGTCCGCGAAGCGGTTCCGATATCTGTTCTGTGCTTGAGTTGTCGGTTTAGTTTACCTTCGTAGGGGCGTTGCTTTGCGACGACCGCGCATCTGCAAGTGGCTAATTGGTTCTTGTGGTATGGATGACTGAATTTGCCCGCTAAGTTTCGCGAAGCATACGCGAAGATGAGGGCTCGTTAGGATGGAGGTCTATTGAGGCTGTTGTTCAGTTTCGAGGTCTTTTGCTATGAGCTCCTTACTGTTTCTATAAATTAGAAATAGTGCTTTACATGCGCCGAGACTGACTCAATATAAATTTTATGATAAAGAGCTTTCGAAACAAAGAAGTCGAAAAGCTCTGGAACCGTCAGCGCAGTGCTAAGCTCCCGCTTAGCATTCAGTCCAAAAGTCGCGATAAGCTCGCACAAATCGATTCTGCCATTCAAGTCGAAGATTTGAGCTTTCCTCCGGGGAATCGACTCGAATCGCTAGGTGGAGATCGAGTCGGACAACACAGTATTCGTATCAACCAACAATGGCGTATCTGCTTCCGCTGGGAGGCCGGGAATGCCTTTGATGTGGAAATTGTCGATTATCACTAAACCGAAATAAATAACATGAGCCATTCCAAACAGTTACCGCCCGTTCAGCATCCCGGACTTCTCCTTAAAGAAGGGATCGATGATTCTGGCATCAGTCAGTATCGGCTAGGGAAAGACCTGCACATCGCTCACAGCACGATCAGTGGTATTTGCCAAGGGCGTCAAAGCATCACGGTTGCCATTGCCTTAAAGCTTGGAAAATACTTGGGCACCAGTGCGGAATATTGGATCAACCTTCAACGCCGTCACGACATCGAGACGCAGCGAGATCGCATGGCAAGCGAACTTGACGGGATTCATCCAGCGCAAGTCCTCGAGTGTGCGGAGGAAGCGGGTGAGTATAACGAAAGGCGATGAGCCGAGGGTTGTTGTCTTCTACTCTACGCAATTTCAATCCCCGTCGCTCCGCCTTTGCGATCCTTTGCGATGAGCATATAGATCGATGGTAGGAAGAGTAGGGTGAAGAGGGTGCCGATTGCCATGCCGCCGACTAGGACGAGGCCAATCGAGTTGCGGGCTTCGGCGCCGGCTCCGGTGACCATCGTGAGTGGGAAGTGGCCAGCCACGGTGGCGACGGTCGTCATCAAAATCGGGCGCAGGCGCACCTCGCTGGCTTCCTGAATCGCATCGAGCTTTGCCTTACCTTCGCGCTGTAGTTCGTTGGCAAATTCCACGATCAAAATACCGTTCTTCGCGACGAGGCCTACGAGTGTGACGAGCCCGACTTGTGAGTAAATGTTGAGCGTTGTCGTCCAACCATCCGTGAAGAAGGGCACGTTGGGGCTCATCATCTTTAGGAAGGTAAAGATCAATGCGCCAAACATCGCGAGCGGCACGGAACCGAGCAAAATGATGAACGGGTCGCGGAAACTATTAAACTGTGCGGCAAGTGCCATGAAGATCAGCACGAGTGCGAGGCAGAAGGCGGGCAGGAATTTATTACCTTCGTTGCGCAGTTGGCGCGATTCGCCGTCGTAGTCGATCCGGTAGCCGTCGGGTAGAATTTCTGCGGCGGTGTCTTCGAGGAACTTGAGGCCTTCGTCGAGAGGGCCCATATAAACGCCGCTCATTTTAACGGCGTTGAATTGCTGGAAGCGATTGAGTGAACGTGGCTGCACACTGTCTTCGAGTGTGGCGACGGTGCTCAACTGAATAAGCTTATCTTCGGGGCCTTTGATGTAGATATCTTGTAGCTGGTCTGCATTGAGGCGGCCGGCGCGTCGGATTTGCGGGATCACTTTATAGCTGCGCCCATCGATATTGAAGCGGTTGACGTAACCGCCACCGACGAGTGAGCCGAGGTCGGCGCCGATGGCGCGTTGATCGAGGCCGAGTGAGCTGACCATGTCATGATCAATCACGAATTTAGTCTGTGGCTGATCGATCTTGGTATCGATGATGGGAGGGAAGGCGAAGCGTCCGCTTGCGATCGCTTTGGCATGGATCTGCTCAACGAATTTGAGGATCTCTGAAGGCTCGGCTGTTGAGGCAATGATGAAGTCGATCGGGAAGTCGCTGCCGCCTGGTAGCGCTGCAGGTGTGACGGGGAAGAGGCGCACGCCAGGGATTGCGCCGAGCCCTATTTGTGCTTCAGGGAGGATGTCAAAGACGGTGCGTTCACGTTCGCTCCATGGGCTGAGAATCATACCGCTGAATCCGCCGTTGGGGAAGGTGAGCTGGAAGCTATAAGCGGTTTCTGGAAAACTGAAAAACACTTCGTTGGCTTCTTCGGTGAAGCGTGAGGTTTCTTCGATCGCATAGTTGGCAGGCGCATCGACGATGCCGAAAATGACGCCTTGGTCTTCAGTCGGAGCGAGCTCTTTAGGAGAGAGCACAAACATGGGCAGACACATCAGAGTGATAATGATCCAGCAGGTGTAGATGACCCAACGAGTCTGCAGTGCAGTGCGGAGGATGCCGCCGTAGGTTTTTCTGAGTCGGTCGAAGCCGTTGTTGATGATCAGTGCGAGTCCCTTGTGTTCGCCGCTACTGAGCAGCTTCGACGAAATCATCGGACTGAGCGTGAGTGCGACGATGGTCGATACGACCACGGCGCCACAGAGTGTGAGGGCGAACTCGCGGAAGAGTGAGCCAGTCAAGCCGCCTTGGAAGGCGATGGGTAGATAGACGGCGATTAGCACGAGAGTCGTTGCGATGACGGGGCCAATCAATTCACGCACGCCGAGCAGGGCAGATTCGATTGGTTTCATGCCCGCTTCGAGGTGACGCTCGATATTTTCGACCACGATGATGGCGTCGTCCACCACGATTCCGACCGAAAGCACGATAGCGAGTAGCGTGAGCAAGTTGATCGAGAAGCCGAACATCTGCATCAGGAAGACTGCGCCGATGAGTGAGATCGGGATCGTAATAATCGGCACGAGCACGGTGCGGATGCGCCCCATGAATAGGAAGATGACCACCATCACAATGATCAGAGTCTCCGAGAGTGTCTTTACTACCTCGATGATCGATTCTTCGATGTAAACGGTGGAGTCATAACCGATGGCTGCCTCGATACCTTCGGGGAGTTCGCCTTTAATTACCTCGAGCTCTGCGCGCACTGCTTTGATGACGTCGACTGTATTGGCGTTGGGCAGCACGTGCATGCCCATGAAGACGGCCTTCTTGCCGGAGAAGCGCACTTCGGAGCTGTAGTCATCACCGCCGAGTTCGACTGTGGCGATGTCTTTGATGCGCACGATGGTGTTGCCCTGATTAAGGATGGCAAGTTGCTCAAATTCTTCGACCGAATTGAGGTCGGTATTGGTGGTGAGATTGACCGTGACTAAGTTACCCTTGGTCTGGCCGACAGCGGAGAGGTAGTTGTTGGAGGCGAGCGCTTCACGGACTTGCGCCGGATAAATTCCCAGTGCGGCCATGCGTGCGGGCTCTAGCCAGATGCGCATGGCAAAGGTGCGACCACCTAGGATTTCGGCTTCTTGCACACCTTTGATCGAAGTGAGGCGTGGCTGAATGACGCGGACGAGGTAGTCGGTGATTTCGTTGGCCTCCAGTATGTCGGAGGAAAAGGATAGATAGGCTGACGCGCGTTCGCTCTCGGCAGACTCCACTGTAATAATCGGGACTTCGGCCTCGGGGGGAAGGTCGCCGCGGACTTGGTCGACCTTTGAGCTGATTTCGGCGAGCGCTTTGGTGGAGTCGTAGTTGAGCTCAAGTCGCACAGTGATGGTGGACATGCCCAATGCACTTTGCGAAGCGATGTAATTAATGCCATCCGCCGAGGCGACTGCACGCTCAATCGGTGTGGTGATGAAGCCGCGCACGAGGTCGGCATCGGCACCTGTGTAGATCGTGGTGATTGTGACTTTGGCGTTTTCGTTGCGCGGGTATTGGCGCACGGTGAGCGAGGAGATCGCCTGCAAGCCTGCGATCACAATCACCATGCTGACGACGATCGCCAGCACAGGGCGCTTGATGAAAATATCGGTAAAGGCTGTCTTCATTCTAGAGTGGTCTTTGTTTGAGCCGAATCAACGCAGCCGATTAGGAATTCTTCGGATTGGGGGCGAGCTCCGGTTTAGGAGCCATCTCATTGTGGATTGTCACGGGCATGCCGTTGCGCAATTTGAATGCACCAGCGGAGACGACTTCGTCGCCTTCCTCGATGCCTTCGATAATGCTCACGAAGTCACCCATGTGCTTGCCGGTTCGAATAAAGGACTGCTTCACTATTGTGGTGGTAACACCAGTTTCTTCGTCGGTCTCAGTGACGACTTTGAAAATGGAGTTGCCGTAAGGTGCAAAGACTATGGAGGTGGCTGGCACGACGAGCACTTCATTCTTATTCGGCAGTGTGACGGTGGCTTTCACAAACAGCCCTGGACGTAGGAGTTCGTCGGGGTTGTCGAGTGTGCCTTGGAGTTTCACTGTGCGCGTGGTCGGGTCGATCTGTGGACTGATTGCAGTCAGGGTGCCTTCGAATTGCTGGTCGGGGTAGACGTCACTTTGTAAGGTGATCTGCATACCAGTCTTAATACGTGCGATCGCTTGTTGTGGCAGGGTGAAGTTGACGAATACCTGGTCGCACGATTGTAGGCTGACGATGGGAGCGCCTTGAGAGAGATATTGGCCGAGATTGATTTGGCGAATGCCGACGCGACCGGTAAAAGGCGCACGGATGGTTTTGCGATCAATAATCGCTTCCAAGTTATTCATCTGTGCAATGGCGGTGTCGAAATCCGCTTGCGCCTGGTCGAGTTGCGATTGGGCGATGGAATCTGTGCCGCGTAATCGTTTTGCTCGGTCGAGTTTAGTTTTGGCCAAGTCCGCGGTCGCTTTATTTGAGTTGAGCAGGGCTGCTTCGACGCTCACGTCGAGTTGGACGAGGATGTCGCCCACTTCGACGTTTTGACCATTTTTGAAATTGATGGCGTTCACCACGCCCGCGACTTCTGCATCGAGGCGCACACCTTGAACGGGCTCGATCGAGCCAATAGCTTGCACGCTATCAATCCATGATTGGCGCTCTGCAGTAAAGGTTGCGACACTCTCTGGCGGTGGCACCATGAGCTTACCAGCCTCTGCCATTGCGTCGAAGGAGGCTTTCTTCGTGCCGATAATCAGGACTAGGGCGAGTGCGAGGCCTCCAAAGATGCAAAGTGCGAAGATTAATTTTTTGACCATGATGCGGTATGTTTGTATTGTGGTGCCGTGATTTTCGGCACTGTGGATGTATTAGGTGAGCAATTTTGAGAAAGACAAACACTTGTTTGAATTTTCCTGAAAACAGCGGTTTTTAGGGCTTAAAAAACTTTTTTTAGAAAATGTAAAAAACCAGTTGACGAGTGGCTCAGAGGTTCACTTAATCCCGACTTTCTCAAGTAAGGCCAGATAGCTCAGTCGGTAGAGCAGAGGACTGAAAATCCTTGTGTCCCCAGTTCGATTCTGGGTCTGGCCACCACTTGAAAAAGCCCTGTCTCTTATGAGTCAGGGCTTTTTTGTGGATGGTTTTATCGCCCTTGTGGATTCGACATTGGGCTCTATGCGTGGCTCGCGCTTTCTATTGAGCTTACTGCGACGGGCCTCTTATCGGAAACTGTGTGCCACAACTTCGAATGAGGCATGCATCACCACTGCGATCCCGCTAATTGTTGTTGAGGCGGGGTTTTGTGTGTCTTTGTTGGGTAATGATACTGGCCCAAAAAAAATCCCCACCTGTTCGAGGTGGGGATTGGTCGGGAATACTTACTTGAAGTGACTATACGGTCGGTAGTTCGTAGCCTGGGCGACGAGGGCGATCTTGCATTGACTTCGCTTCTGCATCGCCGACGACCTGCTGTGCGACAGGATCCCACTTGAATGCGCGGCCTAAGCGTTCAGCAACGGCTGAGAGTTGGCAGATTGTGCCGGTCCTGTGTCCTACGGATGCTGGGCAGATGGTCGGTTTGCGTGACTTCACGCAGTCGATGAAGTTGCCGCGGTGGTTGTTTGAATCATAGACTTGAATGTCGTCTTCGGTGAAACGATGGCGCTTTAGGTCAACTGGCAAGGTCGCTAGTTGTCCGCGACCGACGTGCACTTCACCTTCGGTGCCAATGAAGCGAATCATGTGCCCGTGGTCAGGCTTCTTGTCGCGCCAGACTGTGATGCCGTCAGCGTAGCGGTAGTGGTGGTATTCTGCGCCGTTGTATCCTTTTGGGATGAATTCTGTAGGGCCAGTGTCGTCGCGGCCGAGTGCCCATTGCACAATGTCGAAGTGGTGTGCGCCCCAATCGCCGAATTTACGGCTACCATAATCCCAATAGCAGCGCCAGCCGCCGGTATACTTTTGTTTTACGCGATCTTCGGTATAGTCGTAGAATGGAGTCGGGCCGAGCCAACGATCATAATCGAAGCCTTCTGGAACGGGGACAACGGGTTCGTTCAACTTTGGCTGTGGGAAATTTCCGAGACGGCAGTAGACTTCTTTGACTTCACCGATCATGCCGTTGCGCACGAGGTTTGCTGCGATGCGGAAGTGAGCGGAGGAGCGTTGCTGCGAGCCAACTTGTAGGATACGGCCGTATTTCTGTTCCGCTGCGAGGACGGCTTTGCCTTCTTCGACGGTGAGCGTCATTGGCTTCTCAACATATACATCTTTGCCTGCCTTCATTGCTTCGATTGCAAGCGCAGCATGCCAATGGTCGGGTGTTGCGATGCAGACGATGTCGACTGCCGGGTTTTGAATGAGTTCTTCTGCATACGCAGTGGCTGCCACATCCTTAGCGCCTTTTTTTGCTAGCACGCCAACGGCTTTGTTTAGGTTGGACTTGCGCACGTCGCAGGCTGCGACTGCTTGCAGGTCACGCATGCCGGCGAATGATTTTAGGTGACCTTGGGCAATGAGGCCCGTGCCGATAAAGCCAATGCCGATTCGAGAATTGGCGCCTGCTTTGTTCGCGTTGCCGAGTGTTTCGGCTCTGATGATGGAGGGGGCTCCGAGTAGGAACCCAGCTGCAACAGCGGATTGCTTTAGAAAGTGGCGTCGGGGTGTGTGGGATGAACTCTTCATTTATTTTTGTATTTCAATGGTTTTCGATAGGTTGACGATATATGTCAAAAAGTCGGAAGTTATAAGAGGTGGTTTGAGTTGTTTTTGCAAATAAAATGAATGTTCATTCGGTGGTTTCTACTGATTATTTGCTTCTTTTTATCTATTTTTAATAGGATTTTTCATTTTTGAGGTCTCATTTTATGATATTTCCACGTGTGTTTCATTGTGATGGTAAATGACAATGTTGGGCGCAGCGGTTTTTTGTCTGTAATGCGATTTCTGGTCTGTAATGTTTGGAGCTGTTCTTATCTTGTCGATAAATGGCCTTTTATGCATACGGTGCGGGCTTGATCGAAACTATGAGTGATATGGAATTTAAAGATTTGCCCTTAATTGAACCGCTGCAGCGTGCATTGGAGGAGCGGAAGTATACTGAGCCGTCGCCCATACAGGCGCAGGCGATACCCTTATTACTTGAGGGGCGTGATCTTTTGGCCTGTGCGCAAACGGGCACGGGAAAGACGGCGGCGTTTGCGCTGCCTATATTAAACCGTGTCGTAACGCAGGGGCGTAAGCCGTTTCGTCGTGGTGTGCGTAATTTGGTATTGGTGCCGACGCGTGAGTTGGCCGTGCAGGTGACGGAGAGTTTTCGCACCTATGGCAAGCATTTGGATCTTAAGATCGCGATGATCTATGGTGGTGTGTCGCAAACGCCACAGACGAGGGATCTGTATTTCGGCTTAGATATCTTAGTCGCGACGACAGGTCGCTTGCTCGATTTGTTGCAACAGGGTCACGCGAATCTGACGGGAGTCGAGTGTTTGGTGCTGGATGAGGCGGATCGTATGTTGGCGATGGGCTTTATTGATGACCTTCGCGAAATCGTGCGTGATATTCCCAAGGAGCGGCAGACGATGTTGTTCTCCGCGACAATGGCAAAAGGTGTCGGCAAGTTGGCCGAGGGCTTATTGAATGATCCCGAGCGCATTCGTATCGACCCTGAGGGCACGACGGCCGAGAAGATTGATCAGTCGGTGCTCTTTGTGCGCCTTCGTGATAAGCCTGCATTGTTGCTCGACCTGCTGCACAGTCAGTATTTTGAAAAACAGAACGAGCTTTGCATGATTTTTACCCGCACCAAGCGTGATGCCCGATTGATTGCGACGCATTTGAATCGCGACGGGATTCGCTCGGATACGATTCATGGTGATCGCACACAGGCGGCGCGTGAAGATGCACTGCGACGCTTTAAGCTCGGTGAAACGCCAGTGTTAGTTGCGACCGATGTGGCGGCGCGTGGGATTGATGTGAAAAATATTGGTTTGGTGATTAATTATGACCTGCCTATGGACTCCGAGAATTATGTGCACCGCATCGGTCGCACGGCGCGTGCGGGCGAGAGCGGCAAGGCGATGAGTCTATGCACTGAGATTGATCAAGACGTGTCTCGTTTTAAGGCAATTGAGAAGCTGACGAAGCAGACGCTCCCAACGATTCGTGAGCATGACTTCCATGACGAAGCCATTGAAGCGCTGCACCGCGAAGGCACGCCGCTGCCCGATGAGCCAGATCGTCGTCCTGCACGAGGTGTGCGTTCGGCGGCTAAGCGTTCGCCTAAGAAAGGCGAAGGTCGCTCCGAGAAAAAGTCAAAGGGCGTCTCGGGCGCTAAAGCTGCCAAAGAGAAGCGCTCCGGTCGTCCGTTCAGAGGCTTTGGTCGCGGTCGTCCGTAGTGACGTAACTAGAGCTCGAAGGTGCCCGGCAGTGTATCGAGGTATTTCTGCAATTCTAGTTCCATCTCTTTCGCCTTTTGCTGGAACTCGGGGTTGTTCGCGAGGTTGTTCAGCTCGCCCGGATCTTTAGCGATATTATAGAGCTGATCGGGGTCGGCATAGCCAGGGTATTTACCCGTCGAAATGGATTCGGCGTGGCCGCCGCCAGGGATCGCGGTCAGGTGGCTGAAGGGCGCGGTTGGATCTTCGGTGACGATTTCTAGATGCTTGCGGTGACGTTCGGCATTCCACTCGTTTAGTAGGCGTGTGCGCTCTTCGAGTGACATCTCAGCGAGGCCATGTGGGTAGCGGATGCTCATGAATTTCCAGTTGTCTTTCAGCACGCCGCGACCATAGCCCAATTCGAAGTAGAGCACGCGTCCGGGCTCTTGTGTTTGACCGTCGAGGTAAGGTAGGAAGCTTTCACCATCAAAGGTGTTGGAGTCGTAGGGGATCTTGGCCATGTCCAAAATGGTGGGTGCAAAATCAACGCTGCTGACCATTGCAGAGCTGGTGGATCCCGCAGTGAAGCCGCCTTTCTTCCACACAATGCTGGGTGTGTGCACGCCGCCTTCGTAGACGGTGCCTTTGGCTTCCATCCATTGGTCGTTGAAGAAGTAGATGACGGTGTTGTCGAGTTCGCCACAGTCTTCTAGCTTATTGATCAGGGCTCCGAGTGCGTCATCCAGCCAGAGTAGGTTGCAGGTGTCGTCGTTGACGGTTATGCCTGCGGCTTTGATGCGCTCTGGGATGGTGTGGCGCGCGGGTTGGACATTAGGTGCTTCATCGAGGTAACCCACTGCTGAAATCAAGGGATTCGCATCCCATGCGCGATGCCCTTCGGACGGGCCGTGTGGTAGGGTGGTCGCGAAGTAGAGGAACATCGGTTTTTCGGAGGTATGACCTTTATCGATGAAATTGATGCCTGCTTCGGTGATCCAATCCGTGTTGTGCACTGCAACCTCGTGTAAGCCGAGGAAATCGGGGTTGTTGTGGTAAATGCTGTCCGCAAAATCGAAGCCTACTTCACGGATTGCTTGGCAAACATGGTCGTGGTTGGCTTTGAGCTTTGATTGGTTCTCGGGTAATTTGGCATCGGCGTCGAAGTTCTCAAATTTCTTGAGAGTCTTGGCCTCGATGACGTGGTTTTTGCCAGCCATCCCAGTAATGTAACCGCCTGCTTGCAGCATTCTCGGTAGGGTTTGATTATCTTTTTCGATGTGAGTGTTAAACTCTACATAGCTTTGCACATTCTTTTCTGTGGTTTGTAGGAACCATGGATTGGTCGCTCGACTGGGGTAGCGCCCCATTAGGCAACTGTAGCGGCTCGGAGTGCACAGTGGGGATACCGTGTATTGATTGAGCATGACCGTGCCTTCGCGGGCGAGCCGATCGATGTTGGGCGTGAGCACTCGCTTCTCGCCTTCATTTAAAAAGTTGAAGTGATGCGGGAACATGTCGTCGACGATGAAGAAGACGATGTTCGGTGCTTCGCTGGAAGCTTGCGTGGATTGAGCCGCTGCAGTTGAGGTGCCGATGACGAGCATCATGGTGGCGATGGCCAGGTTGCGGCTTTGGGCAAAGAGCGATGTAATCATATAAATTTGATTCGGGGGTATTATTAGAGGGAGAACCTCGAGGATATATTAATTGATAGGGATGGATAACGATCTGTCTACTAGTGTTTGGACTGTATTTAATCGTGATTTCACTGAGTTTTCGAACTCTGTTGTCGGTTTGCGCTTGTGGTGTCGCAGCCGCCGCAGCCGCGGGATTTATATTTCGGCTTGGATGTCCTAGTGGCAACGACAGGGCGCTTGCTGGTATTGATGCGCCAAGGGTATGCGAATTTGACGGGTGTGGAGTGTCTGGTGCTGGATGAGGCGACCGCATATTGGCGATGGATCGTGCGCACGATTTTCATGATGATTTAATCGAAGGCTTGCACGCGAAGGAATTCCGTTGCCCGAAGGTTATAAAGTGATGCGCAAGCCGAAGGGCGCGCGACCGGCCAAGAACCCCGAATCGAAGGACGCAGGCAAGCCACGCGAAAAAGGTGCGAAGCACAAACCATCAGGCCAGCGTTTTCGCGGTTTTGGACGCGGGCGTCCGTAGTTGTGGGTGAGCTGCTTCGGCTCGGTCATGGACCAGAGTGTCCATGCTCCTTTTTTGATGCTGATCGGTCGTTGGAATTTACAGAGCAGGTGAACCTGCAGGAGTTGGGACACTTCTGTCCCATTCTTTTGCAGGCGTGTGGCGGGGGGTGAGTTGCTTCGGCTCGGTAATGGACAAGAGTCCATGCTCCTTTTTCGCCTTCGGAGTGACACGCCAGACTATTGGTCTCGATCTATATAAGTTGAAAGAGTGATGAGTTCGGAGTCACTTAGTTGTAAAGTCCCAGTAAAGACTGAGGTTCGAAAGATCTGTTCTAGATAGAGGACTGTTCCGTCGCTTCGGGTGAAGATTTGGTGGCTGTTTTTGAAATGTAGATAGACGCGGGTTGAGATTTCTAGTGGCGTTCTACTATGGTAGCGTTCGATGATTTCGTTGACTGTGCGGTTTGCTTCATCCTCTGAAAGCGTCTGAGTTGGAGCTGTCTTGTCTATTTTGAAGTAGTCGCAGAGTGGCTCGTCAAATGCAGTCGGGTATTGTCTGAAGAGCAAGGCGACGCCGATGCATTGATCGAGTGGGCTGTATTCGATTTGTTTGCCGATCCAAGATAAGTCGTCGGGGCTTAAGCTTTCAGCCTCCGCGAGTTGATTGTAGCGAGGGTTTAAGAGTGGTTGGATGTTCGTGATGTGTGCTTCTGCGGTTTCGATCTCGACTGAGTCTAATAACGTTTCTCCATCAAAAATCTGCACCTTCCATTTGCCGGATACCAGTTCCCATGGCTCCTCGAACAGGTAAGCGCAAATGACCATGCGTTTACCATCGATGAGTCTGGTTGCTTCTTGTCGGTCCACCATACTGTAGCGGGTTCCGTTTGGCTCTTTCATCTCTGGGTGCTGCACGCGTAGTTGCACACTTTGGAGGTCTTGGTATTGCCCTGACAGGGTGAATTTTACGGTGAATCCGTGATCAATGATCAACGGGACTTTATCAGCCTTACCGATTGACGTGAATGTTTTCTGTTCGGGAGTCGTGCTGCGATCGAGACTCATCAGTAATAGCGAAGACCTGACACCTTCAGCAAAGCTTGCGTATGAGAGGATTAAAGACGTGCAAATGAATGCGATGAGTCGTGTTGAAGAATGAAGCATAGGTGGATGGGGCCGAAGTGGGAAGGGGGCTATCGTTGATTAATTCTATGTGGATGCAGCTGTTCGTTAAGCTGAGTGTGTCGCCGTTGTATGTTATTGGCTAGCTTGATCTGCCAATTGCAATAGTTCGTAGTCACCTAGTGTTTTGCGAATCGGGAAACGCCCGACGAAATGATCCATGCTAAAGTAAATGTATCCATCGGGTGCGGCCACGATGGAATGTATCTGACTGTGCCAGTGCGTATCAGAGACTAAAATAGTATATTTACCGTCACCTGAAATTCGAATTATTTGCGGGCCAATCGCTATGATCACATCTGAATTCGGCAACTGGCAGTGAGCCGCGATGACTGCAGTGGATTGGTAGATTTCGATCGCTTCCTAACCATCTGATCCGTTGATGAATTCGACGATGTAACCTAGGTTGGAGTCTATATTGTTCTGCCCTCCAATTCCATAGAATCGGCCGTTTAATTGCCAATGCATTGAACCGCGACGGCATCCGTGCGGACACGATTCATGGCGACCGCACACAGGCGGCCCGCGAAGATGCACTGCGTCGCTTTAAGTTGGGGGAGACGCCCGTGCTGGTGGCGACAGATGTCGCGGCGCGCGGGATCGATGTGAAAAAAATTGGGCTGGTGATCAATTACGACTTGCCGATGGACTCGGAAAATTACGTGCACCGCATCGGCCGCACGGCGCGAGCGGGCGAGAGTGGGCATGCGATCAGTTTGTGCACCGAGTGGGATGAAGATGTGGTGCGCTTGTGTTCGATTCAGCGGCTGATCAAGCAGGCGCTGCCGACCGATCGCGCGCATGATTTTCATGATGATTTAATCGAAGGCTTGCACTGCGAAGGGATTCCGTTGCCCGAAGGTTATAAAGTGGTGCGCAAGCCGAAGGGCGCGCGACCGGCCAAGAAACCCGAATCGAAGGACGCAGGCAAACCACGCGAGAAAGGAGCGAAGCATAAACCATCAGGTCAGCGTTTTCGCGGTTTTGGACGCGGGCGTCCGTAGTTGTGGGTGAGCTGCTTCGGCTCGGTCATGGACCAGAGTGTCCATGCTCCTATTTTGATTTCCTGTCTCGCTGCTACTCTAGCTTGAGTTAGTGCTTTTCGATTTTGATGTCTTGACGGTTCGGGCAGGGCTGCAACGCTTGGGGTGCATCTCAGTTCTAATAAATAAAATGAAAACCATTATTATCTTAAGTTTCATGGCGATGGCAGGCCTGCTTTCGGCATCCGAATACGTTGTCGAAAAGTTTAATCCCCCGATTCATTTCAATGGTGATGGGTTTAAAGAAGAGTGTGTGCATGACTGGGCGACTGCCTTTCTTGGTCGGAAAGCACCGGGCGCAATCACCTTTACTGAGTTCAACCAGACCATCAGCGAAGCGGTCAAAAAGAAGTTCGGATTAGACGAAACAGCTTATGGCGAGATGGTTCAGCGAAAGCCTAAAAGTGAAGCGTATGGGTCAATCTTAGCTGCAGTGACATTTAATGATGAAAATGAAGCATTCATGATGTTAATTCTCTATCCCACTGAACTCAGTCAATACCCTCAATCAAAGGATGAGGTCAGTGGTTTTATCTCGAAGCTCTTCTTCAAGAAACAGGGTGATCGCTGGATCTCTTGGATGATGCCGCACGACATGGAGTATGATGATCCGATTACCAATATCGATCCGAAGCAAGCACTCGGCTTGGAGTGAATCTTCGGGTGAGGCTAGGCTGACGGCTGTTGAGCCTTACTTCAAATTCTGGAAATCCATTGGACGCTTGAGCCTGACGCTTGGTTGTCATAGCTTTGCAGTATGAAAAAAGCACTGGTCGTTCTTCTGGTTGTTTTTGCACTGGGGCTTGGAGTGCTGAGTGTGGAGGAGTTCAACGCGTTCGACTTCTCGGGGTATACTTACTTACATGAGACGAATCCTTTGTTTCATTAGGGTGAAAAGTCGGTTTTCGCTTGTATCTAAGGCGCATCGGTTGATTGGTATCAGCCATGAAGAAACCACTGAGTCGACAGGCGAAAGCACAGTTTGATCTGCAGTTGCGGCACCGTATCAATGCGGGACGTGTGGCTGTTAAGGAGCAGACCGCATTTTTCGGACGACAGTTCGCGCAGGTGGTGAGTGAGTGGAAGGAGGATGATACGCGGGTAACTTTTGCGGATTTTGCGATTTCCGAAAATCTATTTGCAGCGCTGCGCCGTGATTTTGCGCACGATAATTATTGCAGCGAAGAGGCGAGCCCGCAGGACGAAGTGCTGGAGTTGGAAGCGCCGTTTACCTGGGTGGTTGATCCGATCGACGGCACCAACAACTATGCGCTGGGCTTTCCGGTTTGTGCCATCTCGCTGGCGCTGCTGCATGATGGGGTGCCGGTCTATGGGTTTGTCTATGATTACAGCACTCAGTCGCTGTTGGAGGGCGGTGCGGGCTTTGGTGTGTTGCGCAATCAGAAGAAGGTGAATCGCGACCGAATGGCGGCGGATGCGCAGACGATGTTGGGGCTGCACTTTCCGATGGATGGCGACATTCTGGTGCGTTTACAGCCGCTATTGGAAAAATACCGTGTGCGCTGTTTGGGCAGTGGAGCGCTGACGGCGTGCTATGTGGCGACGGGGTATTTGACCGGCGTGGTGGACTTTCGCGTGAAGGTGTGGGACATCGCCGCGGCCTACGCACTGTGTGAAGGCGCGGGTGTCAGTTTCGAATTTCTAGGCGAGCGCCCGTTTCCGATGAAGACCTTTCATCCGCAGGTGGACTTTTGTCCGTATCTGGCCGGGACGGAAACGTTTTGCGCAGAGCTGAATGCCGCGCTGCGCGCTGAGTGATGTCGTGCTGCGCACGAAGTGATGTCGTGCTGCGCACGAAGTGATGTCGTGCTGCGCACGAAGTGATGCCGCGCTGCGCACGAAGTGAGAGTGAGAGTGAGGGTGAGGGTGTGAGTGGGATTCTCAGGGGCGAGCTAGGCATTCTTCATCGGATAAATTGCCACGTCTGCGCGTGGACTATAGGTGATGTGACACGGTGGCGCTGTGGGAGTTGAGAATCCGTTCAGAGCGAAAAGGTCGGTATCGTATGCGTCGACTTCGACTTGGTGGAGTGCGTAGGGTTGGTGGCTGAGTTCGCCAACACGAAGGCCGTTTTTCTTTGAGTTGGCAAAGAGTCGATAGCGTTCGACTAGAAAGTAAGTCAGTGAGTCTGTGGGTGCTTTGCTGAGGGGGCGCCCTGCGCGATAGCGAAAGTTTTGCGGTTTGCTCTTTGCGCGCGTGGATTGAAATTCAATCGATTGATCGTGGTGCACGGTATAGCGCATTTTCGAATAGTGGTAAGGCAGGTTGAAGCACTTGCGGGCGATGGCTACAGAAATGCGGCTCTGGGCATCTAGGGAGAAGAACCACACGCCTGCACGTCCGTGTGAATCGCGCACGTAGGTGCGCAGGTTGAGTTCGGGGAAGTAGGAAATACTAGGGACGGGGGGAGCAAACTTCGGGCGTAAGCCGTGCATGTAAAAAGGCACGATTCCGATGTAGGCCTGCCCGTGATAGGTATCCACTTGTAGCCCCAGCGGAAGCCGAGATTGAATCTCGGCCACGGGAAACTGCCAGTGTAAAAACAGCAATGAACGCCACTGCTGATACAGGATGGGGGTGCGTGACTTGTCAGGTGCTGGGTGCATAGTCGGCTTAGAGGATTAGTTCGGTTTGTGTGGGGCGCGGCTTTCTGTGCCGTTCGGTGGTTTTGCGGCTTCCGTGTTTCTGGACAATGGCTTGTGCTTCGGTGCGATGGTCTTTCTGGCGTCGCATCGCGTAGATCCTTGCCGCGGCTGCCTTGCGAGCGATGTCTTCATCTACAATGGGTGTTGGGTAGCCGTTGAGTTTGTCTGGGAATGCCCATGGTTGGTGAATGCCGTGAGTCGGCATGTCCTGTAGTTCAGGGATCCATTGGCGGATGAAAATGCCATCAGGGTCATGGTCCAGTCCTTGTTTTATTGGATTGTAAATGCGTATGGAGTTGATCCCAGTGGTGCCTGACTGCATTTGGCACTGACTGTAATGAATGCCGGGTTCGTAGTCGGTGAATTGGCGAGCGAGGTGCAGGGATGTTGGCCGCCAATGCAGCCATAGGTGGTAGCTGGCGAAGCTCATGAGCATGGCACGCATACGAAAGTTGATCCAGCCAGTGGCAATGAGTGCGCGCATGCAGGCATCGACCATCGGGTAGCCGGTGTGACCTGTTGCCCATGCTTGGTAGTGCGTTTCGTTGTGTTCAGGCTCGCGGAGGCCATCATAAGCGTGGTGGAAATTTTCGAATTCGATGCGTGGCTCGTCTTCGAGCTTTTGCATAAAATGACAATGCCAGCGTAAACGTCCTGCGAAGGAGCGCAGAGCCGAGGGCCACTTGCCTTTCTGTCCGCGAGGGAGCGCTTTGATGGTGTCTGATTGACGCTTCATCGCCTGGTAGATTTCACGCAGTGAGAGTGTGCCGAACGCAATATGTGGTGATAGCCGTGAACAGGCATCGAAGGCGAAGAGGGGCGAGGACATCGCTTTGGTATATGGCTCGCCGCGTTGGTGCAGGAATGAGTCGAGCAATTCGAGGCCTTGGCTACGTCCTCCTTTTTGTGTGGTGAGTGCTCCGTCGTGTTGCAGGCCTAGTTGCTCGTGAGTGGGTAGTGTCTCCGTTTGAATGGAGAGCTGTGCCTGTGCCTTGGGTGCAGGTAGCACTGGTTGTGACATGAATTGATTCCATTGACGGCTCCATCCATCACGGTCCTTGAGTGCACGCACGATGCCGAACTGGCGGGGCTGCTGCCATGGAATCTGCTTCGCTCGCAAGTATGTTTGCACCTTGCGGTCACGATCGTAGGTCCATCCATTCCATGTTTCTTGGTGTGACCATACTGCGTCGTAGTGGTATTGTTGATACAGCTGATCTAGGATTTCTGGTGCGTTGCCGATACGTATGATGAGCGGCTGGCCGAGTGTGTCGAGGAGTGCTTGATTGAGTTCTCCGAGTGATTGCGCCAGGAAGCTGTAATGGCGATGGCTCAGGTCGGGTTGTTGCCATAGCTCTGGCTCCAAGATGTAGAGCGGCAGCACGGGGCCGTGTGCGGCGGCGGTGTGTAATGCGCAGTGATCATGCACGCGTAGGTCGCGCTTGAACCACACAATCTGTAGAGTGCTTTTAGACATGTCGGGCTTAAACGATTTCTGATGCTGCTAGCTTGTTGAAGAAGCGCTGACTGTCATCTTGGGTCGCAGATATTTTCTCCGAGGACATTTTAGCGAGTGTTCGATAGCTCATGCCCATGCGCGGGTTGCTGCTGAAGCGTTGCTGGTGGCGCAGCATGAAATCCCAATAAAGGTAATTGAAAGGACAGGCATCTGGGCCGTTCTTTTTAGACACTTTGTAGCTGCATCCCTTACAGTAGTCCGACATGCGATTGATATAAGCACCGCTGGCGGCGTATGGTTTGGAGGCCAGTTGGCCGCCGTCGGCAAATAAAACCATTCCGCTGACATTGGGTAGTTCGACCCATTGGTAGGCGTCAGCGTAGACGATCCAAAACCATTCGTTCACTTCGTCTGGTGCGAGCCCGGCGATGAGTGCGAAATTTCCGATCACCATTAATCGCTGGATATGGTGTGCATGGGCGTTTTCTTTTGTCTCAAGTATGCATTGCCGCAAGCAGTTCATCTTTGTTTTTCCCGTCCAGAAGAAGTCGGGCAGTTTGCGGTCTGCTGCTAGATGGTTCGCGGCTGCGTAGTTTGGCATTTTCAGCCAATAGATGCCGCGCACGTATTCGCGCCAGCCGAGAATTTGCCGAATGAAGCCTTCGACTGCATTGAGCGGGGCGTGACCATTTCGGTAGGCGGATTCTGCTTGTTGGATGCATTTGAGTGGGTCGAGCAACCCACAGTTGATGTAAAAACTCAGGTGGCTGTGATACATCCACGGTTCACCTTGTAGCATGGCGTCTTGGTAGTCACCGAAATGGCAGAGGCGCTCGGCGATGAATTGATCGAGGGCTTGTTGTGCTTGCTCTGCGGTGACCGCGAAGTGAAACGGCTGTAAGTCGCCGAAATGATCGTTGAAATGTGTTTCGACCAGCTCCAGCACTGCTTGCGTGATGCTGTCGGGCTGGCTGATGTAAGTCTGGGGGACTTCGAGGCCTTGCTTCGGTGGTTTGCGATTGTCTGCGTCGTAGTTCCATTGGCCTCCAGTTGGCGCTTCGCCGTCCATTAGGATGTTATGCTCGCGGCGCATTTCACGGTAGAAATACTCCATGCGCAGTTGTTTGCGGCCGTCTGCCCATGTTGCAAAGCGCTCTTTGGTGCAGAGGAAACGATCGTCGGGACGTATCTCTACTGTGAGATCGAAGTCAGTTTGCCAGCGTTCGACTTCTTGGAGCACGTCGTATTCACTGGGTTCGGTGAGTATGACCTTTTCGGGGGATAGCTGGGCGATCGCACGTTTTAATTCGCCGGTAAAGCTGCCGCCATTATCGGGGGCGTCATAGTGTGTGTAATGCACACGGTAGCCTTTATCACGCAGCTCTTGAGCAAAGTGCCGCATGGCGGAGAAGATGAATGCGATCTTCTTTTTGTGATGCTTGACGCGATTGGCTTCGCTGCGGACTTCGCACAGCCAAATGCAGTCGGTCGTCGGGGAGACGTCAGTGAGGCTGGGTAAGTTGTGGCTGAGCTGGTCGCCAAATATGAATCTTAATCTCATGCTAGCCAATTAACGTATATAACGTCGATTAGCTTACAGGGTAAATGAGTTTGAGGCGTTTGTTTTAGTGACACTGAAGTGACTCGCTCCGCGCTGCGGACTGACGACATGCTATGTGGCGACGAGGTATTTGACAGGCGTGGTTGACTTTCGCGTGAAGGTTTGGGACATCGCTGCGGGCTATGCGCTGTGCGCTGGTTCAGGTGTGAACTTTAAATTCTTGGAAGAGATCCCGTTCCCGTTGAGAAACTCTCATCCACAGGCGGATTTTTGTCCGTATCTCGCAGGGACGACGGAGGCATTCTGCGAGGAGCTTAAGGCTGCGCTTTGCACGTAGCGAGAGAGGTGGTTTTTTAAGTAGGTGGAGCGGAGCTGTTGGTTGATTCTAGTTTTTCGCGGTATTCATTCTTTGTGCAATGATGACGAGTTCTGTTAGGGTGTTTTCTACATTACCGCGGTGTGGATCAAAGATTCGCTGTTGTTCGTCATAGGGGCCTTCTAAATATTTAATGCAACTTTCAGAAATTGAGATGCGACCAAATTTCTTTCTAATTGGTGGGTAGTTCTGATCGAAGTGTGTGATTCGATTAATTGTGCCATCTTCAATTAATGACAGTATGTGTTGCTGATCTTGCATTTTGACCCAGAAGCGAGAGTCGAAGTATGTGTTTCCTGTGAGTGTGTCACCTTTTTTGCCGATTCCGATTTTCCATAGGAATATTCTCATTTTATTGCGGCGGGTTATTTTTATGCTGTAAGGAGTTGGATTCTTTAGCGTGACGGTTAACGCATACCAAAAGCATGGGACAGCACTCCGGTTAATGTAAAAGCTGTCCCATACGACCTGAAATGAGCAGGGCATTTCAGATATTTTCATATTAAAGTTTCTGAGTTCTTTGAATCCTTTTTGTGAGAGTTCAATTTTTTCAGATCTAAATAGTAAACTGTAAATTGAGTAGCTAGAAATAATTATCAAGAACCCGCCGATCCCAGCTGCCCAGATTTCTGGGATGTCCATTCTTGGGGCGTTCTTTTGGGGGAGCGATGAGGTCGTGTAAATGTTCAGACCAATCAGTAGTATCATACCTGCAAGTATCAGGTGTGTGTAGAACTGACTATTCCGCTTAAGTGTTTTTTTCACCTACAGTTCAATTGGCTGTGCATCCTCTGGTTTCCACGCGGCGTCAATCTTTGCGAGGAATTCTTCCGGTGGGCGCAGGCCTTTGCCCTTGGTATCCATGAAGCCGTGGCTGGTGCTGCCGGTTGCTAGTAAGGTATCGCCACGGCGCACTTCGTAGTCGAAGCGGAAGCGGGCGCGCGGTTTTTCGCGCATGAAAAGGTGGACGTCCAAGCGGTCGTCGAAGCGGGCGGGGCGTTTATACTCGGCGCTGACGGTGAGGACGGGGAGTCGCAGGCCGCGTTCTTCGATTTCGAGATAGGGGATGCCGATTTGATCGAGCATCAGGATGCGTGCGGTTTCGAACCAGACCAGATAGTTGCTGTGGTAAACCACGTCCATGCGGTCGGTTTCGGCGTAGCGAACACGTATGTGCGAAATTGTGTGAATCATTGCGCGCCAGTGTGTGGACTGCCGTGGCAGGTGTGAAGAGTGAAATGAGTGGTGTGTGTGTTTAACCGTGGTTAAAAATCCGGCGGATTCGGCACACACGCAGACTTGCCTTGCTTGAATTTCCGTTTCACCGTGCGCGCATTCTTTAGGACTATGAAAAAATTTGATCGAATCTTTGTATATATAGTGGGCTTCATTCTGGGGTCGTTGCTGGTCTCGATGATTATGAAGCGGCGGGCGCTCAAAGAAGAGGCAAGCGTGGATCCGTGGGTGACGCATAATGCGGCAGCGGTCGAAGCGGGAGCGGAGGGCTTGCCAGTGGGATTGCCGGAGGTGATACAAATTGGTAAGATTCTAGACTTCGGCTACTTGCCGAACGAGGAAGAGGCGCACAGTCGGGTCTGGCATTTGAATTTTGCGGAGAGCTATCCGTATGTCCGGGTGGTGGAGGATATGTCCACGGGCGAGTTTTCTTACATGGCGGCGGATCAGATATTGATCGAGCTGGCGGACGGAGTGGATGTCACCGCGCTCAAGCCGATGCTCGACGAGTTGGGCTTGCGCTTACGGATGTTTAATCGAAAAGATCAGATCGCGGTGGTTGGAGTATTGAGCACGCAAATCGATGCGGTGCCGGTTACAATTGAGGCGTTGCAGCCGTATTCGGAGCTATTTCAGTCGGTTGGGCCGGATGTGATCGAGTTCAAATAGTCCGCTGCGAGGCGTCTAATGTCGCTTTTTTAGCGGCTGGACGTGAGATTTTGGCCTGAATTTCGTTAAAAAGATGCGAGAGAGAAGAATATGGCTTCTGAGGGCAACATAGGCATTGACCGAAAAAAACCTTTCCACTTTTATAGCCCGCTTTTTCCTACACCTGCCCATATTGGGCACTATCAATTATTTTTATGAGCACAGTTAAAACCGACGTCCAAGACATTACAGAAACACGCAAGACGATTACCGTGAGTGTCGCTGCCGCAGAAATCGCTGCAATCGATGCGCAACTGATTAAAGATTTCCAGCGTGATGCCAAGATTCCTGGCTTCCGTCCTGGTAAGGCTCCAGAGAACATGATCCGTATGCGCTATGCAAAGGATCTTAAGTCAGAGCTCTCTCAGCGTGTTGTCTCTAAGGCACACCAAGAGGGTGTCGCTAAGTCCGATTTCGAAGTCTTTGGTGTCGTTGATTTGAACGAAGGCGAAATTTCTGCTGATTCTGATGCAACTATCATTTTCACAGTGGATGTGCTTCAAGCTTTTGACCTGCCTACATACGAAGGCCTGAAGGTCACCAATGAGCCGACTGAAGCGTCTGCTGAAGACGTTGACAAAATGCTGGAGCAATTGCTTAGCCAGCGTGCCGAGTTCAACGTAGCTGAGAAGGCTGCTGAGAAGGGTGACTACGTTCGTTGCTCCTACGAAGGTAAGATCGGTGATGAGCTGGTGGCAGACCTCGTTCCTGAAACTCCAATGTTCGGCACTCAAAAAGTAACATGGGAAGAAGCCGGTGCAGAAGGCACTCCTGGTGTTCAAGCAATTGTTGACGGTGTTGTTGGCATGAAGGCTGGCGACGAGAAGGAAGTCACCATGGAATTTCCTGAAGACTTCAAGCCAGAGGCACTTGCTGGTAAGACAGCAGTTTACGTCATTAATGCAGAAGAAGTTCGCGAAAAAGTCATGCCAGCGATGGATGACGAATTCTTCAAGAGCGTGCAGGTTAAAGATGAAGCTGAGTTGCGTGAGCGCATCGGCGAAAACATCGAAAACCAAAAGAAGCAGCAGAACATGCAGGCTGAGCGTCAGCAAATTACTGAGCAGTTGCTCGGCAGTGTCGAGTTCGCGATCCCAGAAAGCGGTATCGAGAGCGAAACAGACGCCGTGCTTCGCGACTTCATGCAGCGCAATATGCAGCAAGGCGCTTCTGAAGCAGATTTCGAAAAGCATAAGGAAGAGCTTCACGAAGGTGCGACTAAGGCAGCATTTGATCGTCTCAAGTCCCGCCTGATTCTCAGCAAGATTGCTGAAAAGGAAAAGGTGCAGGCAGAGAACGATGACTTCAGCCGCATGATCATGATGGAAGCCCAGCAGTCTGGCGAAAAGCCAGAGAAGATTGTGAAGGAGATTCAGAAAGATCAAAGCCGCATCAACCGCATGCGTAGCGAAATCCTCCTCGGCAAGACTATGGACTTGATCCTAGAGAAGGCTGAGCGCGAAACAGTTGCAGCAGCAACTGTTGAGGCGTAGTCTTTTTTTCAAAAGCATTGGATAATCTGCGCCAAACTGTTACGGTTTGGCGCAGAATCTGCATATAAAACAATTTTCATTTATAAACTATCGTGAGTTACGTTCCACTACCTACAGTCTATGAGCGCGAGGGTCGCACCGAGCGCGCTTGGGATATTTACAGCCGTCTATTGCGCGATCGCATCATTTTCATCGGCACGCCGATCAATGACTTCGTCGCCAATGCAGTGGTTGCGCAGATGCTGTTCCTCCAGATGGAGGATCCAAAGAAAGACATCAGCCTGTATATTAATTCTCCAGGCGGTAGTGTCACGGATGGAATGGCGATCTATGATACGATGAATTTCCTCCAATGTGACATCGTCACCTACTGTGTCGGGCAGGCCGCCAGCATGGCGACTCTGCTACTCGCAGCGGGCACGCCAGGTAAACGCTATGCGCTGCCAAATAGCCGCGTGATGATGCACCAACCAACAGGTGGTGCGACGGGGCAGACCTCTGACATCTCGATTGCTGCGAAGGAGATTCTTCGCTGGCGCGCGCAGATGAACGAGTTGATGGCAGTTCACACCAAGAAGACTGCTGAAGAAATCGCCGCCGATACGGATCGTGATTTTTATCTGACAGCAAAAGACGCATTGGCTTACGGAATCGTCGATAAGGTGATCGAGAATAAGCCAGTCGCTTAAACATTTAGGAACAGAGAATACTACTGATATGGCAAAATCCACACGGATGACTTTTTGCTCGTTTTGCGGTAAAGCGCAGAATGAGGTTCGCAAGATGATCGCAGGCCCAGCTGGGGTTCACATTTGCGACTCTTGTGTCTCAGTGTGCAAGACCATCATTGATCGCGAACTCGCTACGGCTGCTGAGGAAAGTGGTGAGGTTGCCGCGCAGGGCGCTGCTGCAACTCCAGGGGAGGAAAGTCTCTTTAATGTGCTTAAGCCAGCGCAGATTACTGCTGGTTTGGATCAGCATATCATCAGCCAAGATTACGCGAAGCGTGCGTTGGCAGTTGCAGTGTATAATCACTACAAACGCTTACGTTCGGAAGATCGTATCGCAGGCGCGAATGAATTTTCTGATCTCGACGGTAAATTTGCTGATGTTCAGGTCGAGAAGAGTAATATCTTGCTACTCGGCCCGACCGGTAGTGGTAAGACGCTCCTCGCACGCACGCTTGCTAAGATGCTGGATGTGCCGTTTGCGATTGCCGATGCCACGACTTTGACCGAAGCCGGTTATGTGGGTGAGGACGTTGAGAACATCGTTCTTCGCCTTCTCCAATCCGCTGATTACGATGTGAAAAAAGCCGAGTGCGGCATCATTTACGTCGACGAAATTGATAAAATCGGTCGCAAGACTGATAACGTATCAATCACTCGCGATGTTTCTGGTGAAGGTGTGCAGCAAGCGCTACTTAAGATTCTTGAAGGCACGGTTTGTAATGTGCCGCCACAAGGTGGCCGCAAGCACCCGAATCAAGAATACATCCAGTTGGATACGTCGAATATTCTCTTTATTTGCGGCGGTGCGTTTGTAGGTCTGGATAAAATCGTTCAAGGCCGTATCGGCTCTAAGGCGATGGGCTTTGATACACAGCACAATCTGCGTCAGGACGAAGTGCCTCTCAGTGAATTGCTGCGTGATACGCAGCCAGAGGACTTGGTGCATTTCGGTATGATACCTGAATTTATAGGACGTTTGCCAATGGTCGCCGTGCTCGATGAATTGAGCCGTTCTGATCTAGAGCACATCTTGCAGAACACGAAGAACTCGTTGCTTAAGCAATACGGTAAGCTCTTCCAGATGGAAGGTGCAAATCTTCACTTTACACGCGATGCCGTTGCTGCGATTGCCGATAAGGCGATTGAGTTGAAGACGGGTGCCCGTGCGTTGCGCTCGATAATGGAGCGTATCATGCTGGATGTGATGTATGACCTTCCGCAGACTGAGAATGTCGATGAAGTGGTGATCAATCGCGCTGCCGTTGAAGGCCGTGGCAAGCCTAAGATCAAGCTCCACAAGGTGGTGGATGAGGTAAAGCCAAAGGCGAAGGAGTCCGAATCGACTGATTCGAAAGAAGACAGTAGCCCTGCTGACGCAGCGTAGTTTGTTGGATCGATTCGCTTGTGAGTCGGTTACTTTTGAGAGCGTAGGGTTGTTTTGCACTATGCTTTTCTATCCGTTTATTTCGACATGCGTGATGCTACTTGCTTTGTAGGGGTGCTGCTTGCGGCACCCGCGATGGCGGGAGGCGTTACGGAACCTTGTGTGCATGTGGCCTTTGCGCGGTCTTCGCAAGCAAAGCCCCTACATTGGTCTAGCTGTTGCACGGCAGTGTCCATCGCTTCTTATTTTGTAGGGGGCGTGCTTGCGCGAACCGCGAAGGCGGGAGACGTTGCAGAGCTTTTGTGAGTTGTGGTGTTGTCGCGGTCTTCGCGAGCAAAGCCCCTACGTGGTGTAGCTGTTGCACTGCAGTGTCCATCGCTTCTTATCTTGTAGGGGGCGTGCTTGCGCGAACCGCGAAGGCGGGAGACGTTGCAGAGCTTTTGTGAGTTGTGGTGTTGTCGCGGTCTTCGCGAGCAAAGCCCCTACGTGGTGTAGCTGTGATGTGCCTTGATTGCGCGACTGTTTGATCGCCAATTCTAACCTTGTAGGGGCGTGCTTGCGCGAACCGCGAAGGCGGGAGACGTTGCGGAGCTTTTGTGAGTTGTGGTGTTGTCGCGGTCTTCGCGAGCAAAGCCCCTACGTGGTGTAGCTGTTGCACGGTAGTGTCCATCGCTTCTTATCTTGTAGGGGGCGTGCTTGCGCGAACCGCGAAGGCGGGAGACGTTGCAGAGCTTTTGTGAGTTGTGGTGTTGTCGCGGTCTTCGCGAGCAAAGCCCCTACGTGGTGTAGCTGTGATGTGCCTTGATTGCGCGACTGTTTGATCGCCAATTCTAACCTTCTTCGACCAGAGTGGCGCCTTTAATCAGGCGACAGAATTCCTTTTTTGTCAGCTGCTTGTGCGTGCCGTCTTTGGTGAAGGCATCTTCCATTACCTTAAAGTCTACGGAGAGGCGTTCTAGTTCGACAATGCGAAGGTAGGCGGTTTCGTTTTTCCAGATTTGTCCCTGTTTTAGTTTCATTGCGATAGTGGGTCGTTGTATTTATTGGTAGCCGAGGCGTTGTTATTGCCCGGCTTGGGCGCGTTTCATTGCGCGGGCAGCGTCTTCGGGACGGTTGAGTTTTCCGTAAGCGAGGGAGAGGTTATACCATGCGCGACTGTAGCGTGGCTCGATGGCGACGGTTTCTTCGAGGAAGCCGACGGCACTTTCGAGATCCTGTTGTTCAGCGGCTAGTAAGCCGAGTGAGTAGGGGAAGCTTGGATTCTTTGGAGCTAATTCCCAGCCTTTGTAAAGTGAGCTCTTAGCCTCGTCATTCAGTCCAGCGCTGCTTAGGAGGATCGCTGACTGATGATACATCTCTGGGTTGAGTTGATCCAGTTTGATGGCGCGCTCGATGTATTGCGAAGTATCGGCTGGGCGTCCTTCCTTGCTGGCTTTGTTGGCTAGCATGAGGAGGCTCTGTGGACGGTCCATGTTGAACTCGATGTATTCATCCCACTCCTCGCTAGCGTTGGAGTCAGGGATCGGCAGATTGGCGGCGGCGAGACTACGGGCGGCGGCGATACGCACGCCGGCTATACTGTCGCTGAGTTTTTCGATGGTTTTGTTCTTCGGGTCGGTAGGATCCAGTGAGCCGAGTGCGCCAACTGCGCGGGCACGAACCATCGGACTTTCGTCATCGAGTAGTGGACGTAGCGCGTTGACGGCTGCCTCGTTGGGTAAGTAGTTTGCGAGCAGTCCAGCGTAAGTTGCGCGCCAGCCTGGAAGATCCTCGTCCTTTAATAGTTTGAGAAGCTCGGTCAGGCCTGCTGGTTCGTAGTTGTGGGCTGCAGCAACGGCACGGGCGCGGATGCGTTGGCGGTGTGTGCTCATCTTTTCGCCATACCACTTTTCAGCGTGCTCAACTGCCCAGTCGACACTTTCATCGGTATGGCACTTGTTGCAGGCATTCGGGATGCCGAGTTCTTTAGTTAGCAATGGATCGGGCGATAGGAAGGCATGGTCGGCACGTGGGTCGACTTGCATGTAAACGGTCTTTGACATGTGGCAGTTGACGCATTGGTTGCCAGTGCTGCCTTCCTTGTGGAAGCTGTGTGCGAGTGGTTCGATGACGGGTGCGTTTTCATCGCCCCCAGCGTGGCAACGTATGCAGAGCAGGTTGTTTTCGATCGGTAGGATTGTTTTGAGTGTGTGCGGATTGTGACAATCTTTGCAGCTTACACCAGCGTGCGCCATGCGGCTCATTTGGAATGAGCCATAGACGAAGTCTTCGTCGAGGATTTGTCCATCGTGATGGTAGAGGTTCGGCTGATCTGGGAATGAGAGCGCGAAGTGATCGTGATAATTGTCTCCAGGCAAGAAGGCGTCGTTTGTTAGCTGATCGCGTCGAGAGTGGCAAGTCGCGCAGTTGTGCTCGGTTTGAATGGCGGTCAGCTGGGTTAGGCCTGTTGTGTTGTCGCCTTCTTTTGCCGCAGCGACGTGCTCCTCTAGCCCAGTGTGGCACTCTGCGCAGGCGAGTCCTTGTTGTGTCCAGCTGGAGTGGTAGGTGTCAGCCTCGAAATCAAAGTTCTTTTTATATTCGGTGGTGTGGCAGTAAGCGCAGTTGGCATTCCAGTTCATGCCTTGACCGATCCAGTGTCCCCATTCGCCTGGAAGGCGGTCTTGGCCTGCGTAAACATCAACCCAGCGATCTTCGAGCACGTCGTAAGTGGCGCTGATGGTTTGAAACTTGTTACCAGGAATCAGTGCGAGATATTGGCGCAGGGGCGTATAGCCAATCACGCCGACTAGGTCGTAGGTGTCGATCTTGCCATCGTCGTGCAGGACGCGTAGCTCAAAATTTCCATCGGTTTCGGCCATTTCGTAGGTGACGCCAGATTCCTGTATGCGGCGGGCAGGCGTGAATGCTGGTCGGTCGAGTTCGACCGATACCGGGCGATTTGCCTTTGCGTGGTGGCTGGTCTTCCAATCGGCTACGGCGTCCGCGTGGCATTCGACGCAGGCCTCGGGCCCTATTTTGGCTTGGCGCTCTGGATTGTGGGAAATTGCGAATGTGCCGGGGGCGTAGCTCGTCGTCTCTGCACTTGCTGCCTTCTCGGTCGCGGGGTAGCTGGCGGCTTCCTTTTTGTCGCAGGCGGTAAATGAAAAGAGGGAGAGGCCTAGTAGTAAGTGGATTGGCCGGACGGTCTTAATGGAAAGATAACACATTGGGTTGAATCGTCTCAAATGCCTGCGCGGGGTCAAGGCTGATAGCCTCCTCGGTATATTTAGAAGCAGATTGTGGAGGGGGTGTTAGATATTCAAATATCAGATCGAGCGAAACAGGCACAAAAAAGCCCCGTCCGAAAACGAGGCTTTAAAGAATACCCAGACCGGGGGTCGTTCCGAGCGAAGCGACATGACCGGGCGCGAAGCGAACCGGACCACCGCAGGTGAGTCCCCTGGAAACCGAGAATCCAGCAACAGAGGCACAAAAAAGCCCCGTCCGAAAACGAGGCTTTAAAGAATACCCAGACCGGGGGTCGAACCCGGACGCCCGAAGGCACAAGATTTTGAGTCTAGCGCGTCTGCCAATTCCGCCATCTGGGCTTATTGAAGAATGGGGCTTTTATGGCGGTGATTTTTTGGAATGCAAGCCCTTGATTAGGAAATTAATCAAAGAGTTGCCATTGTCGGTAAAACGCCTAATTATATGATGTAATTAATCTGATGATCTGTGGAGATAGGCTATGAATATTTTATTTATTGAAGATGAAAATGAGTTGCGTGAGATTGGAGTGGCTCAGTTGCAGCATCGATATACTGTTTATCCAGTGTCTAATTTGAAAGAGGCTCGCGAAATCATGAATAACCCAGCGATGCCGGTGCACATGGTATTGGCTGATCATCGCCTTCCTGACGGGCAGGGCGTGGAGTTCGTGATCGAAATGAAGGAGCAATTTCCCCACTGCGAATATGCAATTGTCTCTGGTTGTTTGACGGCGGAAAATATGGAGGCGTTAGAAGAGAGCGAGATTCCGTATTTTCATAAGCCCTTGTTGTATGCGAAGGTGGTCGAAGCGTTTCGCCGAAAGCATTTGTCAAAGGCATTGAATAAAGAGGAAGTTGCAGAGGAATTGAGTGTCGACTCCAATGATATGGATACTGCGACTGATGTTGCTACGGATTCGGTTGAAGCACCTAGCTCAGAGCTGAAGAAGCCTAAGAAGAAGTGGTTCGGACTTTTTTAAAAAAATGGCGTTCTTCAGTTCGTTTCGGGATTTGTTTCAGCCTGTATGGCTCCGTGCTTGTGCTTGCGAGTATTTTGCGTCTGCTTAGCGAGTCATGAACATACGCATTGAAGACGATTTCGAAGATGTGCTGATGAAGGCTTCCACTGGGCTCGGCCTAGGGAAGTTGGCGCTAGCGGAGAAGGCCGGTTTGCCAGCGGCGGCTGTTGCAGCATTATTGGAGGGGGAGGTGGATGAGACGAGCTTACGCGCCGTCGCTCCGGTTCTGAATCTGGATGCTGATGCGCTGGTTTCGATGGCAAATCGCGCGTGGCAACCAGAGCCGATTGAGCTCGATGGGCTGCGTTGCTACAATACACCATTTCCACTCGCGGGTTATGAGGCG
This sequence comes from Lentimonas sp. CC4, assembly GCF_902728235.1. Taxonomy (NCBI): domain Bacteria; kingdom Pseudomonadati; phylum Verrucomicrobiota; genus Lentimonas; species Lentimonas sp. CC4. The sequence goes on from NZ_CACVBO010000001.1 coordinate 2,743,503, forward strand.
ATGACGGTCAATAGTTATCTAGTGTGGAGCCCGCAGACAAAGGTCGCGGTGGCCTTTGATACCGGAGCGAATGTCGATGCGATGCTAGCTGATGTGCAAATACTCGGTTTAGAGCTACATGGGCTAGTGATCACGCATGCACATCGTGATCATATTGCTGCGTATGATGAGTTGGTCGCAGCGATTGATGGAGGCATTGCCTTTGCGCCGAAACTTGAGCCTTATGGTGATGCTGATCTACTGGAGCATGGCGATTGGCTGGAATTTGAAGGTTTCGAAGTGCAGGCACGTCAAACAAATGGGCATTCCCCAGGTGGTATGACGTATGTGATCGAAGGTCTCGGCCAGCCGATTGCGATCGTTGGCGATTCGCTCTTTTGCCTCTCGCAGGGTGGTGCGCCCGAGCACTACGCACAGGCGTTGGAAAATAATCGTGAGAAAATCCTGTCGCTACCGGGAAATACCATTCTGTGTCCAGGACATGGGCCGATGACGACTGTCGCCAACGAGCAGGCGCACAACCCCTTCTTCCCCGAGTTTAAATAACTCCGCCGCCGCGCATCAAGAAGTGTGATTTATCTCTCAACACATGGGGAGGGGCGAGCTTCGCCTTGTTTTGCGCGGTGCTGCTTCTTTGGTTGAGTGTATTGGTTCTGCGCTAGGCGCTTAGGCCGTCCCTGCCTAAGCAAACAGCACATTTTGTAGAGCCGTATGAGCCGCGGCACTTTCACAAATTATGATGCGCATGAGTATCACTCCGCCACCAGCGGTGTTGGCTGATTATCGGATTGTGACAGGAATTGTGAGTTCTGGCAGTCCCTTTGCATTGATGTAAAGATGGCCGCTGCCAACATTGTCGCCTTCGATCGTTGCACTTACAGTGCGTGCGCCTTCAGGAATGAGCACTTCCGGCATGATGATGCTATTGGGAATGTCGGTCGTAATGTTGATGTAAAGCCCGCCGTAAGGAGCAGGGGTGTCGAGTGCAAAGGCGAGTGCTTGGCGTTGGCCGGGCTCTAGCGTGAGCTTGGTTGGCAAGACGCTCAGTGGGCTAGCAGGATCGATGCGAAGGTAGCCCGCGGTTTGCGAACGTGTGGTGCTGCGCACCTCGACTTTGTAGCCGAATCCAGGTTTAAATTCTGGGACGACGAATTGAAGTTTACTAGATGATACAAAGATGGTCTCAGCCACTACGTTATCGATAAAGATCAGATCTGTGTTTGAAAAGTTTTGACCAGTGACTGTCACACGTGTGCCGACTGCCGCGCGTGTTTTATCAATTGAAAGGGTGATCGGGTTCGGCAGTTCAACATGATAAATGTCGGAGATGATTTGCATGGAGACGGGTGCTTCTTCTTTTTTCTGAGTGACGTAATGAAGCACGTAGTAGAAGCGGGTGAGGTCTTGCTCGCTCGGTGCTTGATAGTCGTATGTGAAGAAATTCGGCGTTCCTGTCAGATGCGTCATCGGGCGCTGCTCGCCATCGATGACGACGAACGCCTCCAAGCTATTTGGCAGGACGGTCTTTTTCTTAACCTCAGCTTGAGCACTCAATGTATAGGTGCCTGTCGGTGATGCTGGTGCGATGTCCGGTGTGGTGTTGACGATTTTGACACCACAACCAGTGAGGCAGAATGCGAGGACGAGGACGGAGGAGAGGAAAATGCGCTTGGCTTTCATATGAATGAAGTGAAGGTATGCCTCCTCACTATGGACCTGCAAGAAAAAGAGCTGAAAACTATACATCCTGCACAAACCGCATTGGGGCTTTATTGCCACGTTCCGTTTTGTGCTTCGACTTGCGATTTCTGTGCCTTTTATCAGGAGAAACCACGTCGAGGCGATTTAGATCGTTATTTGAACGCGATGGATGCCGAGTTTGCCTTGCTCCCGCAGGATCGGGTGGTGGATACAGTGTTCTGGGGTGGTGGCACGCCGGGTTTGCTGTCGGCCAAAGATTTGGAGCGTCTTGGCAGCTCGATGCTAGAACGTCTTGGCTCCGCGCCTGCGGAGTGGACGATTGAGATGGCACCTTCGACTGTGAAGGCCGATAAGCTCGCGGTGCTCCGTGATCTAGGGGTGACGCGTATCTCGATGGGCGTGCAGAGTTTTGATGCCGAACTCCTTGAATCGCTTGGGCGCTTGCATCGCCCCAACCAAATTTATACCGCGTGGGAACGTGTGCAGGCGGCAGGTTTTCCGCAGACGAATTTGGATCTGATGTTTGCGATCCCCAATCAATCCATTGAGCAATGGGAGGCTGCGATTCGTGAGGCGGCTCGACTCGGGCCGACGCATCTTTCGACTTATTGCCTGACGTTTGAAGAAGATACCGCGCTGTATGTGAAGCTGTCCGAAGGAAAAATTAAAATCGATGAGGAGCGTGAGCTGCGATTCTACGAGCGAGGCTGGGAGTTGCTCGCAGAGCTGGGCTATAATCAATATGAGATCTCAAATTTTTCGAAGGCGAATGCTGAGTGTATCCATAATGTAAATACTTGGCGTATGACGGAGTGGATCGGTTGTGGGCCTTCGGCTGCCAGCCAATATCAGGGCGAACGCTATCAACGCCCATCCAATCTTGATGAATGGGCGACTGCGATGGAGGACGGTGTGCCGCCGAAGACAGAAATAGTCACACTGGATGATGGTATACTCATGGCCGACGCCGTGATCTTTGGGCTGCGTATGAATGCAGGGATTGACTTGGCAGAGATCGCGCAGCGCTTTCCCGCGCCAGAGGTGATGACAGTGCTTGAGCCATTAATGGCACGCTTTGAGGGAGAGGGCTTGTTGCTCCGAGACGGTGCGCATGCGCGTCTGACGCATCAAGGACGCTTGGTGTGCGATGCAATTGGCAGTGCAGTGCTTGAAGCTCTGACGTGAGTTTTTTCTGAACTAGGGTGTCTCCTTTATTCGCTACTATGGGATAGAGTGTATGAGAAAAACCTTGTCTTGTTTTCTAGGTTTTATATCTAGTTAGTTTCTACTGATTAATCTTTGTTTGATTCGCACGTTATCCCCCCCGTTGTTGCTGAGCCAGTGTTCAGTGCACGTGTTTTTATTGAGCAAGGAGTCCCCTATTAATTAATGAGTTATAGTCTAGTTTTTGCCCGATTAGAAATACCAGCCGATGATGAATTAGCGCTTCGTTGGGTGAAAAATAAATTTCAAGCGCATTATGACGACGAGCGTCCGCCGCATTCGATCTTTCAGCGCTTACATGATGCGTTGGTCGATCGATTTCCGTGTTTATCGACTCTTCCTGAGCATGAGCGTGATGACGCTGTATGGGTCGATGGGCCTTTAATTAATAACTTCTCTCACGATCTAGCAATTGTCGCATTTCATTTTACCCGAGTGGAAGATGTGATGCCATTTGTGGTGGAAACCGCATTAAAGGTGGGTTGCACTGTGTTTGATCTGCAAGGCATGAATGTGTATCGCCCGAAGCATGATAGCCGTAATTGATCGGAGGGGAGAGCGAGAAACTTTAATTCCTCTTCGTCTCAGAGTTTTTACCACTTTGGGCTGTGTGCTTTGCGTTGCGATTGTCCAGTATTAGAGCCTTTTTCGGCTTCTTTTTGTTGGACATCCCTCTTGTCGCTCTTGTTGATTGGGCCTTTGATTTTGGCTGACTTGTCAGCCTCAGTGTCCTTTGGGGGCCGCGTCATCACCCGAGTGTTTTCTTTCTTCGGCTTTCCTACGTTCGTAGGCTTTGTGGTATTTAGGTTAAAGCTGAATATGATCAGACAGAGGGCGTTTGAGAGTCTGTATTTCAGGTCTCTCAGGTTATCTAGTTCCGGGAGAATGTTAAATCGAGCTTAAGAAGGCGTTTCGCCGTGCTCGGTGATGGACAATGAGGGAATGCGCCTTATACCTTGGTAGGTATGAAATTGCAGCGCGTAGCGATGACGATGTTGATCGTCTTTTTCACCTTTTATTTGCTCTACCTCGGGCAGACTTTGTTGTTGCCCCTCGTGATCGCTGGAGCGGTCGCTTATTTGATTAATATTTTGGCGCATACGATTTGTATGCTGCGTATTGGTGGTGTTTCCCTGCCGCGGCCTATTGCGATGGTTTTTGCGATCGCAGTGATTCTGGCGTCGTTGAGTTTGGTGGTTCAGTTGATTACGGTGAATATTACGAGTGTGATTAAAGTTGCGCCGCTGTATCAGCAGAATTTGGAGAGTCTAATTTATAAAGGTTATACATTATTTGGCGTCGAGGAGGCTCCGAATATAAAGGAGATTTTCGCTCAACTTGATTTTCGGAGTTATTTACAGAATTTGGGCGGCACGGTGCGGTCGTTGGTGAGTAGCACGGGTATTATCATTTTATATTTGATCTTCTTATTGCTGGAACAACGGACATTTGCGGCGAAGATACGCTGTTTGGTCACACATCCAGATCGCCTGAAAGATGTCACTGAGCTAATGGAAAAAATTCGTTCAGACATCCGCTCTTATATCGGGATTAAGGTGCTGACGAGTGCGGTGACAGGAATACTCAGCTATGTTGTTTTGTCGCTTGTCGGTGTGGACTTCGCGAGTTTTTGGGCAGTTCTCATTTTCTTTCTGAACTTCATTCCGACGATCGGGTCGATTATCGCGACTGCATTTCCGTCGGTATTGGCTTTGGTGCAATTTGATACGCTCGGCCCGTTTGTGGTGACTGCGTCGGTGCTGACGGGGCTACAATTTTGTATCGGTAGTTTGCTCGAACCGAAATTGATGGGCAACCGGTTGAATTTGAGCCCGATCGTGATTCTGCTGTCTTTGGGGCTTTGGGGCTCGATATGGGGAATCCCTGGAATGTTCCTGTGTGTGCCGATCACTGTGATTATGGTAATTATCTTTTCCTATTTCCCAGAGACAAGGCCAGCGGCTGTGTTACTCTCGGGCACCGGTGAGTTGAGTGTCGGTCCACGTCGTAGCGCGGTTGCCTCGAAGAAGAAGAAGAAGGACACCTCGGTCTCGTGATCTCGATTCGAAAGGGCGCTCGATCACATGGACTCAAACTTAGTTAGCGGTCGGTTGCGCACGGCGCTGCTAGTCGGAGGATCGGGTGCGATTGGTTCGGCACTGATACAGGCGCTGTCGGTTTCTGGTCGCTATGGTCGAATTCACTGTGTGGGGCGCCGGTTGCTGGAGCTGGATCATGAGCAAATCGTGGAGCACGTTGTCGATTTTGAATGTTTGGCAGACTGGTCACTGGAGGCGCCAGTGGATGATGTGTTTTGCGCCATCGGGACGACTCTTCAGGTGGCGGGGTCGGCTGAGGCATTTAGGCGAGTTGACTATGATCTGGTGTTGGCAGTCGGGACGCTGGCGAAGCGATTAAATGCGCAGACGCTATCGGTGGTTAGTTCGCTTGGTGCGGATGCGTCGGCGAAGTCGTTGTATTTACGAACGAAAGGGGAGATGGAAATGGCATTGATCGCGCTGGAACTGCCTGTGTTGCATATTTTTCGGCCTTCGTTGCTGGCAGGGAGCGTGCAACGTTCAGATTTTAGGCTGAAAGAAGTGTTGGCCAATGGATTGCTTGCCGTGCTCGGGCCACTGTTTTTACACGGTCGATTGAGGAAATATCGTCGTGTGGCGCCTACTGCGGTGGCTCATTCTATGGTCTGTGCGGGCCTAGAGAGTAAAAGAGGGCTAAGTCTTTATGAGAATGACGCGATTTTTGACCTGTGTGCTTCAGGGCTCTAAGCCGCGTGCTTAAGCGGATCGCTCGAGCTTAAGCCTTTGATTCCCGAGGTCCTCTAGCAGCAAACAGGGCTTTATTGGTTTTTTGCGTAATAATGTTCGCACGACGGGGTATGAACTGTCAGCTTGCCTGACTAGTTTTGATGTCTACGGTGATGTGGACTGATTAAAGATCTAAAAATTTAGTATATATGTTTCTTCCAAAAATCATTCAAGGTGGTATGGGCGCTGGCGTTTCCGACTGGAGACTCGCGAATTCAGTTTCCTCAGTCGGACAGCTCGGAGTGATCTCCGGCACGGCGTTGGATTCTGTGCTTATTCGACGTTTACAACATGGAGACATTGGTGGTCATATGCGCCGTGGTTTGGCCGCGTTTCCAGTGCCAGCAGTGGCAGAGCGTATTATTGCACGTTATTTCAAGTCCGAAGAGGAGCAAAATGATAAGCCCTCGAAACTGACTGCAGGCTTTCGTGTTGATCCGAGTGCAAACGTCGTTGACCTCACGATTGCAGCTAATTTTGTCGAAGTCTATCTTGCGAAGGAAGGGCATCAAGGCCACGTCGGTGTGAACTTCCTCGAGAAGATTCAAATGCCGAATTTGACATCGATGTTCGGCGCTATGCTTGCTGGTGTGGACAACGTCCTGATGGGGGCTGGTATCCCACGCACGATTCCTGGCATTTTGGATGCCTTGGCAGAGTGGAAGCCAGTCGAGTATCGTATCAATGTTGAAGATGCAGATAAGGAAGATGCTTATTTTAGCCGTTTTGATCCGCTTGAGTGGATTCGTTCGCACTTGCCGGATGTCGAATTGCCGAAGTTAAAGCGCCCTGACTTTTTCCCGATCATTTCTTCAAATGTCTTGGCGCTTACGCTTGCGAAGAAATCGACTGGTAAGGTCAATGGATTCATCGTCGAGCGTCACGTCGCTGGTGGTCACAATGCCCCACCACGTGGAGGGATGAAGTTAGATGAAAATGACGAACCTATTTACGGCGTCAAAGACGAAGCGAATTTGGCTCAGCTCGCCAAGCTGGGTATTCCTTTCTGGCTCGCTGGTGGCGGCTCCTCGGAGACCGGCCTCAAAGATGCGTTGGCTGCTGGTGCAGCTGGTGTTCAAGTCGGAACTGCATTTGCCTACAGTGATGAGTCAGGCTTCGCTCCATCCATTAAGAAGCGCGTCCTCGAGAAAGTGCAAACTGGCGACGCCAAGATCTTTACCGATTCCCGTGGCTCGCCGACTGGCTTCCCTTTCAAGGTCGTAAACCTCGAAGGCACGATCTATGAGGAGGCAGTGTATGAATCCCGCAAACGTATTTGCGACCTTTGTTACTTGCGTCACCCTTACAAGAAGGCGGACGCTACCATTGGCTATCGTTGCCCATCTGAGCCTGTTAAAGATTACCTGAAGAAGGGTGGCAAAGAAGAAGATACTGTTGGCCGTAAGTGTCTCTGCAATGGTTTGATGGCTGCGATTGGGATGCCACAGAAATTCAAAGATGGTGGTGTTGAGCCAGCGATCGTAACGAGCGGTGACGATGTCACTAAGCTGGGACGTTTCGTGAATTGGGACACCATGAGCTATTCATCACACGATGTGATCAACGATTTGCTCAGTCAGATTGACTGACGGATCAGTAAATTGTAGCACATCAACAATATTTTAAAGAGGGGGCAGTGATGCCTCCTCTTTTTTTTGTAGAGAGTCGTCAGTTCGCTGTAATCGTTATGTCTGCAGGGATGTGTCTGATTTCAAGTGTGGTGCGCGCGTCACCTGCTTGCAGGAGAGCATGCCCTGAATGACTCTCCTTTCTGCTGCGCCGAGACTCCCCGTGTTGCAGGGCACAGACGGCGAGCCTGTCGAGCACTCCGTAAACGACGAAATCAGGTTTCGTTACATCTCCCCGTAAATAACGACGCAGAGGTTGTCGCTCTCATCGTCCCAATAAAATTAGTAGCTGTCTTTCGACTGAGCCTCGAAGTTCTCACCTTTTAGCTCTGCGAGCAGTGCGCTTGCGGCGGAGACTCCGAGGCGTTCGGCTCCCGCTTCGATGAGTGCTAGCGCATCGTTGAGTGTGCGGATGCCACCACTGGCCTTGATCTTGATCGGGCCTTTGCGGTTCTGCGCGAAGAGCTCAATGTCAGCCACTGTGGCGCCTCCGGACCCGAAGCCAGTCGAGGTTTTGATGAAGTCGGCACCTGCCTTTTCGCAGATTGCCAGTGCGATCAATTTTTGAGCTTCGTTGAGATAGCAGGTCTCGACGATGATTTTGGTCAGAAGCTCGTTTTCACGTGCGACTTCGCAGAGGCGGACGATCTCTTCGGTGACGATGGTTTTTTCACCAGAGCGTAGTTCGGCGTAGTTCATCACGATATCCACTTCGTTGGCTCCATTCGCTTTGGCACGTAGGATCTCTTCGCGCTTGGACTCTAAGCTGGATCGTCCGTGGGGGAAGCCGATCACTGTGCAGACACCCGCCCTTGAGTTATATAAAATGTCTGAGCAAATCGAGACGCTGGTGGGATATATGCAGACCGATGCATAGCCAGCGTGTGCGGCTTCGTCGCAAAGCGCGCAGATTTCGCCATCGCTCGCATCGAGTTTTAAATTGGTAGCATCAAGTGTGGCGGCAAAATCTGAAGCATTCATAAGTCGTATGGTATCTCTGGAGGTTTTCTGTGAGCATTTGGATACATTGGTAAATTCCAAGTTATATCTGCGTTGAACTTGAGTCATTAGGATGTATGATCACTTCAGTTAGTATGGATATCCCACAAGAAATAATAGCAATTAAACGAGACGGCGGCTGTTTGAGCCGTTCGCAGATTGAGCAGTTTGTTGCGGGTGTGGTGTCTGGCGACTTTAAGGATTATCAGGCTAGCGCGCTATTGATGGCGATTGTGCTGAAGGGGATGACGCCTGAGGAGACTGCTTGGATGACGGAAGCGATGATGCGTTCGGGGCGTATCGTTGAACTTCCTGAGATCACACGGCCTAAAGTCGATAAGCATTCCACTGGTGGTGTCGGTGACAAGGTATCGTTAATTCTCGCGCCACTAGCTGCGTCGGTCGGTCTCTGTGTGCCAATGATGAGTGGGCGTGGGCTCGGTCATACCGGCGGCACGTTGGATAAGTTGGAGGCGATTCCAGGATTTACAGTTGATTTGAGCGATGCGGCATATCGTGCGCAGCTCGCTTCGATCCATCAGGCGATGATTGGCCAGTCCGCCGACATGGTGCCAGCGGATCGCAAATTATATGCCTTGCGTGATGTGACCGCGACGGTTGAAAGCATCCCTTTAATTTGTGCGAGTATTTTGAGTAAGAAACTGGCTGAGGGTATTGATGCGCTGGTCTTAGATGTGAAGTGCGGGCGCGGTGCCTTTATGAAAACCGAATCCGAGGCGCGCGAATTGGCCGAGTCGCTGGTTCGGATCAGTGCGGGTGTTGGTAAGCCGACGACTGCGGTGCTGACACGTATGGATCAACCGTTGGGTTGTGCTGTGGGTAATGCATTGGAGGTGATCGAATCGATTGACTGCTTAAAGGGGCAAGGGCCGGAGGATTTGATGGCGGTCACCTTTGAACTAGTGGCAGAAATGCTGCGGCTCGGTGGGTTATGTCACGATCGTGCAGAGGCGCAGCAACGTATGGATACTGCGATTGAGAGTGGTGCCGCTTTGGCTGCGTTCCGCGGGTTAGTGGCGGCTCAAGGTGGCGACGCACGAGTCGTAGATGATTTAAGTCTGTTTGCTGCTGCTGGCTGGGTGTTTGATCTCTGCTACACAGGTGACACTACTAGCTATATTGCTGCGATCGATGCGTTACTGGTTGGAGAAGCCGCTCGTTTATTGGGAGCGGGGCGCGCACATGCGGATGCGGTGATTGATTTAGCGGTAGGCATCGTCTTTCAGAAAAAGACGGGGGATCGTGTCGAGCCAGGCGATGTGCTTTGCCAGGTGCACTATAATACTGATGCATCGTTGAACGCCTCTCTCGAGCGTCTGCGTCAGGCGATGACTTATTCCTTCGAACCTGTAGAAACTTCCGATATTATTATCGATCATATTTCCGAATCCTAAATATCTATTGTTATGAAACACCCTGAACTACCTACTGAACTCGCAAATTTTAAGCCAGAGGTCGGATTGATCTTGGGCTCGGGGCTCGGCTTCTTTGCTGATGACCGTATCGAAGTGGTGGGGCGTCTCCCGTATGGTGAGATCGAGGGATTTCCGGTATCAACCGTGCCCGGGCATGCGGGCCAATTCGTTTTTGGAAATCTAGATGGCCGTCGTGTGATCTGTATGCAGGGACGCTTCCATTTCTATGAGGGTTACTCGATGGAGCAGTTGACGCTACCGATCCGTATGATGCACCAACTCGGTGTTAAGGACTTGTATCTGACGAATGCGGCAGGCGGCATTAACCCCTGTTACGTGCCGGGTGATTTCATGTTGATTCATGATCATATTAATTTTCTCGGCACGAACCCATTGATTGGTGCGGTCGTTGACGAGGGGATTCGTTTCCCTGATATGTCTGAGGTGTATAATAAAGCCTTGCGCCAACAAATTCGGGAATGGGCGCGCGACCAAGGCATCCCTTTGCAGGAAGGAGTCTATCTTGCTACGACGGGTCCGAGCTTTGAGACGCCAGCTGAGATTCGTGCGTTTGCGAATTTGGGCGCTGACGCGGTGGGTATGTCCACCGTTCCAGAAGCGATCGTTGCTCGTCAACTAGGGATGCGTGTGATCGGTATTTCTTGTATTACGAACGCAGCAGCTGGGATCTCTTGCGGTCCGCTCACGCATGAGGAGGTTGCTGAGACGGCGGATCGTGTGCGACTTGAATTCGCAGATTTGCTCGCTGGCGTGATCGCACTGACTAATGCTTTTGGGGCACATGTAACCGATGGCGATTGTCTCTAATCGCCATCGACTCCTAGTCTTCGTAATACCTTGTCAATTTTGCGAGTAGTTCTGGCACGATGTTTAGCTTGCGCGGATTAATTATTATTTGAGCCGCGCTATGGCGGCCACTCACGCAGTTGAACGGCAGGATGATCGCTGGCAAAAAAGCTAGGCTGGCAGGTGCGATGAGTTGCTGGATGTCGTGCTCAAGTTGGCTACTCCAAGCAGATTTTTCAGGTGTTGCGACGGGGCTGATTGGTAGCACCAGATAATCATATTCTTCAAAGAATTGGGTGAGCGAGAACCGTATAGCTTCTTGGATCTGAGTGCATTCGTCCACTTTGGCAGGTGGGCAAATAATGCCTTCTTTGATGTATTGCATCAGGGTGTCATCGTATTGGTCACTATATTCTTCGATCCAGTATTGGTGGATTGAATACAGCTCTCGTGCCACCAAAGTGTGATGCGCAGTGCCGCCTTGTGAGAGCAATTTTCGTAGGCGTGTGCCCGTTGCTGGGTCGTCGTCGATGTCTAACTCGCGGGTGAGGCCTAGGAGTCCTGACTTAATCTCAGTCGAAATGTAGTTCGTCAGGTCTGTAATCACGTAGCCACGTGGCGCTTCGGTCGAGTGGGATTTTGAGACGTGGTGGAAGACTTTGAAAGTCGTGTCTAAGTCTGCGATGCAGTTGTTTATCCAGCCGACCGACTCCAGGGATGGAGCGATCGGGAAGACACCTTCGCGTGCGTATGCATTGTTGCCCATGCGGAATCCGAACAAACCGTGGAAGGCTGCCGGGATGCGAATGCCACCTGCGGTGTCCAGTCCGAAGCCGAGAGGCACTAGACCTGAACTGATTGATCGAGCGACAGAGCCAGCGCCGCCACCACAGGCATATTGCTCGCCATCTTGGTGCTTGCAGTCGCCGTAGGTTGGGTTGCGTCCTTGTGAATCGACACCAAATTCGGCAGGTTGAGTTTTGCTGAAAAAACAGGCGCCTAATGAATTCAGTTTTTGATATAGTAGACTGGAGTCTTCAAGGAGGGTTTCAAAGGGGGCCGAGAATGGGGCGCCGCATCGAGTCGGCATGCCTTCGATATCGAACATGTCTTGCAACACATAAGGCACGCAGGCGAGTGGACTTGTTTCGCCAGAGGCGACCACTTGGAGCGATGTCAGTAGTTGTTGCTTTGTTGCAGTGGCGGTGAGCCATGTTCGCAGCTCATTTTTTGAGAGCATCTGCAGGCGCGATAGAAATTGATTCACTATGCGTTCTGGTGATTCTTCTGCGAGTGCGCGCCATTGTTCAAAATTGAGTCGTATCTCTGACATAAGTGGTATTAATCGCTGCCGAATCGGCGCTCCCATTCGCCCCAACTGACTTCGCTGAACGTGGGTTTACCAAAAGGTGAGGTGTGTGGGGTTTCGCAGGCGAGTAGGTCTTTGGCGAGTTGTTCGACGGCCTGTTCGGTTAATGAGTCACTGCGTCGGTAACTGCCTTCGACGGCGAGTCGAGCGACGGCTTCCCAGCCGAGCGCAGTTTGTTTGCGCATGCCACCGCGTTGACGGACTAGGTCCACGAGGTCGCGGATAAACGACTCCGCCTGTTCGGGCGAGAGCCACGTAGGCACTGCCTCGATACGGTAAAAATTACGACCGAATTCTTCGACTTGAAAGCCTTGTGCATTCAATTGCTTGAGTTGGGATTTCAGTGCTTCGGAGGCGAGTGGTTCGAATTCGAGCGGGTGCGGGATGAGTAGTCGCTGACTCGGGGGAGTTTCGTCTTTAAACTCTTTGCTGATACGCTCAAAGCGCACACGCTGATCCGCGTGTCGTAAGTGCAGCATAACGAGGCCACGTGTGGTGTCGAATAATGCATAGCGCTTCTTTAGCAAGGTGATCAAGCGCCAGCCAGAAGTTGTCTTTTTCGGGGCAGGTGTTGGTGCTGGTGTGACTACGGGTGCAGGAGTCGCGCTTGGCTCTGGTGTGCAGGCGACTGGCTGCGGTGCGGTGCGTAGTGCTACTTTGGGAGCCGCTGGTGTGGCTGCAGGGCGAATTGCTTGACTCGGAGTCGGGAGCACTGCGACTTTGACCGCAGGTGTTGTTTTGGGTAAACTAGGCTTTGCTTTCGGCTCTGGTTTTGATGTGGATTCTTCCGGAATCGTGGCAGGGCTCGGTGCTATGGTTTGAGCGATGTCGTCGGCACGGCTGGCGGCTAAGGTCTCTGTGACTGCATTCAACACGAAGCGACGGATTGCACCATCGTCGCGGAAGCGCACTTCGCGTTTCGCTGGGTGCACATTGACATCCACTTCTTGCGGCTTGATTTCGAGAAATAGAAATGCGGGCGGAAAACGGCCTTTTTGAATGCGGCCATGATAGGCGTCGAGCACGGCTAAGCTCAGCGTGCGGCTGTCGACGGGGCGGCGGTTCACCAATGTGACCAGCTCGCGGCGAGTCGAGCGTCCCACGCCCGGCTTTGCGGTCAGTCCAGTCAGGCGAAATCCGGTCTTCGGATCGCTCACATCGACGGGAATCAGATCATCAGCGAGGCTGCGTCCCCAGATCTCGGCGATGCGGTCTCGCAAGTTTTCACAGGCGGGCGATTGAAAGACGGTGCGGCCATTTTCCAGCACGCGGAATGCGACGTTTGGGTGTGCCACCGCGAATAGGCGGCAGTTGTAAGTAATGTGCGCCGTTTCGGTGGGGTCGGTTTTGAGGAACTTGCGGCGCGCTGGAACGGAGTTAAACAGGTGCGCGACTTCGATCACAGTGCCGACTGGCATGCCGCAGTCTTTTTTATCAATCATTTTGCCACCATTGATCAGGATCTCGGTGCCGTGGTCCCACTCTTTCGCACGGGTGCGCAGGGTGAATTTCGAGACCGATGCAATCGAAGGGAGGGCTTCGCCACGAAAGCCGAAGCTGCACACTTCGTTGAGGTCGGCAGCTTCACGGATTTTACTGGTCGCGTGGCGCTCTAGACAGAGTAGCGCCTCGTCCGGCGACATGCCTTTGCCGTTGTCCTCGATACGGATGTAGGACTTGCCGCCGTTGCGGAATTCGACCTCGATCCGTGTTGCGCCCGCATCAATGCAATTCTCGACAAGTTCTTTGACGACTGCGACAGGGCGTTCAATGACCTCGCCAGCGGCGATTTGGTTGGCGACTCGGTCGGATAGTATGCGGATTGAAGACATGTTGCGTGGAAAAGCCTGCATTGTGTGAAGCAGGATCGCACCGCTGCAAAACAATTTATGCAGAAAGACGTGCTGAAGGCTTAAAATTAAAACTTAGAACACGGCTTGCATTATTTTGGGGCGAATTCATGTGTAGGCAGTTCCGCTCTATGCCATCTCATCAACTCGACCAAGCCAGTGCACAATCGTCTCTCTAAAGAGAATAGTCTCTATCTAAAACAACACGCCGAAAATCCTGTGGATTGGTATCCTTGGGGCGACGAGGCGTTTGCCGCCGCCGAAGCCTCGGGCAAGCCGCTGCTGATTTCGATCGGCTACTCTGCGTGTCACTGGTGCCATGTGATGGCGCATGAAAGCTTCGAGAGCGACTACATCGCTAAGCTGATGAACCAGCACTTCATCTGTGTGAAGGTCGATCGCGAAGAGCGACCTGATGTCGATCAAATTTATATGGAAGCGGTGCAGATGATCCAGCAATCTGGAGGTTGGCCGTTGAATGTGTTCTGTTTGCCTGATGGTCGCCCGTTCTTTGGTGGCACGTATTTTCCGCCTGAAGATCGAGGGCAGGGCTTGATTCCTTGGCCGCAGGTCTTGATGCGCATCTCCGAACACTACCAGCGCTCGCGTGCGGAGTTGGAGGACAATGCCGATGCGATTCAGAAGAATATCATGGCTGCGACCATGGCGGCCAGCGCGGGGGGGGCGCAGAATACATGGGATGATTCGGTGCTAGTCGCTGCCGCGAATGGAATCTGCGGCACGCACGACGATCAATATGGAGGCTTCGGTGGAGCGCCGAAATTTCCACCTTCGATGACCTTGAATTTCCTTCGCGCACTCCGAGGTAGCGCGGTTGTCGATGCTGACGCCGAACTCGGTGAGCGCATTGATCACGTCTGCCACACCACGTTGCGCGCAATGGCGCACGGCGGGCTATTTGATCAGTTCGGTGGCGGATTTGCTCGTTACAGTGTCGATCCGCATTGGTTGATTCCGCATTTCGAGAAGATGCTCTATGATAATGCGCTGCTGATCGATGCCTACACACGCGGTTGGTTGGACAATCAAGATCCGCTCTACGCGGCAGTCGTTGAAGAAACGATTGGCTGGTTAGAGCGTGAAATGAGCGCTGAGGCGGGTGGATTCTATGCTGCATTGGATGCCGATAGTGAAGGCGAAGAGGGGCGCTACACTGTGTGGACACCTGAGGAGATTGATTCCGTGCTCGGGCCGACGGAAGATGCGCGCGCGATTCGTCTCGCTTATAATATTACCACCGAGGGCAACTTTGAGCATGGCAGTTCCAATCCCGCACTGGTGGATGCTGATTTTGCTGTGCGTGAGCAACTTACTGCGGCCCGTCAGAAATTGCTGACCTATCGCGAAACCAATCGAGTGCGTCCGGGGAAAGATACCAAGGTCAGCACCGCGTGGAATTGTATGTTGATCCGCTCGATGGCGGACGCTGGATTTTATTTCAACCGGCCCGAGTGGTTGCAGCGCGCACGCAAGGCCGCTGATTTTATCTGGGATGCATTGACCGAGGAGCAAGACGGTGCGCTGCGTTTGAAGGCTGTCTTCTATGAGGGTTCGGGTGCGCAGGTGGATGGCTTCTTGCACGACTATGCGCTGGCCGCTGAGGCATTCTTGGCGATTGCGTCCAAGATTGATGTGCTCGATCCTGGCGCATCTGCGATCTATCAGGCGCGTGCTCAAAGTTGTGTGGAGAGTGCGCTACGCTATTTCGAAGATCCGCATGCGGCAGGCTTTTTCTTTACTGCCGAAGATTCTGAGACACCCGTTGCGCGTCGTAAGGAATGGTTCGATAATGCCACGCCTTCGGGCAACGCCGCCTTGTTGCACGCACTGTCAGGACTCTACGCTTTAACAGGTGACGGGCGCTATGACGCTGCGTTGCGCTCCACGTTGCCGGCCTTTTCCGATTATGCGCAAAAGGTCGCTGCTGGCGTGGCACATGCACTCGAAGCTGCCACCACGCACGCCGCTGGTGTGGTGGTGATTAAGGTGCGTGCAGGCGTGTCGTTGGAGCCACTTCAAATCGCACTGGCGACCGCACCATGGCGTCGTGTGTTCATCCTGTTGGACGAAGGCGAGCGATCGGCCGACTATCAAATGTGCATTGGCACGCACTGTTTGCCGCCGATGCAATCGCTCTCAGCACTCATGGAAGCGTTGAAAAGAAGCTAATCTTACTCCTTTGTGGGGTGTATGTGCTATTTTCTGGGGTGTTCTGCTTATTTTGTGCCTGATTGGCCTTGCATTTGCTTGTATAACGTTTCTCCTGCGCTCTATTTTTATTATGAAACCAGTGTATCGAATCTTTTTATTGCTTTGCACGTTTTTCGGGGCGTCTGCTCCCGCGTATGCAATATTGACTGCATTGGAGTTGAATGACTCCACCGATAATTGGACGGCTTTGGATTTCGTAGGTCAGTCGGATTATTATAGTGACGAGAAGGCGAACAAGGCCGGTGGAGATTTCGTAGGCAATCCTGATAATACGCAGTCGGGCTTTTATAAGCGCTATGACTTTGGAGACATTGAGAATGATCCTGACGATATCGCATCGATAGCATTCCGTGTGCGTCTCGATACAGCACCGACTACTAAAATATATATCGGTTTTGATGTTGCAGGTGATAGTGGTGAGGTCGGACCAAATGGGCGAATCGATTTCTATATACAATTAGATTCAGGCAAAGGAACAGTGGAGGATATTAATTTCTTTACGGCTGGAACGGATGGCAATCTATCACCTTCGACTTCTAGTTTTGCATACCATTCAACATACATCAGTGACACGGATCCGAATGTGGATAACTATGCCAATATTTCGCCAGTTGTATTGGGAGGGAATGAAGGATACGATGGCCTAGACGCTTCTAATGATTTAGATGGTGTTAAAAATAACGTCGATTATTTCGTGAGCTTTCAGGTTGATATGGTTTCGCTGAATGCTGCTTATCAATCGATGTATGGCTATAACCAGACCTTAGACGAGGATTCTGCAATGATGTTGGTTTTGGGCTCTGCTACGAATGATAATTCGTTTAATGGCGATGTCGCTGGTATTAACGGAACTGCTGGAGCAGATCTTATTTGGACGGATCCAAATGGTGTCGGTGCGCCAATTGATACCGCGTCTGGCACTTTGCCCGCTAGCCCCGTTCCAGAGCCATCTAGCTATGCGTTGATCTTTGGCGTATTTGTTGGGAGCCTAGTATTTTTCCGCCGTCGCCGCTAAGGTGCCGTTATAAGATCGCGGGTGCTTTAGATTTGCCAAACACGGAGCAGGCGGGAAAAGTCTGCCCCCACTATGGCAAACGGACAAAAACAAGCGACTTGGGGTGGGCGGTTCTCTGAAGGACCTGCGGAATTGATGCTACGCATCGGCGAATCGGTTTCCTTCGATCAACGCCTCGCAGTCTTTGATGTGCAGGGCAGCAAAGCGCAGGCCGCGATGCTCGCACATGTTGGAATTATTACCGCCGAGGAGCGCGATGCGATCCACGGCGGGCTCGACGCCATTCTTGCTCAAGTTGAAGCCGGAGCATTTGAATGGGACATGGCGCTGGAAGATGTGCACATGAACATTGAGCAAGCGCTCACGCAAAACGTGCCTGCTGCTGCGAAGCTCCACACCGCGCGTAGTCGTAACGACCAAGTGGCAACCGATATGCGCCTCTGGTTTAAAGATGCCTGCGTCAAACTCGATGCATCACTGACTGCCGTGATCGCTTCGATCGTGGATCTTGCAGATCGCACACAGACTGTGATCATTCCTGGTTACACACACCTGCAGCGCGCACAGCCTGTCTCGATGGCGCACCATTTGCTCGCGTATGTGGAAATGTTTGGCCGCGACCGTAAGCGGATGACGGAAGTCTATGAAGAGGCGAATGTATGTCCGCTCGGTTCTGGCGCGATTGCTGGCACGACACTGCCGATTGACCGCGAATTTGTGGCAAAGGAGTTGGGCTTCGTCGATGCCGACGGTAACCCGAAGCTAACACAGAACAGCATGGATGCGGTGAGTGACCGTGATGCGTTTATTAGTTTCGCATCGGTCTGTGCGACCATTGGAGTGCACCTGTCTCGTCTGTCGGAAGACTTTATTTTATGGAGCAGCGCGGAGTTTGGCTTCGTGCGTTTGCCGGATGCCTTTACGACTGGTTCGAGCTTGATGCCGCAGAAGAAGAATCCAGATGCCTTTGAGCTCATTCGTGGCAAGTCTGCGCGTTTGACCGGTAACTTGCAGATGCTACTGACCATGGTCAAAGGCTTGCCGCTGACCTACAACCGTGACTTGCAGGAAGATAAGCCGCCGGTCTTTGATTCGTTTGATCAGACTCAATTGATCCTCGATTGTGTGGCCGCATGTATGGTCGGTGTCGAAGCTGATGTAGCTCGCTGTGCTGCTGCCGTGGCCGATCCAGCGCTACTAGCAACGGATGTGGTGGACTATTTGGTCGAACGCGAAGTGCCGTTTCGTGAAGCACACCACGTGGTCGGTGCTTTGGTGGGGCTTTCTGAAAAGCTCGATACGCCGCTCAACGAATTGCCTTACGATCAAGTCGCACCGATCCATCCGAAGTTGGGTGACGATTGGAATAGCGTTTTCGATTTGAAGCGCGCACTCGATGCGCGTGAAAAGCCCGGCATGCCTGGGCCGAAGCAAGTCGCTGCACGAATCGCGCATTGGCGCGCGTAGGGGTGGATCAGTGATACAGGCATTGCTACGCCATCTCCGGCAGACCTCCGTCTTGCCTGTTGCGTAGGATTGGCTGACTCTAGAGGGACAGACAAGAATGTCTGTGTCACTTCTTCCCCAAGCCAATCCACGCAATCGCTAGCGTGGCGACCGAGCTCAGCGGCATCAGGATGGCGGCTAAGAGCGGGTGCATCATGCCTGCTAGGCAGAGGCTGACTGCTGCGACGTTGTAGCAGACGGCGGCGGCGAATACGGTGGTCACTGTGCGTCGGCGTGCGGTGGCGGTGCTGAACAGTGCGGGTAGGCAGCGTAGGCTACGGCCAAAAAAGAAGAAGTCGGCCGATGCTTCGAGTATACTGCGATCGACGACGGGGGTGCCGCGGCAGATCGCTTTGTCGAAGGCGAGACTATCATTGGCACCGTCGCCGATCATGAGCGCAGAGTCTCGGGCGTTTGAGTCGATCCAATTCGCTTTGTCGCTTGGGCTGCACTGTCCGATTGCCGAGTCGGCGGGTAAGTCGAGCTGACTCGCGATAATCGCTACGCGTTCTGCGGCGTCTCCGCTAAGAATGGCTGTATCCAGGTTTCGGCTGCGAAGTGCGGCGATGCTGTCGCGGGCATCATCGCGCACATCTTCGATGAAGCTAAAGGCCGCAACGAGTAGCCCGTTTTGGCGGAGCACACTGCGAGCATCATCGGGTGCATGTGTGTCTTTGGCTAACCATGCGGAACTACCTAGACTCCATTGGTTGGAACCCGAATCTTTCCAGATCAACCCTTTGCCGATCACTTCTTCGACGCTGTTTGCCAGCGGCGGGACGGATTCGGAGATACTCGGGTGGTAGGCGAGTAAGGCCTCGCGTAGGGAGCGCGCGACGGGGTGGACGTTGTGTGCGACGAGTTGATAGAGCGCCTGCGCTGAAAGAGGGTCGAGTTGTTGAATACTTTGGGTATTCGTGAGCCGCGGAATGTCCATCGTCAGGGTGCCGGTCTTGTCGAAGACGACAGTTCTGACCTGACGTAGGCGCTCCCAAATATCTGCTGATTTGATGAAGAGGCCAGCGCGGCGCAGACGGGCGGTGGCAAATTCGTCGCACATCGGCAACGCAACGCCGAGCGCGCAGGGGCAGGAGACGATGAGGATCGAGATGAGGACTTGTGTGGATTTGAGGACGTTGCCTGTCGTCGCCATCCATGCCGCACCGCCGATGACGGCGATGATCAGCACACAGACGATGTAGGAGCGTAGGATGCTTTGTAGGCGTAGGTCGCGGAAGGTGTCTTCGCCGCGTTCGAGGAGTTGAGCGAGCAGGCTTTCCGGCCACGATTCATTGGCGCGGAAGCGTAGGCTGTGTAGGCCGACGTTGATCGCGCCGGCGGGTGCGGTTTTTTCTTTTGGCCAAATGACGGGGTCGGCTTCGCCATTGATCCATTCGAGGCTGAGTGTGCCCTGTGCGTCGAGTGGTTGAGCGGCGACGGGATTGATTTCTCCAGGAGCAATACTGTAGTCCAAGCCTGCGGTGACTTTCTGCACTGGGAGGCGCTCGCCATCGTGTGCGCCGTTGAGTTGAGTGACCTCACGTGGGCCGACTTTTTGGCGTTGAAGTTGAGAACGGTTTTTCTCCAAGGCGAACTCTTGTAGCCAGCGGCCAGCCAGCATCAGAAAGACGAACGTGGCGACGAAGTCGAAGTAGATCAGTGAGGTGTATTCTGTAATGCAACCAATGAGCGAACCAAGGTATGCGGCAATCAGCCCCATGGCGATCGGTAGGTCGATATGCAGCACACGAGCCTTCGCGGCTTGCCATGCGCGACTGATAAAATAGCCGCCGCCGACGATCAGGCTGAGCGTGGCAAAGAGGCCGCCCAGCATTTGAAATAGCGGAGCCAGGAAGAACTCGCCGCCCATGCCGAGGTAGCCTGGTAGAGTGAAGAGCATGGTATTGAGCAGGAAGAACCCACAGAGCCCTATTCGGTGTGCGATTTGCTTGCTGCCATTGCGACTCGCTGAGGGATCTTCACTGTAAGGGCAGAGTCGATAGCCGATCTTTTGCAGCTCTTGGGCAAAGGCCTGTATCGAAAATGCGCCGCGTCGCCATGTGAGTTCGACCGCATTGGAGCGCGGATCGATCACGATGTTGCTCGCGCCTGCTTGTTGTTTAAAGATGGCTTCGATCAGCCACACACAGCCGATACAACTGATGCCTTCAATGGATAAACGTGTGGAGACTGTTGGTTCTTCGCTGGCTAATTCGGCAGTTTCGAGCTCTGCTTGGAGCGGCTCGGTGTCGCTTGGCTGGAAGACCTTGGAGCCCACGGGCGGCACCGCTTTATCGCCTTTGAGTTCATAGAAACGCTCAAGCCCACCGTCATGAATGAGTTGAGCGACGTAGTAACAACCGTGGCAACAATACGTCTCCTCTGCTTTGGGGACAAAGGGCGTCCCGCAATGCGTGCAGTGGATTGTTTTGGATTGTGGGACTGTTGTCATCGAAACGATGTCTTGGCTCAGGAGGAAACGATGGTGGGCAGTGTTGTCGCGGTCTTCGCAAGCAAAGCCCCTACGGATTTAGCCAAGTTCCTTTGTGTCGTGATCGTCGAGACGGTGTGACGCGCTCTCTGTTTTATCAATCCTGTTGAACTGGTTTATTGGTCACTGAGGTGTCGAGCTCGACGGTTTCAGTCGGGTTGTCGCGTGCGATCTTGATGAGGGTCGACCATGCGGCGATGACAAGTAAAAACGCCATGATCACCGGTATCCACAACGACCATGCGAATTTTTTCTTTTGTGACGTAGACATTGTTCGTGATTACTTGGCTGAAGCCGCGGCTTCACTTTGCTTTTTAAGCATCGTAGGGTTCGGGCCGATGAATTCGGCTTCGCGCGTCAGGATGTCGTGTCCGTCAGGTGCGACGAGGGTGAACTCAATCGGGAAACGACCTTGGTAGTTTTCTTTTAGGACGGTAATGATGACGGGGCGCACAACTTCACCCATAGGCTCGACGGTGATACCATCTTCGTTGCCTTCCATCTCGTAGGTTTGTCCCTCAGCTAGGCTAGCGACTGTGTAAGTCTTTGTTTCGCTAGTTTTATTGATGGCGCGCAGCATGTATTGATTACGGACGGCTGTGTCAGTGATGTAGTAAGGTGAGCCGGTCATGCGCACGACGTTCATATTGGCGCTACGTAGTTGTAGCACTGAGAGTGTCATTGCGGTCGCACCAATTAGCATTAGAACGAAATAAATGGCAATACGCGGGCGTAAGATACGTTTTTTCTTTCCGGCTAGTCCATTTTGCGAGTCATAGCGAATTAAGCCAGTCGGACGGTTGAGCTTCGTCATGATGGTATCGCAGGCATCGATACAGTTCGCGCAACCCACGCACTCGATTTGCAGGCCTTGACGGATGTCAATGCCAGTGGGGCAGACTTGGACACAACGCGTGCAATCGACGCAGTCCCCAATCCCACTTTGCTTGGCTTTGCCGCGAGGTTCGCCGCGTATTTCATCATAGCCAATGATGACTGAGTCATCATCAATCATTGCTGATTGGAGACGGCCATAAGGGCAGATAACTAAGCATAGTTGCTCGCGAAACCATGCGAAATTAAAATAGATGAGTGCACTGGCAATGAAGACGAAGAGAAAGGCGCCCCAGTGCTCTTTCGGGCTATCCTGCATCCATTGATAGAGCTGCGGGATGGAGATGAAGTAAGCGAGGAAGAGGTGTGCAATCATCAAGGAGATGACCGCGAAGATGAGTTGTTTGAGTCCGCGTTTCTTTATCTTCTCGGCTGTCCATGGTTGGTCATCGAGCTTTTTGCGCTTGTTGCTGTCGCCTTCAATCCAGCGTTCGATACGGCGATACACATGCTCCAAAAAGACGGTTTGAGGACAGGCCCAGCCGCACCAGAGACGGCCAAAGAGTGCAGTAATGAAGAACAGGGAGAAACCGACGCCGGTAATGAAGAAGAAGGCGAGCCACAGGTCTTGTGCAGCGAAGGTTAGGCCGAATAAGTGGAAGCGTCGGTTGAAGACATCTAGGAAGACCGCCGGGTTACCGTTGATTGGAATCCACGGCAGTGTCACATAAATACCGATTAGCAGGAGAGCAAAGATACGACGCCAGTGAGTGAATACCCCAGAGACATCGGCCGGGTGTAAGAATTTGCGTGAGCCATCACGGTTAATGGTGGTGACGGATTCGCGATTGGGTTGGACTAGCTTGCTCATTATTAAAAGCGAATAGGATGTGTCGGTTTTGCTGCTTCGTCCAATGAGGAGGAAGAAATAGACCGCTTAATCAGTGTGGCTAATTGTGACCATAAGATGGTCGGCTCGTAGTCGTCAAAGTTGGTGTAAATGCGCTCGCAATAATGAGGTATCACTATCACGAACGCAGAAATCACTATTCGGCCGGGTAAGCGCTCTGCATTTGAGCTTGGTCGTTTTTACTCAAGACATAGGCGACAACCTCTGTGATGCGTTTTTGACCGAGCATTGAGCCCCATGCTTGCATGCCTTTGTCTGGCACTCCCTTGTCAATCGTTACGTAGACCTGGGAAGGTCGGCCACCGTGCACCCACTCGGCATCAACGAGGTTGAAGCCGATGCCGCCCTGGAGTTCTTTGCCATGGCAAGCAATGCAGTTGGCCTCAAAGGTGGCTTTACCCGCAGCGATGAAGTCGGGGTTGCTGCTCATTTCCCAGAATAGATCATCATTGCTGACATCGATCGAGTTTGCGAGGCGCTTGGTCTTCAATTCCGCTAGTTTCTCTTCTAGTTGGTGGTCATCGTTGCCTGCAAAGCTGCGGTCATCGAGCACCAGCCAGTAGATGATGGAAAACACGATCATAGTGAAGAGGATGCAAAGCCACCAAGAAGGGAGACGTTGGTCGTATTCCTGAATGCCGTCGACTACGTGATCGCGGAGCGTGACGCCCTCAGGGAGATCCTCTTGTTTGACGAGGTGTTCGTCTTTATTTTCGCCTGTGTTCATTTGTTTGCTGCTTGGGTTGAATTGTCGTCGTCTTCGAGGGGGAGGTTCTCCATGTGGCTCACCGTCGTTTTCTTTAGAAAAAGAGCACGGGCGGTGATGGCGAGAAAGACGCCAAAAGTGAGCCAGAAGGAGATGTGCGGAACGATGCTCGTCCAGTCGTCGTAGATGATGCGTTTAAACATAATATTGAGTGACTAAGTGTGGATGCCTAATAATTGCTTATTCGGCGGCGGCTTCACGGGCAGCTTTTTCAGAGGCAAGTTCGTAAGTGCCTAGCTTCTGTAGATAAGCGATGAGTGCGACGATCTCTCTGTCGGGATCGGTAAAAGCGCCTTTCTCGGCCAAGCGCTCGACAATGCCAGCAGCTTGTTCGTTGATTTGGCTCTCGATGTCCTCAGGCGATAGGTCGATCGGATAGGGCACGCCAAGCATGCGCATGACATCAATCTTCCTTGGTAGCTGACTGACTTTGATTGGCTTCTCAAAGAGCCATGGGTAATTCGGCATGTTCGAACCTGGCGAGACACTGCGTGGATCCAGCATGTGGAAGAAGTGCCAGTCATCAGAGCGCACGCCGCCTTCGCGAGCGAGGTCTGGACCTGTGCGCTTCGAGCCCCATTGATAAGGGTAGTCGTAGATCGATTCACCGAGGTGCGAGTAACCTCCGCCTTGACCTTGGTCGCCATAACGCATGACGTCTGGCACGAGGGTGCGGATCATCTGCGAGTGGCAGTTGTAGCAACCTTCGCTGACGTAGATATCGCGACCAGCCAGTTCGAGTGGTGTGTAGGGCACTTGAATGCGGCCTTCGATATTATCGGCGCGTTGCATCGTGACGGTCGGAATGATCTGAATTGCACCACCGATGCCTGCAGCGATGATGGTCAATACCGTGAAGGCAAAGCCATGGTCTAGGAGTTGGTCATACCATTGACTCCATGTTGCTTTGCATACTTCGAAGTGTGCGATTGCGACGATAATGAAGGTGATGGTCAAGAAGGTGCCGAAGATGAATAGGGCGCCATTGCTGAAGATCGTCAGGCAGACTGCAAATACGATGAGCAGTGAGTAGATGACTGGAGCTGATAGGAAGCTTTTGGCAGCGCTTGGTGTTTCAATGTCAGTGACTTCGACTTCAACTGTGCCGTTGACTGCAGTGCCGCTCTTCGCAGTGCGCCAAATATTGTAGGCACAGAGAACAAAGCCGGTGACATAGAGGAAACCTCCAATTGCACGGAACAGCATGACTGGGCGGATTGCCTGCAGCGTATCGAGGAAGTTCGGATACTGTAGAAGTGTGCCGCCTTCAATTGTGGCGTTGAGCATCAGGCCTTGAGTGATGCCGGCGACCCACATGGATGCGACATAGAGGAGAATACCCACCATACCCATCCAGAAGTGGGCATTTGCGAGTGCAGTGGAGTAGAGTTTGGTCTTCCAGAGGCGAGGCGCGAGCCAGTAGAACATACCAGCAGCGAGGAAACCATTCCATCCGAGGGTGCCGCTGTGCACGTGCCCGACTGTCCAGTCGGTGTAGTGGGAGAGGGCGTTCACTGCCTTAATTGAAAGCAATGGGCCTTCAAAGGTGCACATGCCGTAGAAGGTAACCGCTGCGGCGAAGAACTTAATGATTGGGTCGGTTAGGAGCTTATCCCATGCGCCACGGAGGGTGAGGAGGCCATTGAGCATACCTGCCCAAGATGGCGCCCAGAGCATGAGGCTGAAAACCATACCGAGTGACTGCAGCCATTCGGGTAGGGCTGTGTTCAGCAAGTGGTGAGGGCCGGCCCAGATGTAGATGAATACGAGCGACCAGAAGTGAATGATCGACAGACGGTAGGAGTAAACTGGACGATTCGCCGCTTTGGGGACGAAGTAATACATGATGCCGAGCATCGGCGTGGTGAGGAAGAAGGCCACCGCGTTGTGTCCATACCACCATTGAACTAGGGCGTCCTGCACGCCACCAAAGATCGGGTAGCTGTGCGTGAAGCTGGTTGGGATGGACAGGTGATTGACCACATAGAGCATGGTGATCGTGACAATCGTCGCGATGTAGAACCAGAGGCCGACGTAGAGCGACTTTTCGTTACGCTTTGCGAGTGTCCAGAAGAAGTTGGCCGCAAATATCAGCCAGATGACAGCCACCATGATGTTGATGGGCCAGATGAGCTCTGCATATTCCTTACCGCGTGTGAACCCCGCAGGGAGCGAGATCGCTGCGCAGACGATGATGAACTGCCAGCCCCAGAAGTTGATCTTACTGAGCAAGTCAGATGCCATTCGAGTTCGGCAAAGGCGCTGAGTCGAGTAGTAGATGCCTGCAAACATCATATTGCCGACGAAGGCAAAAATTGCCGCGTTGGTATGCAGTGGGCGCAGTCGCCCGAATGTTAGAAATTCGATTCCCTCGCTTTTTAAGGCTCCGAGTGTGAGCCATTCGATGAACTTGCCGTTCATTTGCCAGAAATTCAGCTGGAAGGCAATGAGCACTCCGGCTCCCATGCCGACGATGCCCCAGAAGATGGATGCGATCATGAACTTCCTTACGGAGTCATCATCGTATACGATAGTTGTAGTAGCGGGTTTTGTATTCATTTGCGCGGAGCGGCTATAGGTGTTTCGTTGTCAAAAGGTCGTAGTGCGTCCTGTTCAGGGCTGCTGAGGGCTTTGCCTCGGCGTTCAAGAAGGAAGAATAGTAAAAAGAGCGCAGCTAATAATAGGCTCAAGAAGACGGTTAGTAGGAGAACTTTCATGTGCGTTAAGCTCAGCTTTTAGTGTGACCTTCCACAAAAGGGCAGTCGGAGCGAAAATGTTTATAGTGGCAGTGGTCGATTTCATTGGAGACCACGCCAGATAGGGCATGGTTTATTAAATCCGCAAAGTGCTCGCGGTCAAATTCACTGAATTCATGAGTCGTATCCCAGTTTGTGTCAAAGACGCTGAGGAACGCGAATAGGCCCGAATCATGCAACTCCATGCAGACGCGACCGCCCATGGTGCGTTGTTTACAGGTGCAGGTGTGTCCCAGTATGTCATCCAAGTGCATGCCGTCGGTCTTGTGTTCGGGAGCCTTTCCGGATTCGATCACCTTGAGGGTGCGGTCGAATGCGTGGGAGAGGAATTGGATTGGCACGCCCGTTGAGTCTACTTCTGGGGATGCTTGGTCGGTGTGCATTGTTGGTATTTCAGCTTCCAGCAACCAATTCTCGATGATTTGATCCCGGTTGTCCTGTAAGTAGCTGATTAGGTGAGCGTGCATGTTCTTGATTATTTCATAGGTGCCACTAGCTTGTCTTCGCATATTAGGCACATCACTGTGCATATTTTCTCAAAACATCGATAAACTCAAGTAATGCCATCCGAAATCTGCCTATCTCGTGTTGATTCCGCTACGTCGGAGCAGCGCCGTGGGCAACGATTGGTGGTGAAATTGTCGGAGTCTGCTTTGTTTAAAGAGTATCAGGCGGCCTTTCGTGGTGCGACGGGCTTGTCGCTCGCATTACGCCCTGTGCAATCATTTAAGCAGGGGGATGGCTCTCTGGGGCAGAATTCTTTGTGTCGAATCGTGTCAGAGGCTACGCAAGGGTGTGTGAGTTGTTTGGCGGTGCGGGAGTCATTGGAAAGGCAGGCGGTGTTGAAACCTAAGTCGGTGCGTTGTTTTGTTGGGCTTTGTGATAGTGCAGTGCCCGTGCGCGTAGGTGACGGGTTGATTGGGTATTTGCATACTGGGCAGATTTTGCTGCATGAGCCGAATCGGGAGGAGTTTGATCAAGCGGTCCAGCAACTTCACGATTGGGGCGCATCGGTTGATTTTGAGGCGCTTGAGACTGCGTATTTCAATACGCAGGTCATTCGGCCAGAGCAATACGACTCGATGTTGCGACTCCTTGCGATGTTTGCGGAGCACCTTGCTGTTATCAGTAATAGCATTGAAATTAAGGATCAAGAGGATGAGCCGAAGTTGGTAAGTCAAGCGAAGTGCTACATTCAAGAGCATTATAGTGAGCGTATCTCGCTTGATGAGGCTGCGCAGGCGGTCAATGCGAGCACGCGCCATTTTTGTAAGGTCTTTAAGGCGTCCACTGGTATGACATTTACCGATTACCTGGCGCGCGTCCGCGTTGAGCAGGCGAAGTTGCTGCTCGGGAACCCGCATTTACGCGTGAGTGAGATCGCATTTGAGACTGGTTTCGAGTCGATTTCGCAGTTTAATCGCTCCTTTAAGCGGATTGCAGGGCATTCGCCGACTCAGTTTCGCGAGGCGTAGTAAGGTTCGAATCACCTCCGATCCTAGGATTACCGGAGAATTTAGATTTCTCTGGTAGCGGCGTGCGTCCCGCGCGCCATCCATCGTCTTGGCTTCGTATCGATGGCGCGCAGGGACCACGCCGTTACCGATTGCAATTCACTCGAAATGGTTCAGTGCATCGATACACCTTTTTCGCAGTAATCGACGATGAACCAAAAAAGCCCCTCATTGCTGAGGGGCTTAAGTCTTTTGGCAGGCTCACAGGGATTTGAACCCCGACTGAAAGAACCAGAAACTTTAGTGCTACCATTACACCATGAGCCTAGATTTCCAAAAGAAAAAGCGCAGCATGGAAGCTGCGCTTTGTCCGTCAAGCCGTTAAGAAAAGATATTTCTTAATTTTTAAAGCTTACGCTTCGCGTGCCTTCTTTTGCTTGCTGAGCCTCTTATAGAAGTTCGGGCCGTGGATTTCGCGCATCATCTTACGGCGATGCTCGACTGCCATTTTGAAGGATTTCTTTTCACCATATTTTTTGATGGAGAAAGAAGTGCACTTTTGCACACCAGGTTCTGGGCGCCAACTGACGGAGTAGCATTCGTGCTTCGTGCCGTTCGGGCCAATTTTGGTAGTGCGTGATACGCCGAGTTCGCCAGTTGTGTTGCGTGAATCAGATACAACGATTCGGCGTTGACGTGGCTTTTTGGGAATGGCTTCGAGTTCCTCGTTGAGCTCATCGCGATATGCTTTCGCTAGCTTCTGAGCTTTGCCTTTACCGCCGCATTTGCGGTCGCTGAAGAGCTTTGAGTATGTCTTGCCGTTGCGATAACCGCGAACGAACCATCCGTGTGTTGAACCGGAGTCGATGCGGCTGATGCCTTTATTTGCTTTTGATCGTGCCATGATATTGAGGAGGGCTAGTGGTTGAGGGTTATTAGTATTTATGGGATTACTAATAACGTATGTTGAGAGTCTGAATTATCAAACGTGAGTCTTAAAAAAAAATCTCGGGTTATTATTTAGCCATGTGCACCTTTGCACAGGCGTCGTGTTCTGCAAGCTAAACGTTATGTTGTTCTTAGTATTAATAAGTGTGAATTCTGAACTAGGTTAATTGGAGGTGGATGCCTGCCGTTTTCGGGGGCGTGCCATTAAATTATTTACATTTAAGTTGTTTATACATTTGAGCCGTAGCTTTGATTTTTGTTCCTAACTTTTCTTATCTTTGCATGGATTTAACGATTAGGTTCTAATCTGTTAGGATCTTGGGGGATTAATGAGTCTAAAGTATTTACCTATGTTTTAGAGGCGCATAGGTTTTGGTTTATGAATCAGGATGTGAAAATTAAAATCTGTGGTATGACGCGAGAGGAAGATGTGGAGCTTGCGCTGTCTCTTGGCGCGGACTTCTTGGGTTTTATCGTATATCCGAAGTCGCCTCGGGGGATTTCGCTCGCGCGCGCCGAGGAATTGGCCGCGGTTGTGCCAGAGGGTAAGCGAGTGATTGTGGATGTGGAGACGAGTCCTGATGATTTGCGGCGCTACTGCGGTGCGGGCTTTGATCGCTTTCAGATTCATGCTTCCTTGCCGCTAGATGAGCAACGATTGGGGCAGTGGTCTGAGATCGCCTTGCGTGATCGCTTATGGTTGGCACCGCGCGTATCGCCGACGGATGTGTTTCCGGAATCTGTGCTGAGTGATGCCGATACGATTCTCTTGGATACATATTCGAAGGATCAGGTTGGCGGCACCGGCCATACTGGGGACTTTGAGCGGTTTGCTGGCTTGAAGCAGCAGTTTGAGGATACCCAGTGGATCTTGGCGGGTGGGCTGAACCCGTCGAATGTTTTGGATGCGGTTAGGCGCTCGACCACTACGCGAGTCGACGTGAATAGTGGTGTCGAGAGTGCTCCGGGCATAAAAAACCCGGAGAAGCTGCGTGAGCTTTTCCGGGTTTTGCGTGAAGCTTGAGTGAACTAGCTGACTACTTGATCGGGTGGCGACCGAGGGTGCCTACGAGTTGCTTCGTGTAGTCAGCGTTGCTGACTCGTGCAAGTTCCTCTTTGGCTGCCGCGAGACGGCTTCCGATGTCGAGACGCGCTGCAACGCCAGTGTGTGACTCCTTGGACATGAAGTGTGTCAAGTAGTCCACATTGGATGTCCATGACTTGATGTCTTGCTCCTGCTGGCTTTCGAGGCGTGCTTTATACCAGTCGCTGTTGAGCATGGCTTCGCGGGTGAAGAGGCTACGGACTTCTTCGGAGTCGAGGCCCTTACCTTCGTATTCACCATACGCCATGATGTTAAGCAATGCTTTGAGTGGAGGGCACGCTTCATCGATTGAGCCATCTGCAAAGTAATTCAGTGCGGCTTGCTTGTGGGCGGCCTGTGTGGTCTCCATGCCCTCAACAAATGCATCAACGTCTTGCAGCTCAGGTTTGAGCATCTCTTCGTTGAGGACTGTCTCAGGGTTGTTGAACACGCGAGCGAAGAAGATGCGCACGAACTTGGCTGTGATGCGGTAGCCGAGGAGGCTGGCCTTCACTGTCTTGCCCTTGTGCTCGAAGTCTTCGACCTTTTCAAGGTAGCCGTGCTCGATCATCCACTTCGGATCTGTTTCTTCTGGGCGCATGCGGCACCAGATTTCAGGGACGAGGAGGCTGACGTCGTGATCAACGCGGTAGTTCGGGCCGACATAACCAGCTGCGGTGATGAATGCTGGCTGCTCAGTTGCGAGGTAGGACACGAGCGCATTGTTCATGTCGTAGATCGGCAATAGGGCGTTGAACGGGCCCTTGGTGAGGGCACCTTCGGAACCAGCACCTGTGGTGGATGGTGATTTGCCGGTGATTGACGCGATGTATTCCATGAAGAGCTCAGGGAGCTCCATGTGGTGAATCGGACTGAACATGCAGAGCGCTGAAACGCCTGCTTCTGGCTCTGCTGGGTTGTTGCGGCGACCTGGAAGGATCGATGTAACAGGGCGGAGTAGTGGCGATTGCGAATCTTGCTTGCGGAATAAGCGGGAGCTGATGTCTGCCAAGTAGAGACCACGCTGATCCTTGATGTCTGGTCGGACTTGGAGGTAGCGAGGATTCTTAGTCGGTGCGCCGTCAACCATGCGTGGATACGCAGGTGTCGAATAGTAGTCGACGTTTCCTTCCTCTACGAAGTCTTTCACCATGTCCTTCATTGGCTGTGTGTATTGGCCAAATCGGATGGTGTCCTCGACTTCATTCTTGCCGTGTTCGGCATTGAGTGGCTCGTAGTTACTTAGGAAGCTGCCGTCAGAGCTGAGGTCTGCTTCGGCTTGCTTGTCATAGCCGCGGATGATCGCATCATCTGGGCGTTGGAAGAAGCGGTATTCGCAATTGTGCACAAACTTAGAAGACGGTGCTGTCCACTCGGGTGGCAGGCTCTTGATTTGCTCCGAAGGTGCGACCACTGATGCGGTAATGTCGTCTTCCAGTGATATCTTGGTCGCAGGCATGAAGTCCTTGCGGAGTCCAAATGTGCGCCATGAGCCGTCATCAGTGTAACCCACGCGTAGGTATTGCGTCAGCATTGGGTTGCCGCGATAGCGCAGGACATTGCCAAACTCACCGTTGATCAGGTCGACGCTGAAGCGGTTGCGCCAGTCATTGCCCCAGTCCTCTTTGTAGAAGCGCTTGATGATGAGGACGAGTTCCTTGACTTGCTGTGGGATCTCGTTGACCCAATTATTGTATGCGTCGTTGAAGTCACTGGATGGAGTGAGCAGCTTAATGACGGAGCCGAGTGAACGTTCCTTGCTTAAGATCGGACGTGAGTCCTCGTGATGTTCAGCTTCGTCTGCAAAGCGTTGGCCGAAGTTCTTGCTGATAATTTTTTCGGCGAGGTCGAAATCTTTTACGAAGTCTTTGACAAAGACGGGGCCAGTGATGATGGCGTCAGTGATTGGCTTCGATATTTCGGATTTACCACCCCCAGAGACGGTGGAAGGTTTGTGGCAGACGCGGCTTTCAGGCGTATGGCCGACCAAGCGCCAGCGACGGCCTTCTGCGGGTTGAACCATCTGCACCTTGTAGCCTGTTGGCAGCACATAGCTGATGTTTGGTAGCAGTTTGATTGTTTGCTCTGCGCCGTCCTTAGTCCACGTGATCTTTTGAGTGTTTAGCTCGAAGCGTGCGTCCTTGGGGAGGTAGAGGATATTGCCGTAGTTTTTATCTACAGCGTAACCTTCTGGCATGAGGTTGATGCGATCTGCGTAGTTCGCGATGACGTCTTCGAAGCTGTGCTTGAGGTCCTTATAGACGTGCGCCAGCTCGAAATCTTCACCGAGGTCGTAACCAGTGAATGCGAGCGTGCCACCTGCGTGCTCTTCTTCGGCGAGGCCGATGAGGTTGGCAGAGAAACCGATTTGAGTTTTAACTTCCTTCTTGCAGTAGCCGAAGTAGTTATCAGCGATCGCTGTGACCACGCGCCCTGATGCATCGCGGCAAGTAATTTTGAATGCGCCGCCATCGTTATAGAGTTCGTCTTCCTTCTCCCAGCACATCCCGTCGCGCTTTTGGCGTTCAGTTGCATCTTTAATGTTAGGCAAGCCAAGCTCTTTCTTGGTGGTGCCCATTAGGTGTGGTGCGAGGATTACGCAACCAGTTGTGCCTGTCCAGTGTGCGGGGTCTAGGCCTGCATCATTTTCGGATACGAATGGATCGCCTCCGTTGCCAAAGATAGACTCAACGAAGTCGAGGTTGCTGACCATGCTGCCTGGAGCGAAGAAGCGGACTTCCATGGTCTTTTCTTTGGTGAAGCCGTCGACTTCAGGGACAACCACTGGGCGGAGCAAGAGAGAGACCCATGACTTTGCTGGGGTCGCTTCATTTGCTAAGAAAGGAAGTGTGGTCAGTGAGTCGGGCGCCGTTGCGAGCGCTTTTTGAAATAGACGTGCGGCTGCGAGCTGAGGCACTGCCTTTTTGTCATTTGGAATTGGCAAGCCACCTTCTGTGACGTGGAAGACTCCCTTAGTGGTGCGACGGTCGCTCTTCGGATTGTGTAGCACGCCCTGTTGGATGCGGTAAGAGTCGATGATGTCGGACGAGAAGTGGTCGCCTTTCGCGGGGAGTGAAAGTGTGCGTGCCACCCCATGGCGATCTAGGATCAAGGTGTTGTTCGGTAGGTGAGGCATCTCGGACAAGTCGAGGTCGGAGAAATACTCTGCCAAAAAGCTTTGGATGCGTTGGTCACAAGGAGGCAAGTAGTCCGCGAGGAGGCGTGACTTCTCTTGGTAGCTCTCAAGCAAGGATTTGCTGAGTCCGAAAAACTCGGAGTCGGCAAGGTCGCCAAAAACTGGCTGACCGATGGAGGTGAGCTTTAAGTTTACATACTCCAGTAGTGACTTGCTGTCATAAACTGAGTCTGCGGTGTCTGGATCTAGGCCTAGTTGTGTCTTGAATTCCATTTGTGGATTTTTTTTATTTCTAATTTATTGTGAGCTTCAGTTAAATTGAGATGCCTTCAGCTCGTTTCTTTGACTTATAACAGTGAACGCAGAATGAACTGTAGTAGAGTTCAAGAGAGTTCAAGGTTATGCGGATTTTGATAAGCTGGGCTTATTTTTAGTCAATGCTATATTAGCTAGTTTGTCTTTGATGTGCCGCTTTTAAGCGCTTTCTCGGCGTTTGTTGCCTTGGAACTACGAAAACTGTTTTTTGTGCCTCTGAGATTTGTCGTTTTTGGGGTAATATTAATCTACAACGTCACCATTCGGAGACTATTAGCTGTCACCGGTGTCATTCGAGTTATAAAAACACGATTCGGCGAAAATGATAGTTGTCATGTGTATTATATGTGCTGTGACTCGTATCCTCATTGTCTCTGTTTACCATCAATGTTTAATTTAAACTATACCCTCAGTGCTTCGAGCTTTCACTTGAAGCCTCTTTTGACCCGGATCGGGTTCTTTACTTGTGCGTTCTGTTGGGCAGCATCTGTTGTGCTGCTTGCTGAGACAGGAGTGAGTGGATCCTTAGATGATGTTTTGAAGGATGCGCATGGCGTGCGTTTGGAAGAGTTCAAACAGGTGGTTTCCCAAGATAGGGTGATCTTCGATAAAGAGATGTTTGTATATGACTGTAAGTATGTTCAGGCATCGACATTGCGTCGTGTGTTGGAGGAATTTATCAGTTCGGATGGTATGGTATCTGAGAGTCTGGAATCGGATCAACTGGTTCTGTCAGAGCGTTCGGATCAGATCGGAATGCTGAAGACTATCATTGAACGTTTGGATCAGCCGGTGCCGCAGATTCTTGTTGAGGCACGTATCATGGAGTTAAACATCGACTCGGACTTAGAGAAAGAGATCGATTTGTATTATCAGGACATTGGGCTAGACCCTTTGACTAACAACATTGAGGTGCTTAAGAAGGTCGGTTCTCAACTTGGGGTGCCTGGTGCGGCTCCGAGTGACTCTGGTGGAATCGTAAACACGTCGATTTGGGATAATGGTTCAGAATCGCTCAACCTCTTTATTCGCTATTTGGAGACGAATGGTAAGGCGAAGATACTTTCAGCTCCCAATCTAATTATTCAGCGAGGCAAAGAGGGTAGTATTGTGACTGGTGAGGAGGTTCCCATTTTATCCCAAACGACTTCCAGTGGAGGTGTGACGACTTCGACCGAGTTTAAGAGTGTCGGTATTAAGCTAAGTGTCACACCGACGATGATTTCAGGTGATCGCGTCCGGGTCGAAGTCAACCCGGAGGTCTCAACGGTGATTAGTTATAGTGTGGCAGGGGAAGTTGCGAATCCGATCATTGCGGTGCGCCAAGCGCGCACGGAATTGGAAGTGCGTGATGGGCAAATGATATCGATGGCTGGTTTGCTACAAAGCACGGATCGTGATATCGAGCGTCGCACGCCAATGTTATCCAACATTCCGATCTTAGGTTCTTTGTTTACTTCGCGTCGTGACCAAAGTCAGCAGACTCAGTTGATCATCTTTCTGAGCATTAATATCTTGGAGTTTGGTGAGGGTGCGGTCATTCGGCCTGATGATGTTGATCCACGGATCAATACAGAGATGGAACGCATAGAGAAGGAGCAGTCTGAGCAGTTTCCTGCCCCGAGCTTAGAGCGTGATCTCGAGGGATTCATGAAAGAGGGGATTAATAATTAAAGTGATTCGTCGAATTATGACTTTATCGCTGTGGCAGCGGGGCCTTGTGGGCGCCGTCGTGCTACTGTTGTGCTTCTTTCTGTTTAAGAGCTGTTCCAGTGGTTCGTCAGGGGAACCGAGTTCGGCACAGCAATTGGATCGATTCTACGAGGTGGTGCGAGGCGACTTTAATATTACCGTTCTGGGGCGTGGCGAATTGGCTGCGATCGAAAATCATCAATTACGCTTTGAAGGGAAAGGCTCTCAGGGCCTGAGTATTATTCAGATTGTCGAGAATCAAGCGAAGGTGGAGGTCGGTGATCCGGTCGTAAGCTTTGCGGATGAGGTCTATTTGGAGCTCATTAAAGACCTCGAAGAAGAACTCTATGATCTAAAGGTCGATCATGAATATGATTTAGAATATCAAGAGGAACTGTTTATTGATGATACGCGTAATCTCGAAGAGAATTTAGATGATATCGAATTAAATATCGTTCTGTTTCTCGAGACGCAGAGCGTGGCGCGGGATAAAACCGTGAGTGTATTGACTGAAATGGCGAATGCACATGAGACGGCCGTTGATGCGCTAGATAAATATCAAAATCTGGAATATCGCACCGAGAGTAAGCAGATGCAGGCTGCTGCGGATGACCAAGAGCAGCAATACTATGAGGCCCTGAGTGCCTTTGAGAAAAGTAAGCAAGATCTGTCTGAGGCACGGTTGAAGGATGATGTGACACGTGATGCGGCAGAGCGTGCAGTCGCTCTGGCAGAGAAGAAAGTCGCGACTTCGATCTCTGGGTGGGAGACGGCGCGTAAGGCGGAGCGGCGATTTCGCCGTTATGATCACCCGCAGAAGTTGCGTCGTCTGGTGATTACATCAGATAAGACTTTGTTGGATCTGAAGCGTCAGCTAGTGAAGGCAGATAGTGACCAAGTTCAGGATGAGCGACGTTATCGTAAGTTGCTGCGTCAAAAAGAGCAGGCGAAAGAGTTGATCGTCGAACGTCGTCTTAAAAAGGAAGAGAAGCTCGTGACACTCGAAGAGGATTTCTTTAAGCAACAGGAGCGCCTCGACGAGCGACTGGCAGAGCTGAAAGATGATTATTCGAAGTTGGTGTTACGTGCGCCTGTTGCTGGCATTGTTGAGATCGGCAAAGGTGATGAGCGCGGTCGCGAGCCTAAGGTGCTTGCGATTGGGGTAAAGGTGTCACCTCGGGAAGTCGTTGCTCGGATTCCAGACCTCTCGCAGTTCTTGGTGAATTGTTCGATACCAGAGATCTATCGCTCGCGTATTCAGGTTGGGTTGGACGTTATTATTAAGAACTCTGCGTTGCCCGATTTGGTGATGGAGGGGAAGGTTGCTCAGATTGCAAGTATGTCTGAGCGTTTGAATCGGTGGGACTCTCGCAGTCCCCGAATTTATAAGACGAGGATTAGCACTAATACGACTGATCCTCGTCTGATGCCGGGAATGACGGTCGAAGTTGAGATCTTTGTGGATTCGGTGCGCGATGTGTTATTTGTGCCAGTCGAGGCGCTGTATAATCAAGAAGGAGAGACTTATTGTCAGGTGCAGGGGACATTCGATGTTGAGGAGCGCTTGGTTGAGACCGGGCGTGTCTCGACTAGCTTTGTTGAAGTGCTCAATGGTGTCGATGAGGGCGATGTCGTTTTACTGCACCGCAAAGATAAGTAGGAAGCGTTGAGCGAACGAATAGAATGTCGAAGAATCTACAGAACCGCGGTGAGGCCTCGAAAGGAGATGTGCTGATCGACCTTAAAGCGATCTCAAAGCATTACCAGATGGGCGATCAAATCGTGCATGCGCTTCGTCCCTTGGAATTACAATTCTACCGTGGACAATTCGTTGCGATTGTTGGGCCCTCTGGTTCGGGTAAATCGACTTTGCTTAATTTGTTGGGATTATTGGACCAAGCGAGTGGGGGTGAGTATTGGCTGGATGGGCAAGATGTGGCGCAACTCCCTGATAATGATATTTCGCAGATTCGTTGTCAGAAAATCGGTTTCATTTTTCAGTCGTTTAATCTGTTTCCCAATATGACCGTATTGGAGAATGTATGTGTGCCGATGCGTTATGCTGAGAAGAGCAAGGCACATATGGAGGAACGCGCGCATGCTGTGCTTGAGCGACTTGGTTTGAAGGACCGCACTGGGCATAAGCCGACCGAGCTATCTGGTGGGCAACGTCAGCGCGTGGCAATTGCACGGTCGTTGGCAAATGACCCTCCGGTATTGCTGGCTGATGAACCGACGGGTAATTTAGATGAGAAGACGGGCGAGGAAGTGATGGAGATTTTTCGCGAGCTACGTTCCGAGGGCCGTTCGATTATTATGGTGACGCATAACCCTGAGTATGAGGACGAGGTCGACCGTGTGGTCGAAATTCACGACGGGCGGATCACACGATCATAACTTAAGGTGAAGCTATCAAATACATTAAAGCTTTCCATCGCGAGTCTGACGATGCATCCATTTCGGGCATTTCTGGCCGGCTTGGGAGTGGTGTTCGGTGTCGGTGCAGTGGTTGGGATGTTGGCGATTGGCGAGGGTGCTCGACTCGAGTCGATTCGCCAAATTCAGGAAATGGGCGTCAATAAGATCATTGTGCGTTCCTTGGTGAGCCCGAGTGACTCTCAGAGTAATGATGCGTCTGGTGAATCTGGGATTCGTGCGAAGGATATCTTACATATTCAGAATAACTTTGATAATATTGAGTCGATTCTTCCGATTACTAATTGGCGTGGCCGTATTGCGAGTCAATGGTTTGAGGAGCTCTCTGGGTATGTGTTGGGTGTTCCTATTGAGTTTCCCGAAATTACGAGCTCGAATCTAGTTCGAGGGAGTGGTCGTTTTATTAATCAGCAAGATAATGATACTTTCGCACCAGTCTGTGTGATCGGTAGCGGTATCGCTGAGTCGCTCTTTCAATTTCGTGATCCAATTGGTGAGACGGTTAATGTTATGGGGGAGTTCTTGACCGTTGTGGGTGTGTTGAATCATCCGGCAGATCGTGAAATTATCGGTCTCAGCAGTATAAATCAGATGATATTTCTTCCGACTGATACGGGCTTGAGCTACTGGTCGGCACCCATCGAAAAAAGAGCGGTGGTGGAATTTAAGTTATTGTATATAGTGATCGAAGATGTGGCGCAGATTGAGAATACGAGTCGCCGCCTAGAGGCTTATTTTCGCAGTAGTCATAAAGACAAAGATTATGAAATTATTTTGCCTTTTGAGCTCATGAAGCAACAAGAGGCGACTCAGCGTATTTTTACGATTGTGATGGCTTCCATCGCATCGATTTCACTGTTGGTTGGTGGCATTGGCATTATGAATATCATGTTGGCAAACATCTATGAACGTATGCGTGAGATCGGCACGCGTCGTGCGTTGGGTGCCACTCGTAATGATATTCTCATACAGTTCTTAGTCGAGTCGATGATGCTCACTGCGATTGGTGGAGCTATTGGAGCGGCACTCGGAATGTTGCTCGCGTTCTTGGTGGCTCAGTATGCGAATATGCCAACTTCAGTGACGCTGTTTTCGGTTCTTATTTCGCTCGGAGTCTCTGTCCTCACTGGGATTGTCTTTGGCTCTTTCCCTGCATGGAAGGCTGCAAATCTCTCTC
The DNA here is from genome assembly GCF_902728235.1 of Lentimonas sp. CC4. NCBI lineage: Bacteria > Pseudomonadati > Verrucomicrobiota > Lentimonas > Lentimonas sp. CC4. The sequence goes on from NZ_CACVBO010000001.1 coordinate 2,782,094, forward strand.
CAATCGAAGCCTTGCGGCACGAGTAATTCTACGGAATGCGCAACGCGATTAAGCAGACATCGTCATCAAGTTCTTTAGTTTGGGTAAACTCTTGAACTGACAGTAGCAGGGCATCCATCATCTTAGGCAGGTCTTCATTGCGGTGCTGCGTTAGGAAATCAACCAGCCGTGATTCACTATACTCCTCCTCGTCGCCAGCCGCGGCCTCAACGATTCCATCGGTGTAAAGTATGATCTCGTCTTTGGACTTCAGTGGAATGCTCGCTTCTGCATATTTCGTCTGTGGCAACAGGCCGAGTGCTGAGCCGATGGGTGCCCCACTAAATTTTGCAGCTGTTTGTAAGTGTTCGGCTGGCACATGAATGCCGTGGCGTGCGCCGGCTTGCACGTAGGTGAGGCGCTTGTTTTCGAGGTCGATGTAGCTATACGCGGCGGTGGCAAACATGGGTTGGCCGGTCGGTTGTATGGTGCGATGCATCATGTCGTTCAATCGCGTCATGAATTCCGCTGGCTGGCTGGCGTAGTCATTGAGCTGATGCACTGCAATTTGGATCATGGCAGTCACCATCGCTGCGCGCACGCCGTGTCCCATTACGTCGGCCACAAGTATTGCCGCGCCCTTTTCTGCGGTCTTAACAATCGAGAAAAAATCGCCACTTAAGTGAAACGAGGGGATATACTTGGTAGCGATTTCTAAGGTATGACCACCTTCAGCATTTAAGAACTTTGGAGCGCATTTACGTATGAGTGTGTCTTGCAGGTTACGCGCAAGAAGTAGCTCGGCCTGCATGCGTTCGTGGTTTTGCTCCAGCTTTTCGTGTAAGTCTCTGGCCTCGGTGATGTCGCGTGAGAGGCCGAATGAACCAGCTAAGTGTTTTGAGCGTGTGTGTAATGGCAGCTTGCGCGATGCGACCCAGGTCAGTGCACCATCTTTGAAGATCTCCTCTTCCTTATAAAGCTCTTGGAGCTCACCAGTGGCTATCTTTCGTTCGTCGGTATAGGCTTCTTGTGCGTGCTTCTGATCAAAGAGATCATAGTCTCGCAATCCGAGGACTTCGTGGGGAGATGTTTTACCACATTTGTTCGTCAGATATTGACTGACCGCGAGGAAGCGCGAATCGCTATCTTTAAAATAGATGTATTCGTCTAAGTGCTCCATCATTGTCTGAAAGAGCCAGCGTGGCGAAATATTATTTTTGCTGAAATTCCCCGATTCTGAGTTGTCGATGTTTAGGGATGCCCGCTTTTGGTGGAATGCATAGGCTTGCTCCATGCCAAGCTGAATTGCTTCAGGCGTGTTTTCGCATAAGAAAATCGTTCGCCCAACTCTTGGGTGATGGTTGATGTATTCACTCCGTTTTTCGTAGCCATCAACAGGCAGCACAAACAGAGCCACTGGTGGGAAATTCCAGTCAGAAACCGTGGCAGCGAGGCGTATGAGGTGCTGAACTTGTGTTCCCGCTATTAGGAGGTCGATCTTGGTGTCAGAACCACTGACGGGGAATTGAACTTCTATGAGTTCCGACTTCTGAAAGATCGGGAAGGTTTTAATTTGATGAGTGAGGAAGTCATCGCAGCCTATGTAGCAGATAGCCATTTTTTAATGATTAAGGGAAATTGTGGTAGGATAGCTTAGTGTCGTTGCTTGGCTAACACAAAAGGTAATAAAAAATCCCTCGCCGCTAGCGACGAGGGATTGATTGAATCGTTTGTCGTAATCGATAGACGCTTAACCTGAGAAGGTGGCAACTGGTTGCGGGTGCACCTTGGCTGCAGCCGTTTCTTGCAGTTGCTTGATCTCTGCTTCAGCAGAATCGACTTCGCCCTTGGTATCCATGGTCTCGATCGTGAGTGTGGTGGTGCGTGATTCGCCTCCAGCCAAGCTGATGACGCGACCTTGTTGACGCTCAAAGCGGCGTGAGTTCGGATAGTTCGTCGCTGGTTCGAGCCCAGTAACATAGCCATCGGCTGTGCCTGAAGTGTTCTTCCAGAGAGTGAAGCATGGGAAGTCTTCGAGCTTATAACGAAGCATGGAGGCTTTGTCGCCTGCCGCATTACGTAGCATGGCCATCGTCTCGTTGTCGTCGCCTTTGCCAACCAGTTCATACAGGTAGGCTTGTTCGACGAATCCGATTTGCGATGCGCCGTATTGATCGAATGTGTCGATGCCTTCGGCGGAACGCGGGTCGCGAGGAGCGACTTGTTTGAACGGTGCCACGATACGAGAGCCTTCTTCTAGGAGTGGGGCGCCGTAGTTAATGTGGTAGAGCATTTCGTGCTCTTGCGGATTATTTCCGAGGTTGGTCACAGTATCGATGATAGTCATCGCGCCTGAGCCAAACTCGGTGCGGATCTCAACATTGAGGCGCAGCGAAGGGCCAAACATCATGGTCTCGTCGACTTCACCACGCACGATGATCGCTGTATCGGTGATTTCCACTTCGACTGCGCGTGCTGGCAAGTTGGCGATTTTTCCGTGTAGCGTCAGCGGCACTTCGAATTCGTTGCCGCTGTAGTCGCACACGGTGTCGATACCAGGGGCACCCATGCTGTTGACGCCGCAACGCACGAACCATTCGTTGAAGCCCTTTAGCCAGCCGAGGCCGCCACGTTCTTCTAGATTGATAAACGCGGGGTTGACTGGATCCTTGACTGGAGAGTCCCAGGCTAATCTGACATCGCCGCATTGACCTTTCCAGATACCCATGCCGCGTGTGGGCAGGATGGCGAAGGAGAGCTTGCCGTTGTTGATCTCAACGACTTGGACGCCTTCTTGTAGACCCCCGCGTAGTGTGTAGGACTTGACTGACCAGTCCGCGGAGCCTTCGCCCTTGAGGTCGATGGCTTGAAATCCCTCAGTGGAGCCTGGGCTAAGTAACGATAATGTCTTCATAGTAGAGCTTCCAGTTGAGGTTATTTGTCTGCAGTTTTTTCGAGCTGAGCAATGAGCTGCTCCTTATTGGGTCCTGTGCCTTGTGTGACGAAGAATGCAGTCGTTGCATTCGCCAATGCAAGGCGTTCCTTGATCGGCAAGTCTCCAAGGGATGAGCAGATGTAGCCACCGTTGAAGCTGTCACCTGCGCCTGCGAGGCGGATGACATTCGTTTGGCGTTCCTGCATCGCGATCGCTTCGCCCTCTGCGACGCTGGAAGCGACGGCAAAGTCAGGAGTGTGAACGACGAGTTCATCGAACCCGATCTTATCGCGAGCGATTGGCAATGCAGCTGCGATTGCTTCAGGTGTTGGTTCTGCACACTCAACGCCGATGCGTGAGCAGAGCTCCATGATCTCGTGGTGATTGAGGCTAAAGCACATTGGGATCTTGCTGTTGTAAGATGCGATCAGTTCCAGTGACTTCATGAAGGCTTCGCTAGACTTCTTTTGAATGTCGGCGAAGTCAAAGAACATGCGCTTTGGCGGTGTGATCGAGCCGTCTTCATACTGTTTCATGAAGCCCATGAACAGATCGTCAAAGTTGGATGTAAGCGACCAGTAGCCAAGTCCAAGAATGTCCACGCCAGTGAACATGTCTTTGATTTGCTCAGCAGAGAAGTGTTTTTCGAAGTCTGCCCACTTGAGGTTGGAGACGCGGCCGAGATCGCTCATCAGGAGCTTTCCATTTTGGAACTCAAATGCGAGGGTCAACGCTGGGTCACCCAGAGATGTCAATACGCAGGTGTCTTCGAATTCTTCGTAAGCAGGGTCAATCGTAGTTTCGCCATAGAGACCTGGCAGCACTGGCTTTAGGCCGAGGCATGCTGCGATACGTCCTGTGTTGATGCCGAATCCACCTTCGCAGCGACGCTTAGGAACGATTTCAACACCGACTCCACCGCCAGCACGTTTGACGATCAATTCGCCAAAGTCCTTCAGGTTTTCAATCGCGGTGAATTCAGTAGGATTTGCTCGTTCTTGGACAATTTCGTATGTCTCATCCACGAAACCGTCGCATCCGAGTAGGATGTTGCCGCTCATGTTGTTAATGTAGTCGACGTATTTTTTCATATCAGTGCTCATAATCTTTTTAGATGTGTGTTTTTTGTAATCTGGTTGTGGGTTCTATCTTTGGTCAGATACGAGGGGGTCGTTCGATATTAAAAGTGGATCGCCTATTCGGGTAGAACAAAGGCGATCTGTATGCCAGGGCCGTGGACTCCTTCGATCAAGATGCCTTCGACGTCGGCGGTCTTGGATGGGCCAGTGGCGAATACGATCGAAGGATCATCGCCGAAGCGTTGAATCGCTTCGGGGATGCTTTCGATAATGTCAGCCTCTTCAAGCACTGCGACATGTATCCATGGCGCAAGTGCCGCTAAACGTGCAGATGTGTCACAATCTTTTAGCATGATTGTGCCGCTCTCAGCGATGCCTGCTGTGGCTTTGGTGATGCCGAAAGTATAGTCGTTAATCTTCGATTCGTCGTATTCGGTATCGAAGGTGATGCCATCGAGCTTTTCGAAATGCTTGGCCAAGGCTGGATCGCAATAACCGAAAGTGCTGTTTTCTGTTTTTAGGAACTCAGCCAATGCTTCGAATGATTCGTAAAAGCGAGAACTGGCAAATGCGATTTTGTCAGCAAATTGCGCCTTTAGGCTGTCGAAGGGTTGAGGCGGTTTGCAGACGACAAGTTCGTCGTCCCAATCCGGCTTGTCGGCGCGGTTGGGTAGTGGTGCAAGTGCTGCGCGGATGGCAGAAAAAATGGTTTCTCTATCAGTCATTTTAAAATGAGAACGTTGAACATCGAACTTCCAACATCGAATGTTGAAGGGATGTTTTCTGAGTCTCTATTATTGGATGTTCAAAGTTGGACGTTGAATGTTCGATGTTTAAGTGTGGCTTGGCTCACTTGCGGTTTTTAAACCACTTGCGGAATTCGCCACCTTGGAACTTCGGCAGCTTTCGAGTGGTTTGCCATGACTTGGCTGACGGGTGTGGCACCATTTCTGTGGGGATGTAGTTCATCGTGTGTCCCATCGAAAGTGCGGTTTTCCACATCGCAGGTTGCGAGCAAAGTGTTGCCCACATGCCGAGCTTCGGCGTGCCTTTCATTGCGCCCTTGATGCCTTCGCGCTTCGCTTTGTCGCGTAGGCGTAAGAGTAAGTCTGGAATCGGGATATTGACTGGGCAGACTTCGTTACATGCGCCGCAAAGGCTGGATGCTTTTGGTAGGTCGGCTAGTTCTGGATAGCGATTGCCAGCGAGCAGTGGGCTGAGCACTGCGCCGACTGGGCCAGGATACACGCTACGGTAAGCGTGGCCACCGGCTTGGCGATAGATTGGGCAGACATTGAGGCAGGCGCCACAACGGATGCAGCGTAAGATTTCGCGGCATTCGCTGGCGAGCACTTCGGTGCGACGGTTGTCGACGAAGATGACGTGCATTTGTTCAGGGCCGTGCGGTTGACCGCCTTCTTTTTTCGGGCCGCCGATAAATTGATTATAAACGGTGAGCTGTTGGCCTGTGCCGGAGCGTCCAATCAGATTGATGAATAGACCCAAATCGCGGTCGGTAGGCACGAGTTTTTCGATACCGATCACTGCGATGTGGATTTTGTTGGCCGCCATGCAGAAGCGAGAGTTTCCCTCATTGGTGACGAGCACCATGCGGCCAGATTCAGCGGAAACAAAGTTCGCACCAGTCAAACCGACTTCAGCGTCGATATATTTTTGACGCAGGAATTTGCGGGCGCGACGTGTGATGACTTCAGGGTCGTCGTTGTAGTCGCCTAGACCTTCGCGCTCGAAGCTTTTGGCGATGCCGCGGCGGTTTTTGTGAACGATTGGCGTGACGATGTGTGACGGGTGGTCGCCATCGATTTGAAGGATGAATTCACCAAGGTCGGTTTCGACTACGGTTTTGCCGTTCTTCTCGAGGTAGTCGAGCATGTGGACTTCTTCGGTCAACATACTCTTCGACTTCACCATCGTCTGTGACTTCGTCTCGTTCATGATGCGTAGCACCGTGGCATTCAGGGCTTCGTCATCGACTGCGAAGTGCACCTGTGCGCCATTGCGCTTGAAGGAGGCTTCGGCCTGTTCCAAGTATTGGTCAAGGTGCTCGAGTGTGTGCTGCTTAATGTTGCCTGCGGTCTCACGGAGCTTGTCGGCATCGGGATAGTCGCGTGCGAGTGTGGCGTAGCGTCGTTCAGACTTCATTTTTGCACCCACGAAATTCGCTTCGTGCACTTCGTCTGAAAGGTTGAAGGCCGCGTTGTCTACTTTTTGAAAACTTTTCATGGCTTATAATTTTCCAGCGTTTTTAAGTGAGTCGCGTAGCACTTGTGCGACGTGCATGCGCTTTGTTTTGTTCCCTTGTTTGTCCATCATGCCGCCGAAGTGCATCATGCAGCCCATGTCGGCTGCCGCGACGACGTCGGGCTTGCAGGCGGTGAGATTTTCGATTTTGAGTTCACCCATAGCCTTCGAGATGTTGGGGAAGCTGACTGAGAAGGTGCCGCCGAATCCGCAGCATTGTTCTGTTTCGTCAATCGGTTCGAGGTCAAGGCCTTCGATTGATTCGAGTAGTGTCGTGATCGCCGCGCCGCTATTAGAACCACGTAGGTGGCAACTGCGGTGCACGGTCATTTTTGAGGGGAAAGTGCCGGGCCATTCAGTAACACCGAGGCCGCTGACGATGAAGTCGAGCAGTTCCCATGTGCGGTTCGCGAGGGCTTGAATGACCGGTAGGTCTGCTTCCTTCTCAAATTCCAAAGGTGCGCCGTGGAAGAGCATGGCCGCGCAGGAGCCTGATGGCACGATGATCGGCTTCTCGCCTGCAAATACTTTTGCAGTATGACGCACCACTTTGCGCGAGTTCGCCCAGTCGCCGCCGTTGAATGCGGGCTGACCGCAGCAGGTTTGGCCATCTGGAAGTTCGATATCGCAGCCGAGAAATTCAAGGACTTCAACCGTCGCTTGCGCGACGTCGGCATAGAATGCATCGCACAAACAAGTAGTCATCAGTTGGACTGATTTGCCGTTCGGGCGATTAGGTGGTGTGTGTAACAGGCTCATAAATAAAATATTATTTGCAGATGGCTTCGAATTTAATCTTTGCTTCGGCCCATGGAACTTGGTCCTCGGGCTCGAATCTTTCGACTAGTGAAGAATTAAGAATGATTTTGCGTCCTTCGGAAAGGTTTTTGATTTCACCGTTGGCGAGCATTTGCACGAGGATGTTGCCAAGTCCGGTGGCTTCCACTGGGCAGGCTGCAACATTTACGCCAATTGAATTAGCGGCAAACTGGTTGAGGAGTTTGTCTTGGCAGCCGCCGCCTACGATGTGGAGTGTCTGCGGTTTGTGGTCAGTGTATTGGATTAACTTTTTCCAGACGGTCGCGTAGCGAAGGGCGAGGCTTTCGTAGATGCAGCGGATAATCTCGCCTTTGGTCTCTGGAATTGGTTGTCCAGTTTCGTTGCAGAATTGCTGAATCTTTTCTGGCATACGACCCGCTTCGATGAAGCGCTTGTCGTCTGGGTTGATCAGGCTGCGGAAGGGGAGTGCTGAGGCTGCGAAGCCCGCCATCTTGCTGTAGGGGACATCTTCGCCGCCGGCGCGCCAATAGCGCTTGGTCTCTTGAATGAGCCAGAGTCCGCAGATGTTTTTGAGGAAACGCACGGTGTTGTTGACGCCGATTTCATTGGTGAAGCCGTCCGCGAGCGATTGCTCGGTGATGACTGGTTCTGGTAGTTCCAGTCCGAGGAGTGACCACGTTCCGCTACTGAGGTAGGCGGGGGTTTCGGCTTGGCTTGGCACTGCGGCGACTGCGCTTGCGGTGTCATGCCCAGCAACCGTGATTACTTTCACATTTTTGAGACCGGTCCTTTCGGCGACTTGGTCACGTAGTGGACCGAGCGCGTTGCCCGAGTCGCTGATTTTTTTAAAGAGGCGTTTGGGGAGTCCCAGCTTTTCGATTAGGTTGAAGTCCCAATCCTTCTTCTTTGGGTTATAAAGCTGTGTGGTGCTGGCAAAGCTGCGTTCCTGTGTCTTCTCGCCTGTCAGCCAATAGCCGAGCATGTCAGGAATGAAGAGCATGTCCTCTGCGATCTCGAGTGCAGGGCTTCTGTTCTCAACTTCAGAGAGTAGTTGATAGAGTGAGTTGAAGAATAAAAATTCGACGCCAGTCGCTTCGTAGATCTCTTCTCTAGAGGCCTTCTCCAGTGCCTTCTCCATCATGCCGTCGGTGCGGCTGTCGCGGTAGTTGTAGGGGAGGCCTAGTAGACGGCCATCTTTGTCGAAGAGTCCATAATCGACACCCCATGTGTCGATGCCGATACTGATGACGGAATCGCCATAGGTGTCAGCTGCGATTCTTAGACCTTCTAGGATATTTTGGTAAAGCAGTGTAATGTTGCAGTGCACTCCGCTAGGTAGCTGAAGTCCAATATTGTCGAAGCGATTGAGTTCGTGGAGTTCGATGCGATTGCCGTCAAATTCTCCAGCGAGCACGCGGCCACTGCCTGCGCCTAGATCGACGGCGAGATATACTTTATTCTGACTCATGTATGGGTAGTTTAGAGTTTGTGTTATTCAGCGATCGTCACTTTGCATCCTTGCGCTCTGAGTGCTTCGACGTATTCAGGTGAGGCTTCGCTGTCTGTTATGATGTGAGTTAAGTCTGTTAGTTCTGCGAAAAAGTATTCGGAGCAGGTGTTGAATTTGCTCGAATCTACCATGAGCACGACCTCTTGGGCTAGCTGCACGAGGATTTCTTTGAATCCGGCTTGTTCTTCAAAGCCTTCGCTTGCACCGCGGTCGTTGTCCAGTCCGATGCAGGAGATGAAGGCGATGTTGATATTGTGGCGCTGCAGTGTCACGTAGCTGTCACTGCGCGTAAAGGTCTGTGTCTTTGGATGGTAGCGGCCTCCGGTGGAGATGAGCTCTACATTACCCATGTGTGCGATGTGCTCCATGACAGCAAAGGCGTTGGTCACCACGCGGTAGGGCAAGTCGGGAAGCGCGGACACTAGCTCAAAGGCAGTGGTGCTACTGTCGAAGGCGTAGGTTCGGCCAGGGGTGATGAGTTGCAGCGCTGCTTTTGCGATCGCTTGCTTGCGGTTGACGTGCTGTGCGCGACGTTCGGCGAACGACTGTAGTAGGGGGCGGCCGTTTAGACTGCTGGCGCCGCCATGCACCCGTGCGAGCTGATTATTGTCAGAAAGGATCTGTAGGTCGCGGCGAATTGTCTCGTCCGTGCATTGAAATTGCTCCGCAAGGTCGACGGTGCGGACGGTTCCTTGTTCTTCAAGGAGTTGCAGGATCTGTTGATGGCGTTCTTGTGCAAGCATGACGTGTGTGGAGTGTGTTTATTTGGGTATTTCTTTGTTTTTGCAAGATATATGTTGACTTATGTTGGTTTATTTGGAATTTTACGTGAATTCCAACATTTCTCCAATAACTTCAATATGAGTAATCAACTTTTAAATCGTTCGCAGATCGAACAGATGGTTCGCACCAGTCTACAGCGTAACCCCGTTGCAAGTGGCGCATTGAAGCCTGCTGGCGGTCCAAATCCTTTGGTTGTTAATATCAGTGCGCGTCACTGTCACCTTTCCCAGGAGTCTGTTGAGGTTCTTTTTGGTAAGGGACATCAATTGACGCCGATGAAGGATCTTTACATGGATGGCCAGTATGCTGCCAAAGAGTCGGTCACGATGATCGGCCCACGTAGCCGTGTGATCTCTAACTTACGCATTCTCGGTCCTTGCCGTGATTTCGATCAGGTCGAGCTTGCATATACAGATGCGATCTCTTTGGGCTTTAAAATTCCGGTCCGCAACTCCGGTGACATCGAAGGCACTCCCGGTTGCATGCTTATGGGGCCTGCTGGTTTCCTTAAGATGGAGAAGGGTGTGATTCGTGCGGCACCGCACGTTCATATGCATCCAGACGATGCCGCATATTATGGCGTCGAAAATAAATCTTACATGAAGCTCCGCGTTGGCGGCGAAGTAGGTGTCACGTTCGACAACCTCTTTGTTCGTGTGGATCCTTCCTTTAAATTGGAGGTCCATATTGACACTGACGAAGGCAACGCATGCGGCTTCGGCGATAACACACCTTGCGAGCTGATTAAATAAACAACTCTCATTTCAACACACATAACCACAAACCAAAATATATCATGAGTGAATCCATCGGATTGGTAGAAACAAAAGGGCTCACTGGCTCAATCGAAGCTAGTGACGCTATGGCAAAGGCTGCAGATGTTAGCCTTGTAAAACAAATCTCCATTGGCGGCGGCTTTTTGACCGTTCTCGTTAAAGGTGATGTCGGCAGCGTAAAAGCAGCCGTCGAAGCTGGTGCTGAAGCAGCAAATCGCGCAGGCGAATTAGTTGCATCGCACGTTATCGCACGTCCACACGACGACCTGCTTAAATACTTTCAAGCATAACCCTAAAGGGAAACAAATATTATGGCTAAACAAGCAATAGGAATGATCGAGTGCAAGGGGTTCGTATGCCTCATGGAAGCATCCGATGCCGCACTAAAATCAGCTGACGTTACATTGACTGGCTGGGAAAAAATCGGAAGTGGTCTTGTGACTGCTTTCTTCACTGGTGATGTCGCTGCTGTTAAGGCTGCGGTTGAAGCAGGTGCTGACGCTGCAGGTTCAATGGGTGAAGTCGTTGCCGTTCAGGTGATTCCTCGTCCACACGACGACCTAGCGAAACTCGGTAGCTGGATCGGATAATAATCTAAACCATCTGAATGTGCCTAGTATTCAAGGCGCTTCTTTCTAATAAATAGCAAAAAATCGTGAAGATCCTAATAGCCAACCTCGGTTCAACCTCCTTTAAGTATCGTCTTTTTGAGATGAGCGATACTCTCGCCACGCTACTGGCAACTGGAGGCTTTGAGCGTGTCACTGAATACACTCCGTGTATCGAGCAAATGCTCGAGACGCTGGTTGGTGAAGGGCATCTTCAGTCCGGGCAAGATCTGGACGCGGTCGGTTTCAAAACCGTCCTCGGTAAAGATCTCAGTGGTTGTGTGACTGCGGACGAGCGCGTCCTTGAAGCTCTTGATGGCTTCAAGGAGGTCGCTCCCGCGCACAACCCAGCCTACTCTGAAGGGATTCGCTGCTTCGCTGAAAAGCTTCCCTCTGTAAAACGTGTCGCTCTGTTTGAGACCGCGTTCTTCCAGTGGGCAGATGAGGCATTCACCACTTACGCTATCCCTCAGGCTTGGCGTGATCTGGGCATCCGTCGTTACGGCTTCCATGGTGCGAGTCACAAATTCATTGCCGAGCGCTCTGCTGAGATGGTTGGTAACGAGGTCGTGGCCGAGCGTGCGCGTCGTCTCTACGTCGATGGCCCTGGTGAATACACAGGTGATCCAGTTCGAGTGATCTCTTGCCACCTCGGTGGAAGCAGTTCCGTTGTGGGCATCAACAATGGTGTCGCGATCGGTTCAAGCATGGGCTTTAGCCCGCAAAGCGGCTTGCCGCAGAACAATCGCGTTGGAGATCTCGACTCCATGGCGATCCCTTATGTGAGCAAGATGCTTGGCCTTTCCGTGGAGGAAGCTGAACGTCAGCTCAACAAGGAGAGTGGCCTGCTAGGTCTCTCAAAAGTGAGTAACGATGCACGCGATATCGACGAAGCTGCAGCTGCAGGGAATGCCGATGCAAAACTCGCGATGGATGTGCTCATTGACAGTATCCGTCACTGGGCCGGCTCCTTCTTCTTCAAGATGGGCGGTGTCGAAGTGATCTCATTTACCGCAGGTATGGGAGAAAATGATCCCGCACTGCGTGCCGCAGTCTGCGCTGGCCTCGAAGGTCTAGGCGTGAAAATCGATGCTGAGCGTAACGCGAAGGTGATTCGCGGTGCAGAAGGCGTCATTAGTTCTGACGACTCCAAGGTTAAGGTAGTCGTCATTCCAGCAAATGAAGAGCTCGTCATCGCTCGCGAAGTCGTTCGCAATATCGAGGCAAGCTAACAAATTTCTAAACAAGTAATAATCAATTCAAATCAACCCACATAATATCATGGCAAAACAAGCAATCGGAATTCTCGAAACTAAGGGCCTTGTCGCTCTTGTCCAAGGCACAGACGCAATGCTCAAATCAGCAAACGTTGAACTTACCGGCCCTATGAAGGGTGTCGGCAGTGCTCTTGTCAGTGTAGTCGTCACAGGTGATGTTGCTGCAGTCAACGCTGCAATCGAAACTGGTGCAGAAACAGCTGGCCGTTATGGCGAAGTTGTAAGCGCTCACACAATCGCACGCCCACACGAAGATGTGGAAGTGATCGTTCCTGCTCTTAAGGCTCCTGCTAAACGCGCAGCTAAATAAATCCGATGTATCTGGGAACAATCATAGGGTCCGTCGTATCGACGAAGAAGGACGAGAGTATGCGGGGGCGTAAGCTCCTCATGGTTCGTCCGATGTTGGTCGATCCGGAAGATCCCAGCAAACTCAAGGCCGGTAATAATACGATTATCGCCATTGATACGCTGGGCGCCGGAGAGGGCGAACTCGTGATGTTTGCCCAAGGTAGTTCTGCCCGTCAGGCCGATGGTCTAAAAGCACTGCCAGTAGATGCCGCCATTGTCGGTCTCGTCGATAATGTAAGTATTCTTGGAAACAAGACTTACGAGGCGAAGAACGGATAAACCTAAAGAAGAAAAGGATTTTTACATGAGTCAATTGAATGAAGCAGCGATTCGTAATGTAGTGAGTGAAGTGCTCGCGCAGATGCAATCCAACGGTGGGCTATCAATGCCGACTATCCAAAATCGCCCCGGCAAGCACGGTGTCTTTGATGACGCTGATCAAGCAGTGGCAGCAGCACGTAGTGGCTTTGAGCAGCTCCAGAAAAAGGGCTGGACAGCTCGTAAGCAGATCGTCGATCTCGTTAAGAAGATGTGTGTCGCTAACGCTGAGCGTTGGGGACAGATTGAGTTTAACGAAACTAAGATCGGTCGTCTTTCGCACAAACCTGCGAAGTTGCAGGGTGTGCAAAATGTTCTCGGACCTGAATACCTTATGCCGCAAGGCATGAGTGGTGATTTCGGTATCACAATGGATGAAGCCGCTCCTTGGGGCGTCATCGTAGGTGTCACACCGCTGACACACTCTGTGCCGACCATCGCTGGTAACATCGTAAACATGGTCGCTGCTGGTAACTCGATCGTATTTAACCCGCATCCAGGTGGTGCCGCGGTTGCTGCGCTCGCAATTGACGAGTTTAACGAAGCGATTAAAGCTGAAACTGGTATCTCCAATCTGCTCTGCACGATTGAGAAGCCTTCTATCGAGTCTTTCAATGCACTTTGCTCACACGATGGAGTCAACTTGCTCTGCATCACTGGCGGCCCTGGCGTCGTGAATGCTGCAATGAAGACAGGCAAGCGCGCTGTTTGCGCAGGTCCTGGTAATCCTCCTGTTCTGGTTGACGATTGTGATGCACTCGACTTCGATCGTGTGGCACGCGACATCATCGCTGGTGGTGGTTTCGACAACAACTTGCTCTGCATCGGTGAGAAACAAATCATCGCAGTTGCTGATTCGTATCAGAAGACGCTTGCAGCAATGCAACGCCAAGGTGCGGTGCTTCTCAATGCGCAGCAGCTCGAAGCTATTAAAAACGAAGTCTTTGACTATAAGAACGGCGTCGGCTGTGGCTCACCAGTTCTTAACCGTAAGTGGGTCGGCGCAAATCCGGATGCACTTGCTAAGATCGCTGGCTTGGATCTCGATTCTAAGGTCGAGATGCTCATCGCTGAAACAGACATCAACGATCCATTCGTTCAAGAAGAACAAATGATGCCGTTGCTGCCAATCGTTCGTGCCAATGACTTCGCTCAAGGCTTGAGCATGGCGAAGCAATCTGAGCACGGTGATAAGCACTCCGCTATGATCCACACCATGAATGTCGCTCGTATGACTGAAATGGGACAGGCCATGGACACCACTATCTTTGTCAAGAACGGCCCTTGCTTGGCTGGTCTCGGTCTTGGTGGTGAGGGCTTTATCAGCTACTCAATCGCAACAACGACAGGTGAGGGCATCACAACGCCACGCACCTTCACACGTTACCGCCGTTGCACATTGGTGAATAACCTGAACATCGTTTCTTAACTATTCTAGGGATTCTTAATTCCTAATTCTTAATTCCTAATTCTGAATAAATGATTCTCGCACGCGTAGACGGCCATGCTGTAACCAGCTTCGGTCATCCCAGTCTCACAGGTCGGACAATAGTGCTTTGCACTCCGATCGATGAGACTGGCGCGGACGCGGGTTCACCGTTTGCGGCGATCGACCCGATGGGCGCAGGTCTTCATGCGCGAGTGTTTATTACAACGGACGGTTCTTGGACACAAGGCACCGTGCATGATAATCATTCGCCGATTCGTAACCAAATTATGGGGATCGTTGATTAAGTATGAAACTTGGAAAAGTAATTGGAACTGTCACGCTCGGCGTTCGCGATCCCGCATTTCGCGGTGGACGTTGGGTGGTTCTCTCTCCGATGGGAGCAGACGAGCTGACCGGGAAGAATACTAATGAGATTTCCAACGCATCATCACTCGTTGCCTATGACGATCTCGGAGCCGGAGTGGGGGACGAAGTTCTCTACGTCGAAGGAGCCGAAGCTATGCAGCCCTTTGATCGTCCCATTCCGTTAGACGGCATCACCGTCGCGTTACTTGATACCTATCAATATACACCACCGACAGAATCGTAACTTCTGAGTTCTGTTTTCCACTTTTTTAAAAAAACTAAAGACAAAATATTATGAGCAAACTATACACAGCGAAAGATCTCGAGGCAATGATCGCGCAAGGCCAATGCCTGTCGACCGTTCCCGCCAATGCAAAGCTCACGCCGATTGCACGCGACATGATTCGTAAGCACAAGAAGTCCGCACCCGCGGCGGCAGCAGCAGCAGCACCTGCGGCAACTGGCAGCAGCCCACGTATCCACAATCCAATCCTTCCTGATGCGGAATACAATTGGACACCAGGAGGCGACCCAAAGACAGCTGCAGAGCTCGAAGCGTTCTTCTACTCTCCAGAAATCCAAACTCTGAAGGAGCGCATTTGCGGTCTTGGTGAGCGTATCTGGAATAAAGGTTATGTGGATGGCAATGGTGGTAACATCACTGTCCGCGTCGGCGACAATCTTGTGCTTTGCACACCGACTCTTATCTCAAAGGGTTTCATGACTCCGGACGACATCTGCATGGTAGATCTCGACGGTAACCAAGTTGCAGGCACACGTCCTCGCACTTCGGAAGTCAACACTCACTTGGCGATCATGAAGAATGAGCCAAAGGCGAAGTCTTGCGTGCACGCACACCCAATTTACGCAACAGCCTTCGCTGTTGCAGGTGTCACTCCTCCTTCTTGCCTCATCCCTGAGCCAGAAGTCTTCCTCGGTGAAATCGGTTTCGCTAGCTACCAAACTCCAGGTTCTCCAGAGAACGCGAGTGAAGTTGCTAAGCTTGCTAAGAAGCACCAATCCATCCTTATGCAAAATCACGGTGTGATCTGCTGGGGTAAGGACGTCGAAGACGCTTACTGGAAGATGGAAAACACGGATGCTTTCTGCCACACTGTAACGATCACTATGCAAATCGGTGGTCCAAAGCAATACGGTCCAGACAAGCTCAAGGAGCTCATCCAAATTCGCCAGTCACTCGGCATGCCGGATCACCGCCTTGACGAACTTAAGGAGTGCGAACTTTGCGACGCAGCTGCTTACACAGTTCACACTAAGCCACAGCCAAGCGGCGACGCTTGTGGTTGCCCCGTCCCAACTGGCGAAGTCGATGAAGCTCTTGTCAAACAGATCACTGATATGATCTTGGACAAATTGAAGTAATCTTATAACCAAAGACATATACTACCTATGAAAAAAGATCCTATACGCGTCGCAGTTACTGGTGCAGCTGGTAACATCGGTTATGCACTTCTTTTCCGCATTGCGTCGGGTGCTATGTTTGGCCCTGACCAGCCGGTTGCTTTGAACCTGATTGAAATTGAGCCTGGAATGGGTGCCCTGAAGGGTGTCGCGATGGAGCTTGATGACTGTGCGTTTCCACTGCTCACTGAAATCGTTCAGACTTCGGACTTGAGCGTTGGTTTTAAGGATGTCGACTGGGCATTGCTCGTCGGTTCCGTGCCTCGTAAAAAAGGTATGGAGCGCGCTGACTTGCTCGGTATCAATGGTAAGGTCTTTGTTGGCCAAGGCAAAGCGATCAATGACAACGCAAAGCCAAGTGTGCGCGTTGTGGTAGTCGGTAATCCTTGCAACACGAATTGCCTGATCGCGATGAAGAGTGCTCCAAGCATTCCTGATGAGCAATTCTTTGCCATGACTCGTCTTGACGAGAACCGTGCGAAGACTCAACTCGCTCAGAAGGCTGGCGTGCCAGTTGCTGAAGTTTCCGAACTGTGCATCTGGGGGAATCACAGCCCGACAATGTTCCCTGACTTCTACAACACGAAGATCGGACGCAACAAAGCGACTGACGTCATCACTGACGAAGCATGGTTGAAAAACACCTTTGTGCCAGAAGTTGGCACACGTGGTGCGGCGATCATTGCTGCACGTGGCGCTTCCTCTGCTGCTTCTGCTGCAAATGCAGTCGTCGATACTGTCCGTGACCTGAGCACACCTACTCGTGGTGACTTCCATAGTGTTTGCGTGATCTCCAGCGGAGAATACGGCACACCTGCGGGCATCATTACATCGCTGCCAATCAAGGTGGATGCTGTTGGTAAATGGCGCGTTGTCGAAGGCATCAGCCTTACAGATTACGCGAAAGAGAAGATCGCTGCTTCGAATCAAGAATTGCTCGACGAGCGTGAGATGGCCTTCGGTCAACTCGGCCTGAGTATCTAATTGAGCGAATGCTTTTATACAATCAGGCGTCTTTAATCGGGCGCCTGATTTTGTTTCTACGACTGACTAACCACTACGCATCATTATTTTGAAAAGTGTCGCCGAAATCTCCAACGTAGGGGCTTTGCTTGCGAAGACCGCGGATGGCGATTGCGCATAGGCATTTCGAAGCAGTTCGTGGTTTCGCGGGTGCCGCAAGCAGCACCCCTACGACTGACCCAATCCTCCTAAACCTTTAGAAAAAACAAATTTATATGAATATCAGTGAAGAAGATATCAGCCGCATCGTCAGCGAGGTTATCGCAGGTGCATCCGCTGCCACTACGCCTCAACCTGCAGCTCAACCAGCTAGCACCGCTCCTGTTGGTAAGACAGCACGTGCCGCCGTATTAGTTGAGCCGCGTAAGCTTGAAATTAAAGAATTTCCGATTCGCGAAATCGGCCCTGACGAAATTCTCCTCAAGGTTGAAGCCTGTGGTGTCTGTGGCACCGATGTGCACTGCTACAAGTCCGATCCTTTTGGCCTGACGCCAAACGTGCTCGGCCACGAAGGCACGGGTGAAGTCGTGCAACTTGGAGCAAATGTGAAAATGGACAGCGTCGGTAAGGCGATTAAGGTCGGTGACAAGCTTGTTACCAGTCTTTTGGAAACCTCTCCAGATTGCTTGGTCGCTAAATACAATCCAGCGAAATCCAACTTGAGCGACGATCTCAAAGTCTATGGCTTGTTGCTGGATGAGCCAGATAATCACCTAAACGGTTATTTCGCCGAGTATATGATCATCCGCCCAGGTTCATCGTTCTTCGTTGTGAATGACATGAGCGTTGAGCTGCGTTGCTTGATCGAACCAGCAGCTGTGGTCTGTCACGCTCTGGAGCGTGCTCGTAGCTGTGGTAACAACCGCTTGAACTTCCGCTCACGTGTCGTTGTGCAAGGCTGTGGCCCGATTGGTTTACTCATGATCGCCGTGTTGCGCACTGCTGGTGTCAATAACATCATCGCACTCGACGGCAACCCAAGCCGCCTCGAAACCGCGCGTCGTATGGGTGCCGATGAGTTGATCAACTACAAGGAGTATTCTGGCATCGATGAGATCGCTGAGAAAATTCAAAGTCTGACTAAGGGACTCGGAGCACACTGGGGCTTCCAGGTCACAGGTGTGCCAGTGGCTCACGCGAATCTTTACAAACTCATCCGTCGTGGTGGAGGTATCTGTGAGGTTGGTCACTTCGTCGATGGTGGCGAATGTGCGATCAACCCACACCGTGATATTTGCGCTAAGGAAATTTCACTCGTTGGTAGCTGGGTTTACAACAGCTTCGAGTATCCAAGCGCGTATCACTTCTTGCAGCGTGCTGAGCGTATCGGCCTGCCAGTCTCTACACTGGTGACTCACAAATTCCCACTCGATCAGATTGACGAAGCCTTCCAAGTAAATCTTCGCCAAGAAGGTATCAAGGTCGTCGTCGAATCGAAAATGTCGGGCGAGTAAGGTGGGGCGCGGTGACTCTCACTGCGCTTCAAGTCTCTCCAGCTTCAAATTTACGAACCACTCCTGCCATATGGCGGGAGTGGTTTTTTTATTCACGCCCCGTGTGTCTTCTCACTTGTCAACTGGTGGGGGAGCACTCACAAATTCTCCTTTTATATATTTATGCAAACTCAAGATCTGACCCTAGACAATATTGACATTTATGGTGGCACGCAGACGCGTGTAGAGACCAATGACGACGCGATTAGTTGCTACGCCGATGAAATGGCTTGCGGCGCGGTTTTCCCCCCGATCACTGTATTCTACGACGGTGCCAAATACTGGTTGGCAGACGGCTTTCATCGCTTCTTAGCCGCACAACGGAATGAGATGCCCTCGATTGTTGCCGAAGTGCACGAAGGTTCTCGCACGGATGCGCTGCGTCATGCGCTTGGAGCAAATGCCACGAATGGTATTTATCGCTCCAATGCGGATAAGCGCAACGCTGTCGAGATCGCTCTAGAAGAGTGGCCCAATATGTCCAACAGTGTGATTGCGGAACTCTGCCGGGTCTCTGGTGATCTTGTGCGTCGCAATCGTATCGCAATGGAGAAGATGGAGCGTATTGCTCCCCGAGAGACCGTCACCGGTAAAGACGGTAAGCAGTATCCCACTGGCATCGAACGCGAACCCCGCGGTAAATCAGAAAAGAGCTCCAGTGATGGACAAGGTGGCGGAGGTGGCGGTAAGCCGAGCAAGGGGAAGGGCGACTTTGGTGCGCCTGGTGGCAGCAATGCCGAGATCGAACAGGATGCTAAGATCATGATCCGCAACGGCGAAATCAAGCACTCCGAACTCGATAAGCTAAACTCTGCGACTGCCATCGACTATGCCGAGACCGCGATCAATGTGCTGGATCGTATGAAGCCTGAGGATCCACGCCTCAATGAAGCGATCGGCCGTATTGAGCGCTGGTTGGCGAAGCAGAAGACGCCAGCTGTTTAATTCGCGGCGTTACGTTGTATTTCAAAAAGGCCTCCGGTGTTCGGAGGCCTTTTTTGTGTTCATCGCTACAGCCGTTCCTAGGTCAGGGCATAGTAGCGAACTCGCGCTAGCGAGGTCGACCACAGCAACAGAGCTTGCCAACACAGACGCGACTGGCGTCGCATCGCTACAGCCGATCTTAGGACAGAGGCATTGTCGCGAACTCGCGCTAGCGGGGTCGACCACAGCAACAGTGCTTGCTAACACAGACGCGACTGGCGTCGCATCGCTACAGTTGATCCAAGGACAGAGACATTGTCGAGAACTCGCGCTAGCGGGGTCGACCACAGTAACAGTGCTTGCTAACACAGACGCGACTGGCGTCGCATCGCTACAGCCGATCCTAGGACAGAGGCATTTTCGCGAACTCGCGCTAGCGAGGTCGACGCACGCTCCTTGTGTGATCTTCTCGACTCTTCCCTTGTAAATGATGGGGGCTTTTTAGTCTACTTTCCGTATTGCGCTAATCGGCTTGCTGGCTACTGTTTATATCAACCCTGCGGTGTTCGACCTTAATCGGAGTATCTGTCCTTTACTCTTTTGAACTCGGGAATTGAAACCTTGGAGGTGGCTGTCCAGCCGTCAACCGGAAGACAAAGACTGACAAGGAGGTTCCCACCTTAGACACAAAAGGCCCAAGAACTCCCCCTTATACGGCACATGTGGGGCACTATTATTTAACCGTATCACGTTTAACTTTTAACGTGATGCGGTTTTTTGTTTAAGGAGAACATGTGCGAGATGGGGATACCTACGCTGTCATATCAAATCGATATATGCTTGATTTGATTGTGCCTGTAATTGTCGCGAAATGAGGCATGCATTTCGACCACCGAGAGGCATCAAAGGTGTTTATCGATCCTCGCTCTTAATCACTTGAGCGGGAGTTGGCTGAAAGAAGCTGAGAGTGATGTAGGTGAAGACGCCGATCACAATGCCGCAGTCGGCGATGTTGAATGCGGGATAGCGTCCATCGGGGAGCACCCAAGGGATGGTGAATCCAAAATGAAAGTCGAGGAAGTCGATGACATGGCCGTGCACGAGGCGATCTACCAAGTTACCTAGCACACCACCGATGAGTAGTCCGAATGCGAATTGCATCGGAATGCGGTAGAGTTCTAGTTCGTTCCGGAATTTGTAGATTGCGGAGAGCGCGACCAAAGCGAAGAGGGCGAGGATTTCACCGTGGCCAGCAAACATTCCCCATGCGGCGCCTTCGTTGCCAATGTGGACGATGTAGAAGAAGTTTTTGATGACTTCAATGACGTCTTTATCATGTGGATAGAAGTAGCTATCCAGTGGCATGGTATTGAATATCCAAATCTTCGTGAGCTGATCGAACACAAACACGATGATAGCGGTAATGAATAGTCGCTTGTAGGAGGTGCTTGGAGTGTCTGAGTTCAACTTAGAGTGGAGTGTGCGTGTGTGGCCTGTATCTTAATAAAAATGGTGCCCTCTGATCGAAGGCACCATTTGAAAAAGGTGAGACGTGCTGTCTGTATAACTATTCGTCTTCGTCTGAAACGATCTTTGGTGCGTCAGAGCTGTCGGCGAAGAGTCCGCCAGCATTGCGGTCCACCTTGCGGCGTTGGTTCTTCTCGAACTCTGCTTGGCCTTGGACTGAGTAGCGTGCAAATGGCACCGCGGTGAGGCGATCTTTGCCGATGTCTTCGCCTGTGACTTCGCAGACGCCGTAAGTGCCGTCTTTGATACGCAGGATTGCTTCTTCAACTTCGTTGAGAGCGTCTTGCTCATTGGAGACGAGACTGAGTGCAAAGTCGCGGTCAAATGCATCTGTGCCGGAGTCGTCTTCGATGCTGTTGTCGTGGGCCTCCTTTTTGAGTGTGTCGGATGTGTGGAGGTCGAGCTCGTCGCTGACGTGCTGGCGCAGGTCGAGCAGGAGCTTGTAGTATTTTTTCCACTTTTGGGGGATCGAGTCTTCTTCGAGCGAAGTGACTTTCTTCTTCTCCGCTGGGTTGAATCCGAGAATGTCTGCGAGAGAGGCTGCACCGAGCACGCGTTTCTCAACGGGCTTGTCATCGACGACGATCGTCTTTTTTGCTGGCACCACCTTTTTGGGCGCAGGAGCTTTTTCCGGTTCGGCTTTCTGTTCCTTCTTACGTGTGGCAACGAGTGCTTCGATGTCGTCCATGGAGAAGACGATCGGAGTTGCCTTTTTGTCTGCGGCTTCACCTTCACGTGCGACAGATGCCTTTTTTACGGTCGGCTTGTTGCTGGCAGCTGTTTTCTTTGTTGCTGTTGTTTTCGCAGTCTTTTGGCTCGCGGAGGCCTTGGTCTTTTTGTCAGTCATTGATAAAAATAGAGTGGGGTGTTATTTGGTAGCTTGTGAAATTTGTTTGAGTGCTTCGGCGCAACGTGGAGATACCGGTCCCCACGCTTCTGTTTCGACGAGCTCGGGCACCCAGCGCCAACTGCGAGGGCAGCGCACGCCATCGGCATGCGCGACTTCGACAGTAAGCTCGGTCGCACTTGCGTCTTCGAGGACAGTGACTTGCGAAAGAATAAAAAGTTCCGGCAAGTCCGACTCGTATTGCTTTAAGCGAGCGAATTCGGGATCGCTCATCGAGCCAGTGATGGTCGCCTGGGCGTCCAAGCTCTGTCCGATTGCTTTGTCTTGGCGGAGTGACTCGAGGCTGTCGTTGACCTGCTCCGAGAGGAAGGTGCGTAGCGCGCGGATGTCTGCGGCGACTTCTGGCTGATCCCATGCGGTATCCACATACGGCCAGTCGCTGAGCGCGATCGGCTCGTCGGTAAAGTCGCTATCGTTTTGCGCATAGCTCCATGCTTCGTCGGCAGTGTGCGGGATGAGTGGTGCCACGAGGCGTGTGAAGACGCTAAAAATGATGCTGATCGCGGTTTGCGAAGAGCGGCGCAGCGGATCATTGGGCGCACAGGTGTAGAGACGATCCTTGAGGATGTCGTGGTAAGTGGCCGAAAGCACGTTCGCACAGAAGGGATCAATGAGATCCTTGAATGCGCGGTGGAATTCGTAGGCTTCGTAGGCTTCAGTGACTTTGCGCACGAGTTGTGCGAGTTCGTCGAGCACCCATTTGTCGATCGCATTGAGATCGGTGAGTGGCACGGCGTCGGTCGCTGCGTCGAAGTCGAAGAGATTACTGATCTGGAAGCGTAGGGTGTTACGCATGTTTCGATAGCTGTTCGAAACATTTTTCACGATCTTATCAGAGACTGGCACGTCGTTGCGGTAGTCCTGCGAGCAGATCCAGAGGCGCACCACGTCAGCTCCGTAGAGCTTGATCCATTCAGGGAGTGGGCGTGCTGCACCGTCGCTCTTGGAGAGCTTGGTGCCGTCTTCCTTCACGATGAAGCCGTGTGTGAGAAGATTCTTATAAGGCGCGGCCTTGTCGGCGATGACGGACGTCCAGAGCGAGCTTTGGAACCAGCCGCGGTGTTGGTCACTCCCTTCGAGGTAGAGGTCTGCGGGCCAGCTAAGGTTGTCGCGTTTTTGCAGCACGGCGCGGTGACTCGTGCCAGAGTCGATCCATACGTCAAGTGTGTCAGTGCCACACTTGAGTTGGTCTGCAGTAGGCCAGCCAGCTGGCAAGGTGATGCCTTCAAGCAGCTCTGCAGCTGTTTGCTCAAACCAGATGTTAGTGCCGCTGGTTGCGACCTTTTGAGCGATGGCACGGATGACGTCGGCGTCGATAAACGCTTCGCCGTCTTCGTTGTAAAATGCAGGGATTGGCACACCCCATGTGCGTTGGCGGCTGATGCACCAGTCCGGGCGGTTCTCGACCGCTGCGCGGATGCGTTTCTCGCCCCAAGCAGGGATGAAGTTGACATCGTTGAGTGAGTCGAGTGCGCGTTGGCGGTCGCCGCCCTTATCGAGCGCGATGAACCATTGATCCATTGCGCGGAAAATGACCGGAGTCTTCGAACGCCAGCAGTGTGGGTAACTGTGGGTGATCGTCTTCTTGGCGATAAGTGAGCCATTTTGACCGATGATCTTGAGCACGCCGCGATTTGCTTCGCTGATCTTACCGTCTTCGAGCACCGAGAGGCCAACGAGTTCGGCGGGCACTTGACCATCATCGATGTAGCAACCGTTGTCATCGAGTGGGCAATACACGTCGATGCCGTTGTTGATGCCAGTGATGTAGTCATCCTGACCATGGCCAGGAGCGGTGTGGACACAACCTGTGCCGCTCTCAGTGGTGACGTAGTCAGCCAGTAGGATCGGACTCGGGCGGTCGATGAATGGGTGACGTGCTTCGAGCTTCTCCATGACGGAGCCGAGGAACGTGTTGATGACTTCGACATCTTCGAGGCCGCAGGCTTCGATGACTGCATCGCGCAGCGCAGTGGCGACGATGATCGTGCCTTGGTTGCTGGTCTTGAGTGCGCTGTATTCGATCTTTGGATTTACAGAGACCGCCATGTTGGCTGGCAATGTCCATGCCGTGGTCGTCCAGATCAGCACAGATGCAGGATCTTCGAGGGCAAGTGCTTTGAGCGCTGCGTCGGAGAGGCCGAGCTTTACATAGATCGAGACGCTCTTGTGATCCTTGTATTCGATTTCAGCTTCTGCAAGGGCAGTTGCGCAAGGGATGGACCAGTAAACTGGTTTCTTGCTGCGGTAGACGAGGCCCTGCTCAACGAAGCTGGCAAAAGTTTCTAGTTCAGTGGCTTCGTAATCAGGGTGGATGGTCCAATATTCGTTGTCCCAATCCGCCAATACGCCGAGGCGTTTGAACTGTTCGCGTTGAATGACGCGGAATTTGTCGGCAAATTTCGCGCAGGCTTCACGCACTTCAAGTGCAGT
Source organism: Lentimonas sp. CC4 (assembly GCF_902728235.1). NCBI lineage: Bacteria > Pseudomonadati > Verrucomicrobiota > Lentimonas > Lentimonas sp. CC4. The sequence goes on from NZ_CACVBO010000001.1 coordinate 2,806,276, forward strand.
GTAATCGGTGCGGCCTTCTTCTTGAAGTTCACGCGATACCTTGTGCTCGATTGGCAGACCATGGCTGTCCCAACCTGGGATGTATGGGGCGTTGTAGCCTTGCATCCATTTGAAGCGTAAGATGGTGTCCTTCAACGTCTTGTTGAGGGCATGGCCGAGGTGCAGGTCGCCATTTGTAAACGGCGGACCGTCATGCAAAATGAAGCTCTGCCCAGCCGCGTTTTTGGCTTGAATTTTACCGTAAAGATCCAGTTTTTCCCAGTGTTCGATACGTGTGGGCTCGCGTTCCACGAGATTACCACGCATTGGGAATGCGGTGACTGGGAGATTGAGCGTATTTTTGAGGTCTAGAGCCATGATTTTGAGACCGGGGGCCATGTAAAAACGCGGCAGTGTGTTTTTTTGACTTCTCAAGTCAAGCACGCAGAATGTTCTCGCAGATCTTTAAATTTCACGCTTCTTACGTAGCGTTCGATGGTGCACTGCTGTGTGCCGCTTTATTTGATCTAATGACTCTCGCACTTCTAGGTTTCTCGGTTTCAAGTTTTCCACTGTGGGCACTCTTGCTCATCTTGGTCGTGGGTTTGGTTTCTCTCACTTTTGGTGGGGATTGGTTGACCGATGGAGCGGTTGCGATTTCAGCGAATTTTAAGATCAACCCTGTGGTGATCGGGCTGACGGTGGTGTCGATTGCGACCTCGATGCCGGAAATGGCGACCTCGTTGATGGCGGCAAAGAGTAACCCTGGTATCGCTCTGGGGAATATTCTAGGGAGTAATATTGCCAATATTGGTCTGATTCTGGGAGTTGCGGCGATGATCGCGCCGCTGAAGATCCAGCTGCGTATGATTCGGCGTGAAGTCCCGATTCTGATTTTTGTAACTTTGCTGTTTGGCGCATTCGCGCTCGGCGGCGGGTTTCATCGTATTGAAGGTGCGATCTTATTGCTGCTCACTGTGGCGTATTTGATCTATGTGGTGCGCGGAGCGAAAGAGCCAGATGCGCAGGCGGCAGTCGAGGAGTTCTCGGAAAGCACGGAGGCGGGACAACGTCAGACGACGTCCGTTGCATTGCTGTTGATCATACTTGGCGGCTTGGGCTTGGCATTTGGAGCTGACTGTTTGGTCGGGGCCAGCGTGGAATTGGCGACTCGCATGGGTGTCAGTGACTTGTTTATCGGGTTGTCTATTGTCGCGATCGGCACGAGTCTGCCGGAGTTGGCCGCATCGATTTCGGCGGTTCGTGCCGGGCATGGTGACCTTTGTGCTGGTAATATCGTGGGCTCGAATTTGTTTAATATGCTGCTCATTGGTGGCGGTGTGTCGGCATTTGCGGGCATCGATGTGCGTGATGAATTGCTGCTGGTAGAGTTTCCCGCGCTAGTGCTTCTTTCAGCCCTGCTACTATTGATCTTTAAGAGCGGACATATCGTCAGTCGGCGTGAGGGTGCGCTCTTGCTTTTCCTTTATGTTACGATTCTGTCGCTGTCTGGACTGTCTCAGTTTGGCTATCTTTTTTAATCAACCTAGAATTTTTAATTCCAACACATACACATTATGTCTGATTCCTATAAACCAGTAGTCCTTATCATCCGCGACGGGTGGGGGGAGAATCATAACTCGGAGCAAGACTCCTATAACGCGGTGAAGCTCGCCAAGACGCCTTGTGCGGATCGGCTCACCGCTGAGTGGCCTCGCACAGAGATCATGGCGTGTGGGCTCGATGTCGGCCTGCCGGTCGGTGTGATGGGTAACTCTGAAGTCGGTCACCAAAATATCGGCGCGGGTCGTGTGGTTGACCAAGAGCTCGTTCGTATCAACAAGGGCATCGAAACGGGTTCTGTCAAAGAGAGTGCGACGCTCAAGGCCGCGATTGCGAATGTGAAGGAGAAGGGCACTGCGCTTCACCTCATGGGCCTCGTGTCCGATGCGGGTGTTCACGCGATGTTGGAGCACATCTACGGCTTGATCCGCATTGCAAAGGAAGAGGGCGTTCAAGAGCTTTACCTGCATGCCTTCACTGATGGCCGCGACACTGGACCTTTCAGTGGCAAGCAGTTCATCAAGGAGGCCGAAGCTGAAATGGCAAAGATCGGACTTGGTAAAGTCGCGTCACTCTCCGGTCGCTATTGGGCGATGGATCGCGACAACCGCTGGGATCGTGTGCAACGCGCATACGACTGCCTCACTGGTCGCAATATCGAGACGACTGCGACGTCTGCAGAAGCAGGCATCCAGTATCAATACGACAATCCTGAGACAGCAGGCACCAAGGGCGACGAGTTCTGCCCGCCGACCGCTGTGGTCGATGCCGATGGCAAGCCGGTGGCTACCATCGCGGATGGTGATTCCGTGATTTTCTGCAACTTCCGTGGCGACCGTCCACGTGAGTTGACGCGTGCATTCATCCAAGACGACTTTGATGGATTCGATCGCGGTGCAAAACTCGACATCTACTTTGCGACTTTGAGCGAATACCAGAAGGGCCTCTGCGATAACATCGTGTTCTTCAAGCCGGAGAAAATGAAGGACATCCTCGCGAGCTATATTTCTGATAAGGGCATCCCGCAATTCCGTTGCGCTGAGACTGAAAAATTCCCGCACGTTACATTCTTCTTCAATGATTACCGTGAAGAGCCGTTTCCTGGCGAAGACCGTAAGCTCGTTCCAAGCCGCAAGGATTGCGCGACTTACGATGAGAAACCAGAAATGTCAGCCTACGGCATCCGCGATGCGTCTGTCGAAGCAATCAAGTCTGGCAAGTATGGTCTAGTCGTCGTGAATTTCGCAAATCCTGACATGGTCGGCCACACGGGTGTGGTTGAAGCATGTATCAAGGCGTGTGAGATCGTTGACGGTTGCGTGCAGGACTTGCTCGATGCAGTGGATAGCGTCGGTGGCCATGCAGTTATCACAGCTGACCACGGTAACTCCGATCAGCTCTGGAACCCCGAAAACAATGGGCCACACACCGCGCACACGCTCAACCCAGTTGAGGTCGTCATGTATGGCGAAGGCTGCAAGGGACGTGCAACGCTCGAAGGTGGTGCGCTGGGCGACATAGCACCGACGATCCTTGAGCTGATGGGCTTGGAACAGCCTGCAGCAATGACAGGTCACTGTCTGCTCAAGTAGCATACGACACCTTTCAAAATTCAAAGCCCGGCTCCACATCGTGGAGGCCGGGCTTTTTCATTTGTAGGGGCTTTGCTGTGCGAAGACCGCGGGCGACTGTGACTCACGGCATTTTAAAATGTTCACGAGGGGTGCGTGTGCGGTCCTTGGATCAGTTCTAAAAAATCGATTGAATCGTGTAGCGAACTTGCGCCAGCAAGGTCGATCGTTGTATCCGAACCGTCAATCGAGGGCACTAGCGTGTCATCGCTACAATCAATAGGAGCACTCCTTTATTCCAATCGGCTCTCAGTCCTCAGAGCCCTCGTGTAGTTCGATCATTGGTAGCTCCCAGACGGGGGCGGTCTGCTCTGCGATAGTAAAGGCGGTGGCCCATTCACGTGTGAGGCTGCCGAGTGTCTTGAGTTGTGCGTCGCTCCAACCGCGCTCGGTGATTTCGCGCACCATGAAGCTGGCGCCGCCTTTAGCGGGACGTGTGACAAAATAGTATTTTTTGGTTTTGCCGTCAGGGCTGGAGGGAATGAGCACTGCGGGATTACGTCTAAAGGCGAGTTCGAGGATTTTGCGGCCATCCTCGCGTGCGGTATCGGTTGCAAAGCGTTCATCATCTCGAGCGTCACGGCGACTACACCAGACCAGATCGAACGGGAGGCCTGCGTCTTTGAGGCGGCTGGCAAGGGCGACAAAGTCGCCATCGAAGCGCGGTGCGTGTTGTTGGATTTGAGCGATGAAGGTATCTGATGCGATGGGAGCTGCGCGTGGAGGGTCGAATTGCACGATGCCATAGCCAAAGGCAGCGACCTCGCCGTATGTTTTAGTGAACTTATTACCCCAAGGATTGTGGAAAAATAGTTCTTCACGGCGATCATCATAGCCGATGATCACGCAGCCGTGCCCCATCGCGCCGAAGGCGCCAGGACGGAAGGAAATATAGATCGGACCAGTCTCGACTAAAGAATGGCGTATGGCTGGTAAGACCTTGGCATTAAAATCGGCTTCGTCTTCCCATATTAAAGTTTTCCCGTCGAAGCCGAGTTTCTGCATGGCGAGTGCCATATCGCTGGGGTAGGTGCCCTCGTTGGAGATCGATGCTTCGGAGGAGAGCTGCGCGATTTGATCCTGGTCGGTTTTGATACCGTGGTAGCCTGCAATCATCGCGGCAGAGGCAGGCACGCAGAAGTTTTCTCGTTGTGTGACCATCGGCACTTTGCGCAGTTTGAATGCGGTCGGTAGTGTCTCAACTGCCGAGAGATTCGAACAGAGCATTGCACCGAAGCAAAGTCGTGCGATGTGGAATGCGCGGCGAATCGTGCGAGTCTGTTTCATCTGCGCGAAATAAGGGCGAATAGAATACAGTAGGAAGCTTTGAGTCTCAGCTTCTGACACCTTTTAAGGGTTAATGTGCGATTGAGGCGACGTTTGTTTGCAGATTAATCGCGCGAGCGAGCGTATATTCGAACACCTGCGAGTCACCGTGTTGGCTGACCCATTGGAGATGTTGGTTCGCTTCGTCGACTTCGCCTAATAAGCGTAGGTAGAGGCCGATGTAAGTGTGTGCTTCGGTCTCTTCGGCGCTGTTGGTGATGTAGCTGATGAGATCGGACTCATCGATTTTCTCACTCAAATAGTCGATCACTGGAGCGGGCCATTGGTTGACTGGCTTGTTCTTGTTCGCGTATTGAAGGGTGCGGAGGGCGTTTTGGGCATCGCCAGATTCATGATAAGCGAAGTAGGCGATGAGCAAAGGGTAGGCAGATGATTCACCCTTACGACCATACATAAGAGTCGCCTTTTTTGCGGACTCGGCAGCATCGGTAAATTCGCCACGGCACATCTGCGTCCATGCCAGTGACTCGTAAAAGAACCCATTCACTGGTTGATCGACGGTTGCCATTTTAAAGGAAGTGAGCGCGGCATCGAAGTCTTCTAGGTTAAAAGCCGCCAGCCCACGTCCATTCCAGGCGAACGCATGCTGTGGGTAGCGCTTCACAATTAAGTCGTAGGAACTGAAGGCGGCTTGATGGCGCTCTTGCTCAGCGTAAATCATGGCTTGGCCGAGTCGAGCTGAGAGGTCGTTGCCGTCGGCTTGCAGGGCTTGGTCGAATGCCTGCAGTGCGTTTTCTGTGTGACCAGCTTCTAGTTGTGCAAAGCCTTCTGTGACAAATGGGCTGGCGCTGACCTCAAACTCGCTGTCGGCTTTTAACGAGGTAAGTGTGAGCATGACGCTACCGATGCAGAGCAGGAGTGCGAAGCGAGCCTTTTGGCCGAAACCGGAGGTGAATCTGTTGTCTGACAAGCGCATAAGAAACATATAGTAGCTTACATTATCGCGGGGACAATGCCAATTTATGCGGTATTTTTTGGGACTTTGGAAATTCATACTAAGTTCTAATCGTAATCATACTCCAAATCTTACTCGTTTTTTTGCCTCCATAGGTGCTGCTGATTACGACTAAGGTTCGAGCCAGTGGAGCAGACTTTGATTTCATCCACCCTTATAGCTTCTTCTGGGTTGAAACCCTGCCTCCACACTGCATCGTCAATTGTTTATGATTATCGAATCTCAAGAACTGCCACCGATTGGAACCAATGCATTTGCTCTGATTGAGCCAACGCGCAAAGAATGCGTCATCATTGATGCGCCTCAAGAGGCTTACAGATGGGCCACTCAAGTGGCGCAGAAGCACGGATGCAAAATTGTTGCGCTGATTCTGACGCATGGCCACTGGGATCATATGATCGATGGCAACAAATTCGCTGCAGCCGGTATCCCGACTTATGGGCATGCGGCGGATACTGAAATGTTTGAATCACCCTCGAAGATGGCGAGTTATGCGATTCCTGGCTTGGAAATGTTGCCGGTGCCAATCGATCACTGGATTCGCGGTGGCGATGTGCTCGATTTGCTAGGAGCAAAATTGGAAATCCGTCACGTGCCGGGTCATTGCCCAGGTAATATCATGGTGTATGTCGAAAGTGAGCAGGCGGCCATCGTGGGCGATGTCATTTTTGCAGGTAGTGTAGGTCGCTATGATTTACCTGGTGGCGATATGTCTGTGTTGGAGATTTCTATCAAAACTCAGGTCTATACGCTGCCGGATGCGACAGTCATCTATCCTGGGCATGGCCCAAATACCTCCGTCGCTCAAGAAAAGCGCAGCAATCCATTTGTGCGCGGATGACTCTCGCGGATCAGCCTCACGAAGTCTTCATGGCTCGTGCGCTTGAACTGGCGCGGCGAGCGTGGGGGCAGACGCACCCCAATCCGATGGTGGGTGCGGTCATTGTGGAGCAGGGACAGATTGTCGCCGAGGGCTGGCACCATGCCGCAGGCCAACCGCATGCGGAGATCGAGGCGTTGCGTGGACTGGGGCGGAAGCCAGCAGGGGGCGCAACAATTTATGTAACACTGGAGCCGTGCAGCACTTGTGGACGCACTGGCGCGTGCACAAGTGCGATTTTGGAGGCTGGCATTCGGAAGGTCGTGGTCGGCGCAGTCGATCCGAACCCAGACCATGCAGGGCAGGGGCTCGCATTGTTGCGTGAGGCCGGGGTCGATGTGGTCGAAGGCATCATGGCTTCAGATTGCACCGATCTGAACCTGATTTTTAATCACTGGATCGTGCAGCAGCGTCCCTTTATTGCCGCGAAGATGGCGTTGACCCTAGATGGTAAATTTGCCGCCGCTTCTGGACATTCACAATGGGTGACCGGCGAGGCCGCGCGTGCGGATGTGATGCGCTGGCGACGTTATTTTCCCGCGATTGCCGTCGGTGCGAATACGGTGCTGCGCGATAATCCGAGCCTGACGAGTCGTATCGACAACACGGTCTGGTGCCCGATTCGTTTTGTTTTTGATCGTAGCCTAAAAACGGTGAGCGATGCAGATTGGCCGCAGCTTTATTCTGATGTGCACAAGGGGCGCACGATTGTGCTGTGTGGACCAGCGGCCGATGTCGAACGGCGTGGTCGACTCACAGCGAAGGGTGTGTTGGTGTGGGAATTACCCAAAGCAGCAGGGCATTTGGATTGGGAGGCGTTCCGTAAGCGTTGCGCAGATGAAGGCATCTGTGGCGTTTATGTTGAGACCGGTCCCGTGTTGGCTTCCAGTTTGATCGAACTCGAGCTCGCGGACTATGCATTTATCTATCAAGCTCCGAAGTTTATGAGCGACAGTGAGACGCCAGGCATCGGTAGTGCGCGCGATACACAGTCGATGCGTGAGGCATTCCAGCTCAACGATGTGCGCCACGCAATTTTAGGCGAAGATATTCTTACGCGCGGTAGCCTCTCCTCGTGTGAGGCGAGCTAAGTTCGCCTTGAAGCTGATAACTAGGCAAGTCGGTGTTTGTATCTTGAGGTGTAGGACGTGCCTCTCGAAGAGGGCGCGTTTCAGAGACTCAAGGCATAGGTTGAGTGGTATAAATTCTTATTCGTGTTGATTCGTGTCCATTCGTGGTTCCAACTACGTTTTTTCGGAAAATCCTTATCCACGTTCATTTAACGTTTATTTACGGTTCAACTAATTTGTAATCACTATGTCAAAGCACTCTCTCATTATCGCCACAGGCAACGCTCACAAAGTCGAAGAATTCGAACTGCTCCTCAAGGGGCTAGACTTCGATGTGGTATCGGCGAAGACCTGCGGCGGCATGCCGGAAGTCGACGAAAATGGCTCAACCTTTGCGGCAAACGCGCAGCTCAAAGCCGAGGCGCTACGGGCGCAGGCACCTGCCGATGCATGGGTAATGGCGGACGACTCCGGCCTCGAAGTCGATGCACTTGATGGCGCACCAGGGATTTATTCTGCCCGCTACGCTGGTGTAGATGCCAGTGATGGTGACAATGTTGTCAAACTACTCGACGCCATAAAGGACGTGCCCAAAGAAGCGCGCACTGCGCGCTTTCGTTGCGTGCTGTGTGTGATTGATCACGAAGGCTATATCACGCATTATGATGGCAGTTGCGAAGGACGTATCGATACGGAAGTGCATGGCGACGGCGGCTTCGGCTACGATCCGATTTTCATTCCAGATGGCTATAGCGAGAGCTTCGCGCAACTCGGTGATTCGGTGAAGAGTCAACTCAGCCACCGCGCAAAAGCTGTCGAATGGATGCGCACGATTTTAGCGGAGCGCTCATAGTGCTTCGGATCTACTAAATGTGTGGGTTTGGGCGGGAGGGCCGGCCTCTGGGCTTGCCGCTTAAGAGACGCCGCGCATGTTTGGGGTATGACAAGCGAAGAGACTCCTCAACCACACAAGCGCCGCGTGCGTTATAAGGGCAAGAACCCGCGTCGCTTTGAGGATAAATACAAAGAGCTCAACCCTGAGCGCTACGCAGATACGGTAGCGCATGTGCTCGCTGGTGGTAAAACACCTGCTGGGCAACATGTGCCGATTATGGTCAGCGAAATTATGCAGGCACTTGCAGTCCAATCCGGTGAGCGTGCTGTCGATTGCACGCTTGGTTATGGTGGTCACTCGGCCGAACTCTTGAAAGCGGTGCAGCCCGGTGGTTGCTTGATCGGAGTCGATCAAGATCCCATTGAGTTGCCAAAGACAGAGGCGCGTCTGCGCTTGGCGGGTTTTCCAGAGGAATCTTTGCATTGCGAACGCACGAACTTTGTCGCCCTGCGGGGCGTGCTAGGGAAAGTCGGCTGGCACGAGGGTGCCGATGCCATTCTCGCCGACCTAGGCGTATCTTCGATGCAGATCGACAATCCCGCACGCGGCTTCAGCTTTAAGCATGAGGGCCCGCTCGATATGCGAATGAATCCGAACAAGGGCATATCCGCTAGCACCTTGCTCGAAAAAATCGGCGAAGAAGCACTTGAGGCACTTTTACGTGAAAATGCGGATGAGCCCAACGCGGCAAGTTTGGCCACCGCGTTGGCTGGACAGGTATTTAAGACGACTGGAGCGCTTGCGCGTGCGATCGAGCAGATACTGCCCGAGTCCTTTGATGAAGATAAGGTAAAAGCCACGCAGCGCCGGGTTTTTCAAGCACTGCGTATTGAAGTGAACGACGAATTCAAGGTGCTCGATGGCTGGCTACGTGGGCTACCGAGTTGCCTTCGAACGGGCGGTCGAGTTGCCGTTCTAACCTTTCATAGTGGAGAAGATCGTCGTGTTAAAAAAGCATTCAAAGCGGGATTACAAGATGGGCTCTACAGCGCAATTAGTGAGGAGGTCATCCGTGCCTCCTTCGCTGAACAGCACGATAACCCGCGCGCCTCGTCAGCTAAACTGCGTTGGGCAGTGAAGGCGAGTTAGAGCTGGGCGCATCAAGTATTGTGACTTTCAATATGGCGATCTGATCACCGAGAAGGCACAATCTTCTGGATCTTGAGATTGAAGTCGTAGGCGGCTTCCCGCTTGGAGGTAGTGGTTTCAAGGGCCGTGTCGGTCGAACACCTACATTCGACAGGCTCATGTCAGGCAAGGAACTCGACTACGCTTTTCACCAATCATGATACGCGCCAGTATAGAGCGCGACAATGCGCATTAGTTAAAGTTTGAGTATTCTCGGAGAATCGCCGTTCTCAAAAATAATAGCCAAAGTTGATGTTGAATCGTGACTGCCAATCATTGTCAGGGTTCGCGCCGAAGGTGGTGAATTCATCGCCGCCGACGAAGTAGTTGCCATTGGAGAAGGCGAGGTCGGTATAAATATACCAACCTCCTCTGGCCCATGCGGCCCCGAGGATAAAGAGATCGCTATCGTTGAAGCTGCCTTCTGTTTTCATTAGGCTGCTGTATTCCACATAGGGCGTAATTGAATCAAGCCAATCGATGCGCGAGGTTTCATAGAAATAGCTGAGTGAGACCGCTGGAATCCAAGCCTCAGTAGCAACGGGCCAAGCGAAATTATAAGCACCTAGGTCGATCTCCTCGTCGGTCACGTCGCCTGATTGAACCTGACTTTTGCTCACGTCGTATTTGTAATAGGTGATTTGCGGTGTTAGTTTCCAGTTGTTCCATTGGAAGATCGCATGCAGCGAACCCGCATAGAGTTCACCGTCATCCTGATCGCCATTGCTCTGCAGTTGTCCTGCCTGTAGCGAGGTGCCGAGGTCGGCATCAACCTCACCCAAGGTAGTGGAGTAGATCGCGCGTAGGTTGAATTGATTGCGTTCTTCGTAGCCGTTTCCTGTTTCGTCGACAACGTCGTAGGAATAACGTGCGCTATCTCGACTGGAGCCGCGTCCTTGCCACTCTGCCGAATAATAATATGCGAGGTCGATCGTCCAATCGCCAGGATGCGTCGTGTATTTAATGCCTAAGTCCATGTCGTCCGCTAATCCGACATAATAATGCTGATCGAAGAACCAGCTCTGCGACACTCCGTAAGGGCTCGGGCCGAAGGGCACTCGGTTGAGTCCGACTTGCACTTGCTTGTCATCTTCAAAGTTGTATCCTAACCATCCAGTGTGTAGGAAGTTGTAGCCGTCATAGAAACGATATTCAGCCTTACCAATGACGGGGCCATTTACGTAATCGATATTGATACGGAAGGTGTCTAACTCGAAATTTCCACCATCACCTCCACGGCTTGGACCGTTTGAGTTTGGATAATCTCCGATGACATAGTTCGCGCGTATGGCGCCGCCGATTGTGAAATCTCCGATTTGTATCTTGGTTGGAGTTTTATCCTGCGCTGCGGTTAATTGGATTTCGGCTTGAGTGGCGCGCTCATTTGCCAGTGTTTCGTTGGTGGTTGCCACTTGGAGCGCGCTGCGAGCAGCAGCGAGTTCCTGCTCTAGTAGGCTCACTCGCTCGATGAGCTCTGCTTTGGTTTCGGCTTGGGCTGGCAGGCTAGATAATCCGATGAGTATCAGTAGGGCGATGAGGCATCGCTTGGAGGATTGTGTGAATCGCATATGAGTTTCAGTTGAGTCGGTTATTGATCTGATTGTTTCGTCAGTAATTCATCGTGCACTTCGATGATCGCTTCGGTTATTTTATGTTCCGCATGCACATCTTCTAATTTATCTAGCACCGCATCTTCCATATAAGCTTCTTCGGAGAGGCCCATGTAGAGCGCGTAGACGACCAATAATAAAACGACGGTAAATGGTAAGCCTGTAGAGATCGAAGCGGTTTGCAAAATCGAAAGCCCGCCTCCAAGCAGTAGCACGGCAGCGATGACACCTTCCATGACCGCCCAAAATACGCGCTGTGGCACGGGAGATTTCAATTTTCCACCAGATGTTAAGTGGTCGACGACCAGTGAGCCCGAGTCTGACGAAGTGACGAAAAATACTGTCACGAGCACAATGCCGACCATCGACAGCACTGTGGAGAAGTTGAAGTATTCCAGCATCGCGAATAGTGCCGTGGATACGTTTTCGCTGACTGCTCCGAAAATATTGGCTTCGCCGCTGGCCTGTAGACTAATCGCTGAACCGCCCAGAACGGACATCCAGATAAAGGATAGAATCGTTGGGACTATCATCACACCGAGGATAAACTCACGCACGGTGCGGCCTTTGGAAATACGAGCGATGAACATGCCGACGAAAGGCGACCAAGATACCCACCATGCCCAATAGAAAATGGTCCATGAACCTTGCCAATTCGTATCGCGGAATGTTTCCGTCCACATGCTCATTTCGGGCAGATTCTCAATGTAGAATCCGATGCTCTGCGTAAATCCGCTTAGAATATAAATGGTCGGTCCAGCTATGAGTAGAAATAATAAGAACAGCGCCGCGAGTCCCATATTGAGTTCGCTCAGTCGCTTCACTCCCTTGTCCAAGCCTGTCATGACAGACGCCGTTGCAAAGCCAGTGATCACGACGATTAGTAACACTTGCACGTTTGTGCTGATCGAGACATCGAAGAGGTAATTAAGGCCGGCGTTGATTTGCGTGACCCCCAAGCCCAACGATGTGGCGAGGCCCATTAACGTTGCCAGCACTGACAGCACGTCGATTGCATTTCCCCAGAAACCATAGATGCGATCACCGAGAATCGGGTAGAAAATGGAGCGAATGGTGAGCGGAAGGCCACGATTATAGGCAAAGAATGCTAATCCCAGCCCGACGATTGCATAGATCGCCCATGGGTGTAATCCCCAATGGAAAAAAGTGGTTCCCATCGCCGCTTGAGCTGCTTCTGGAGTGTTGCCTTCGATGCCATTAAACATGGGTGAAGGCGAGTCGTAGTGATATATCGGCTCCCCCACACTCCAAAACATTAGCCCAATGCCCATACCAGCGCTCAAAAGCATGGCATACCATGCGGCTGTTGAGAATTCAGGCTTCGCCTTATTACCGCCTATCCGGATTCTTCCAAGACGACTAAATGCAAAGAATGCTGCCGCCACGATAAATACGTTTGCCGACAGGATAAAAAACCATCCGAAATTCATAGAGATCCAAGCCAACATACCATCGGCAGTGCTGGCTGCTTGGTCTTTAAACATGATCGTTAGGACGATGAAGATCGTCAAAATAAAGACCGATGCAAAAGTGACTTGAGGATGTATGTCGAAGCCGAATCCATTCCAGTTTCGATCGCCCGGTTCGCGCGAGGGTTCACCGTCCAGGAGCGTAGCGGTCGGGCGAATTTGAAGCCCACGAAATTTTTCGCGCTCTTCAATCGCTTTTTTACGAGCGACTTTTTCAGCATGATGCAGCTTTTCTGCCAGCGTCCGCTTCTCAGCCCCTTTCAGGGATGTTTGCTTTTTATCTTTCATGTCAATATTTTGAATGTTTGTGAGTGGTGATCCTACTTCCACATTTTGAAATAGGGCACCACGTGCCACTTAGATGTTGTCGCAAAAGCATCGTCACCATTGAGGATGACGATTTATGCGTGCTGCTATCATTGCGCAGAACTCCCTTTAACACTGGTAGAACCAGCCAAACCGTCGGGCATAATCGAGCCATTTTGTGGACACACTGAAAAGTGTTGTCTGCCCATAGCTCGCCTATGCGAACACCTAATAAATGGCGCTCGTCTGTCTCTACCTTCGCCATTGCGTGAGGTTCGGACTGTTTTAAATAAAAGACGGAATTAAGACTAAGTTAAATGGGTTCGTAGGGAAACGTGTGTTTCAGACTAGATGCTCTATCAAACAGGCGGATAAGGACTTTGCAACCCTCATCATCTGCCGATCTTAGATCAGAAGCTCATTTTCGCTTAATGATTCCACCCACGAATGCGGACTCTGGTCCGGCCATTTGATTGCCAAATCGCCGAACTCTAGTCGGAGTTTCGCAGAGATAGAAAACTTCAGGGTCGATGCTCTGCACGAGCTGCAGCGCTCGCGTCAATAGCTTGCGCTCGCAGACAATCTGTAGTTCGGAGACGGGGCCAGTGGCTCCTGTGCCCTCAAATTGTGTCACACGAAAACCGTCTGCTCGCAGCACTTGTTGTATCTTTTCGGCGTTTTTTCCAGTAATTACGCGTAGGACGGCGTGCCCGAGTGCAAGCTTGCGCTCCAGAATAATGCCGACGACATTGCCTGTGGAAAAGCCGAGCGCATAAAAGATGAGTAGCCATGGTCGGGCGAGCACGGTATTGACCACGGTCGCAATTACGATCAACCAGATCGTCACTTCGAATAGTCCCAAGACAAATGCCAGATAGACGCGACCTTGCACTGTCGCGATCATCCGTATCGTGCCGATCGATACATCCAGCACTCTTGAGAGAAAAACAATAAATGCGAGCACTCCAAAAGGGAGATCGTTAAAATCAAGTTCCATGAATGTCCGAAGCTATGCTGATGTGCATGTGTATGCCAAGGAGCAATCTACATCGATCGACCCATACCTATCGATGGTTTAAGCGCCGGATGCTTTAATCATTCACTCTTTGTTGTCAGCGTTTACAATGATGATGTTTTGACTTTGCCTTAGACTTGAAGGAGTCGTATGCTTGTCACATGAGAATTGCATTTAAACTTCGTCGTATTTCACTTCAAGCAATATGCACCTTGGGGGTGCTTCCGCTGCTTTGCGCTCAATTCGTTCAAGCTGCTTCGGCACTCGATTTCATCAATGCCGTAACTGAAGAGTTGAACGGGCCAGTCGTGGTCGAAGACGTCACTTCTTCCGACCCTGTGGCGCCCGTAGCACCTGTGGCACCTGTGGCGGCCGAAACACATCGACTGCAGCAAGTGGTGGATGCGGCTTACCATAAATATAAAAATTTGAATGAAGGTGCGAATGCGGATTACATTCCAATTCTAACGACAGTGCCGAGTGATCTCTTTGGTATCGTGATCGCCACTCGAGAGGGACAACTGTATACCGTCGGAGATATCGATTACAAATTCTCGATTCAATCGGTCTCCAAGCCCTTTACTGCAGCGCTCGTGATGCAGGAGCAGAGCCCTGAAGCCTTACTCGAAAAAATCGGAGTGGAACCCACGGGCCTACCGTTTAACTCTAAAATGGCTCTGGAGCTCTACCCAGCGCGCAGCGTCAATCCACTGGTGAATGCCGGTGCGATCGCTGCTGTGAGTCTGGTTGAGGCGAATGGCGAGCAGCAACGTTGGTCACGCGTGCACCGTAACCTTGAATTATTCGCTGGAGCCGATCTGCCGCTGTTGGAAGCTGTCTATCAATCAGAATATGATACCGCATGGAGCAACCGTGGTATCGCTAACTTGCTGTATAATTACGGACGGCTTTACTGTGCACCAGAAGAAGCGCTACGCGTTTATACCAAACAATGCTCCGTCGGCGTCAGCGCTAAAGATCTAGCAATCATGGGAGCGACACTCGCCAATAGTGGAACCAACCCGTTGAGCAATCTAAAGGTGCTCGATGCGAAACATGTCCCAGAGTTACTTGCGCTAATGGCAACTGCTGGATTTTACGATGAATCTGGAGAGTGGATGTTTTCCGCTGGTTTGCCAGCCAAGACGGGAGTCGGTGGCGGCATCGTCGCAGTCGTGCCAGGCAAGTTTGCAATCGCCGCCTTTTCGCCGCGTTTGAACGAGGCCGGAAACTCCATCAAAGCCATGAAAGCGATTCGCTATATCGCTGGTGAACTCGGTGTCGGCCTCTATGGGGCAAACCCAGAAGACTGAGTTGCTTTTGGGGAGGGACGCTTCTGCGCCGTTCGCCGAGCTTCAGCACAGAACTAAAGCACCAGCACGCTGCAAGACGAAGCTCGTCCCTCCCGAATGGGTTGAGCTAAAAATCAAGATTCTTGATGCGTGACGGTATCGCAGGAGAAGCATGCACGGTTTCATCGCACTCGGCATGGCTCTGTATGAAATGATAACCTACAGCAGTTCCACTGAATGACGCTGACTCTTTAATCTCGCGGGATAGGACGAAACTCGCCCTCGGTGTGCGTCCTGCGACTGACTAGCACGATGGCCAGCCAAGCGAGTATGAACCCCGGGATAATTTCGTAGATGCCAGGGCCACCCAGAAAGGAACTGCTCCAGCCCATATTGATCCAGGCGATCACCGTCACGGCACCTGTGAGCATACCAGCGACTGCGCCTGTCCCGGACATTTTCTTCCATGTCAGTGATAGGATGATCAATGGACCAAAGGCTGCGCCAAACCCCGCCCAAGCATTGGACACAAGTTTCAAAATTTGAGAATTAGGATCGTCGGCCATGAGTGCAGCAATCACCCCAACCAACACCACGCTGACTCTACCGACTGTGACCAGGTGCCCTTGGCTCGCTTTCTTATTCATGAACAATCGATAGAAATCCTCCGTGAGCGATGAGGAGGAGACGAGCAATTGACTCGAGATCGTTGACATAATCGCGGCTAGCAATGCGGCATAAAGGCAACCAGTGATCAGTGGATGAAAGAGTAAATTGGCCAGCACGATGAAAATCGTTTCACCATCACTGATGGTGATGCCACTGCGCTCAACATAAGCGCGTCCTAAGATGCCTATACCGACCGCACCGAGTAGCGAGATGAACATCCAACTCATTCCGATATTACGAGCTTTGGCTACATCTGCCACTGAGCGAACCGCCATGAAGCGGACGATGATGTGGGGTTGTCCGAAGTAACCGAGTCCCCAGCCGACAGCCGATAGAAACCCAAAGAAAGTCAGTCCGTCGAACAGTGATAAATAGTGCGGATCAATCGCATTCAATTGCTCGACAGTTGTAACGAGTCCATCGTTTTGGCCAGTGGTGAGAATGACTAGTGGCATGATCACTAGCGCCAGCATCATGATGCAGCCTTGGACGAAGTCAGTTAGGCTAACCGCCATGAATCCTCCGATGACTGTATAGACCAGGACAACACCTAGCGTGAACCAAACGCCGAACGTATAGTCGCTCATAAAGCTCAAATTGATCAGATCACCAAATGCGCTTGCAAATAATTTGCCTCCACCAACGAGGCCTGAGGCTGTGTAAACGACGAAGAACACTACGACGATCACCGCCGAAACCGTGCGTAGCGACATCGCCTTAGAGGGGAATCGGTTGGCTAAGAACTGTGGGATGGTCAGCGCATTGTCATAGCGTTCCGTTTGTTCGCGCAGGCGTGGTGCTACCACCATCCAATTTAGCCACGCACCGACCAATAGGCCGATTCCGATCCACGCCTCAATCAACCCGGCCGCAAAGAGCGCTCCGGGTAGTCCCAGTAACAGCCACCCGGACATGTCGGACGCGCCCGCAGATAAGGCCGCCACTGCAGGGTGCAATTGCCGCCCACCTAGCATGTATTCTTCAGAACTAGAGGTTGATTTTCTCGCAGCGTAAAAGCCGATCGCGATCATCAAACCGAAATATAAAAAGAGACTGATCCAAATGCCAACTTCCATGTGTGTTTGTGTTGTTTGACTACTGATAAAGGTGATGACCCTCGCATGCTCTGCGATTAGGAACAAGGGTCTATTTCAGGTTCTTCCTCAAAGGTGGGACAGGTGTGCCATGAAGTATCGTAGCGGACTCGCGCTATACTCACGCGCATCATGATTTGTGAAAAGTGCATTCATGCTATTTCGCTATCTTGCTGTAGGGGCTTTGCTTGCGAAGACCGCGCAAAGGCCACACGCATAGGAAGTTGTAAAACTTTAGCTGCCTTCGCGGGTGCCGCCCTTCGACAAGCTCTGGGCCTTGAGCCTGTCGAAACGGCAAGCAGCACCCCTACGCCAGATTCTTCGATTTCACAAATCACAATACTTGATGCGCGTGAGTATATCTGTCCTCTATCGCTTATCGAGCGACGTAGGAGCGGGGTGGACCACTACAAGGACTCTCGTTCAAAATAGACGAGACTGGCGTCGCATCGCGATCGCTATCTTATATCAGCAGCGAGCTGGAAAAGTTTGAAGTCGAGATGTTCAGATCTAGTTTGCAATGTTTGCCGCTCAGAGTTCTCTCTTTGCTCAGGATGAGTATTAAAAATCAAAAGGCGACGATGCGCTACCGCCGTTTCGGTCAAACGAACCAGTGGCTTTCCACAATCACACTTGGTGGTATGCGTTACCATGATGGTTGGTCTGGGCCTCGCGATCAGCCTTCGACGAAGATGATAGATCAGTGCGCCGATATCGTCACGCGTGCCTTTGCGCAGGGCATCAATCACATCGAAACTGCACACGGCTACGGTAAGAGTGAGCATTGCCATGGCATCGCGCTCAACGACGTGCTCAGTTTGAAGCGTGATAGCTACCATCTGATGACAAAGGGTGCGGCGAATACGGCTGAGGAGATGCGTCGCCTCGTTGAGGAGCAGTTAATCGCTCTGAAGACCGACTTTATTGATCTCTATGGCTGGCACGGTATCAATACGCCTGAGAAATTGGCCATCGCAACGAAATCGGGTGGGCCGGTTGAAGAGCTTCTTAAAATGAAGGCCGAGGGTATTCTCGGTGATGTGGGGTTTTCAACGCACGGGCCGTTAGACGTGATCATCGATGCAATTGCGACAGGGCTGTTCAGTTTTGTGAATCTGCATTATTACTATTTCATGCAGCGCAATCGTGGTGCGGTGGACTATGCGGCCGCGAAGGGCTTGGGCGTGTTTATCATTTCTCCGAACGACAAGGGAGGGAAGCTTTACGAGCCATCTTCAAAATTGTCACAGCTGTGTGCTCCGTTAACTCCAATTCAGTTTAATGCGCGTTGGTGCTTGTCGAACCCTAATATTCATACCCTTAGTTTCGGATTGAGTGAGCCTGAGCATGTCGAGGAGATGTCTGGGATCTTTCCATTTTCGGTGCCGCTCTCTAGAGACGATCAGGCTATCGCACAGCGCATGAATGGCGCGGTGCTCGATGATCCTGAATCTGCATGGGATGGTTACGAACTGTTAGGCGACGCGTCGGGGATCAATATACCAGAGGTGCTCCGCATGCGTCGTATGTGGAAATGCTACGATCAAACCAGTTTTGGTGAGATGCGTTACAATATGTTTGAGGACAAGGGTGATTGGTTTCCTGGTTGCTTTGCTACGCCGGATGCAGTCGATCAAGTCGACCCAAGCCAAACGATAGCAGAAGTCGATGTGAAGCAGTTCCTCAACGAGACGCACGAGCGCTTCTACTCGCCAAAGAAAGAGGAGTAGCGGGGGAGCGGAACCACTTCGGTTTACTCACCCTAGACGTCGTGCTTCCATTCAATTTTAAGTTGGTATGGCGATCTGTTTCTAAACGCTAAATAATTAAACGGACGCCGCCTAGATGGGCTAAGTTGTAGGGGAATTCACTTTCGGGGGATCCGATAAACATCAGGTTCGATGGGATCTGCCATTCCTTCGATAACTCGGCTATCAGTTCAGGGCCGAAGGTGCCTTCCCTTACCACCAATTCAACATCGATTTCGGGGTATGCTTCGTCCAGGAATTGAACGTCTTGTTTTAATTTCTCTGGAGCGTCACCGCCCTTTGCAGTGATATTGACGATCTTGACCCGATTTGTGTGTTCATTTCGTCGGATGTAGAGCATCACCCGATTCAGGTTACACAGATTGTCACCACGAGTGAAGAAGATGATCTGTTGTGATTTAATGGAATCGATTTGTTCATTGATGGTTCCCATGGCGCGACCCATTGTCGATGAAATGGTGGCCATGACCGCACGAATAACAAACAGCCCCAATTCAAATATGGCGACACGGCCGAGCATGAAGCCGACGACAATCAGTGTCGGCACTAGGTATTCGAAAAACACCGCGAGGTAACTCGGATTCAATAGCGCATTACCCACCAGCGCGGAGAGCACGCCGAAGAGGCCTAATAGCACCGAAATCCAACTTGCGCGATGAGGCCTGGCAAGTTTTGCGCGCTTAATTTTTAGCAAAATATTGCCGATCGCAAAGAGGGCCATGACCGCGAGGAATGAAATCGTATAAACGCCAGCTAAGGCCTTCAACTCACCGCCTGTGCTAAAATAGACGGAGATGCAGAGAATGAAAAATACAATCAAGATGCGGTGGGTCGTGCCTCGCTTGTTTGTCTTTAGTAAGAACTGGGGTAGGCAACGGTCTAGCGCCATGCGATGAACCAAGCCATTGACGCCGACAAAGCTCGTCAGCACCGCTCCGCTGAGCACAAGCACCGCATCCACGGATATGACCAACGCGAGCCAATTACCGCTGGCCAATGTGCCGAGGTTAGACAGTAGCGCTTCTTGTTCTTGGAATATGGTATCCATGGGCAAGAGCGACAGCGCCATCAGAGCAATTAGGGGATTAATAATCGAGACCGCGAGCCACATGTTTCGGAGTGTTTTAGGAAACACGCCATCGGCCTGTTCTTCCACGAAATTAGCAGAGCTTTCAAAGCCTGAAATGCCTAACATCGCGGCGCAAAAGCCGAAGAAAATAGCCTGCTTCCAGCCACCTTCGACCGGAATACTCATATTTAGAAACAGAGTTTCCGTGCCGTTCTGAAAGAGCCAGAAGCAGCAGCAAATGATCAACAGTGAAATGGAGAAGAGGTGAAAAAGAAAGATCCCGATCGCGACCTTCGAGGATTCGGCGATGCCCCAAATCGTAAGGAACATAAAGAACGCCAGTAAACCGACCGTGGCGATTTGAATATTAATTGAGCTGAAGATCGTATGCGCGTAATGTGCTGCTTCACTCCCTGAAATGACGGCCGTTGCCATGTAAGAAAGCACGGTCAGGCAAGCAGCGAACGATGCCTTAAACTTGCTGGTGGTATTGAGCAGCGCGTTGTAGGCTCCACCGTTCAAAGGCAACGCTCCGACGACTTCGGCATAGATCGAACGATAAAAATAAAGCACGGCCGAAACAATCAGCAAGGCCAACGGTCCCCATCTTCCAGCATAGAAAATTGCCAATGCCGAAACATAGAGGCAGGAGGATGTGATGTCATTGCCGCAAATGGCAGTTGATGCCATTTGCCCCAGCTTAGTGTGTTCTGCGGCCTTTTTCATTTGTGCTGCAATGTATATTTACTCAGTCGCGATGCAACTAATTGGTTGTGTATTATTGCTAGGCGCTATGCCCTTGACTCGTCTCCTCGAGTCGATCCGCGTGGCATATTGCCCGCTCTTATTGCGACATCGGTGTGCAAGAAGCGTGCTGCGTCTGCCGAGGCTTTCACTTTGATCGCACTTCTGGCTAGCATCTCGACTTTGAACTCGAGTAGGGCTTTTGTGACCGATCCTTTAGTCGTGATGTTTGTCTTGTGAATGGAACGAGCCAATGAGAGGGCATCGAGTAATGCTTGGTTCGCTCCTTGCCCTTTGAAGGGACTCATCGGGTGGGCGGCATCTCCAATGAGTGTCACGTGCGAATTCTCAGGCAACAGGTCACTCGTTAAGAGCTCACGGTCGTAGGCGGGGTAGCCGGAAACCAGAGCCACAGGTGTCTCTGCGATAATTTGAGGGATCGGGGTGTGCCACGCTGGGCATCTGCGAAGCGCTTCCTCTTTGAGTGCTTGGGCTCCTTGTCGGTTGAGTGATTTGGCCTCTGTTTCCGGTAAAGGAAAACTGAGCTGCCACATGATGGTGCTTGCCGAATACGGCATCATGTAAATACGTTCGTTGCCATTGGCGGTTTGAAACACTGTTTCTCCATTCAACAGCGTAGAGTCTTCGATGTTTTCTAAAGGGCAAATCCCCAAAATTACAATGCAATCTAAGTAACGTAGCGGCGTCGCCGCGTCGCCGATCAATTGCTGTCGAACCGAACCACGAATACCATCTGCGCCGACCACTATGTCTGATTGAACCGTTTTGATCGAGTCATCATTCCCCACCTGGAAACGAAGGTTCACATGCGCCTCGCACTCTTGGTAATCCAGGAACTTATGATTCCATTGAACCATGTCATGGCCTCCTAGAGCCTTGAGTAGTTGGTTGCGTAGTGACTGCCGAGGGACGTGCACATTGCGCCGCCTCGGGGAGGTATTTGAACTAGGTTTTCCCCATTTTCTCAATCCCCACTCTCCAACCACTTCACCGTCTGTCTTATGCACGACATGTTTGGTGGAGGTGATGCCTTCTTGCAGTTCAGAGATACCAAAGCCCTCAAGTGCTTTGCTGGCTTGTTGCATCGTCAACCCGTAGCCTTGAGAGCGTTGCTCAAAATGATCATCGCGTTCGTAGATCGAAAAAGGGATGCCGCGGTGTCGACAGGCCACCGCCAGAGCTAGTCCGCCGAGACCACCACCAATGATCGCAATGTTGGGGTAGCTCGTATTCGGTAGAGTAACTGCGCTAGATTCTTTTAGGCCTGCGCCCTGGCATTCATCGCAGTCATCAATGTGATCCACCAGTGGAGTGGGCTGCTCAGAGGCGGTGCCCCCTGCAGCTGCCAGTAGCGCTCGTTTGTAGCGATTTCGAGCTCGTTTCGTAGGTCGATGACTCACTTTCCCTTCTCCATGACAGGCCTGACACACCGTCCAATGGGAGAGGCCTGAGCTATCGGTATCTGATGCGTGGCCGATACTAGGGCACTTCTCGTCGTTGTTCATCTCGTCCCTCATAAAGCAAAGGGCAGATGAATAAGCAAGGGGGCAGACCATTTATCTGGATTGCTACTTAATCTCAATTCGATGGACTTCGTCCTTTATCGGACGAAGTCCATCGCCGTATGCTACATTTTTCTCAGAGATTAATTATGAATATCGAATCCTACATCCGCACGACGCCAGACTTTCCGAAGCCGGGCATCATCTTTCGCGATTTCACGCCTTTGCTCGCTGACGGCCCTGCTTTTAAAGCTTTGATCGATCAGTTAAAAGAACGTTACGTGGGGAAGCCGATCGATGTGGTGGTTGGTATCGAAGCGCGAGGATTCGTTTTAGCGTCTGCGTTGGCCTACGCGTTGGGCGCTGGCACGGTGCTTATCCGTAAGGAGGGTAAACTACCACATGAAACACATGCACAAGAATATGAGCTAGAGTATGGCTCCAGTGTGCTGGAGATCAGTCGCGACGCCTTTCAGGAGGGGCAACGCATCTTGGTGGTCGACGATGTGTTGGCGACTGGTGGCACCGTGGGTGCTGCGCTCAAACTAATCCAAGGCCACTTTTCAGTCGCAATCGAAGCGCTCGTTTTCTTGATGGAACTAGATGATCTAAAGGGGCGTGAAAAATTGTCGGATTTACCGATTCATTCCGTTTTCCACTACTAGGAATCGGCAAGGTGGATAATTTTTTGATCTGATTGGTAGCGTGCAGTTTTAGCGAGCGTTCAGTGCATCGTGCAGATACGATGGACGTTTGCTAAAGTTGCACGCTACGAATTTTGGCAAGTGACAAGGCTCTTGTCCGTGCAGAACGCGCAAGTCCTACTCAACGGGACCTTCGTAGATGCCGATGTAAGGCACGTTGCGGAACTTCTGAGCGTAATCGAGCCCATAGCCGCAGACAAATTCGTCTGGGATATCAATGCCGCAGAAATCGATAGGGACTTCGACTTTTCGGCGAGAAGGTTTATTGAGCAGTGTGCAAATACGTAGCGAAGCAGGGGTGCGACCTTCGAGCATACGGATCACTTTACTAAAAGTGTTCCCAGTATCGATGATGTCTTCCACCAGCAGCACGTCGCGATCGGTAATGGACTCGTCGAGATCCATCACCACTTTTACATCACCTGAGCTGATGGTGTCGTCACCATAGCTGGAGATCGTCATGAAGTCGGTGACCATCGGGCATTTGATTTCGCGCACTAGGTCGGCCATAAATATAAACGACCCACGCAAGAGACCCACGACGATCAGTTCCTTGTCGGAGTCTTTATAGCATTCAGTGATCTCGCTACCAAGCTTTGCTACGATTTCGGCAATTTCTTCTTTTGAAATTAGTGTTTTTTGAAGTCCTTGTTCGCCCATATTCTTTGTCTGTTGAAGGTGTGTTAGTTGGCAACTGTGACGGCCAGATTGATTGCAGATAGTAGGCCGACAACCCACATCACAGGGGAGACTCTTTTCAAGTCACCACAGCAGACGGCAATGATCACATAGGATAGGAATCCTACGGTCAGACCCGTTGCGATGCTGAACGTCAGTGGCATGAGGATCATTGTCAGGAACGCAGGCACTGCGTTTTTGAAGTCGATGAAATCAATCTGCTTGATATTCCGAAACATGAAGACACCGACGATGATCAGCGCTGGGGCAGTGGCAAAGGCAGGCACTGCTCCGATGAGAGGTGCGCAAAACAGGCCTACGAGAAAGAGGCAACCCGTAACGACGGATGCGAGTCCGGTGCGTGCGCCATCAGCGATCCCAGCCGCCGATTCGATGTAGGTTGTCGTCGTGCTGGTGCCCATTAGCGAGCCAGCAATCGTGGCCACAGCATCTGCTTCAAGCACCTTGTCGATATGCTTGATCGTGCCATCTTTTTCGACATGCCCGGCTTCATACGAGCAGGCGACGATCGTGCCGATCGAGTCAAACAAGTCCACGAACATGAACGAGAAGATCGCACCGGCCAGACCCCATTTTAGGGCACCGAGAATATCGAGCTGAAAGGCCAGTGGTGCGAGACTTGGCGGAGCTGAGAAAACACCGTCGAGATGCACCTCGCCCAATAAAATGCCTGCGATAGTCGCCGCAAAGATGCCAATCAATATTGAGCCTTTTACCTTTTTAACTTCTAGAATGGTGATCAGCACTAGGGCGCCAAGTCCAATCAGAACGGGGCAGGTGAGTTGACCGATCGAAACGAGCGTTGCGGGGTTATCGACGACTAAGCCGAGGTTCTTTAAGCCGATGAAAGTAATAAACAGACCGATACCTGCTGCAGTCGCAATACGTAGAGATAATGGAATGGCCGACACCACTTTTTCTCGAATCCCCGCGAGCGTCAGTATCAAGAAGGCGACGCCGGACACGAATACCACGCCCAATGCCGTTTGCCAAGTGAGGCCTTGGCCGAGCACCAGTGTATAAGTAAAGAAGGCATTGAGCCCCATTCCCGGAGCCATGGCAAAGGGCACTTTAGCCCAGAAGGCAACTAACAGCGTGCTAACACAGGCCGCGAGGCAGGTGGCTGTAATCAGAGCCGGTTTATCCATGCCTGCCTGACTGAGGATCATCGGATTGACGAAGATGATGTAGGCCATCGTCAGGAAGGTCGTGAAGCCGCCAATGACTTCTGTTCGAACCGTAGTGTTATTTTCTTGGAGCTTAAACATATCTTTTTTTAGGGATTATCCTCTTACTTTTTTAATACTTAGTATGTTGCATTCATCAATAGTCATTTCAGGTGCCAAACAAGCGGTCGCCTGCATCGCCGAGTCCTGGTAAAATGTAGGCGTCATCGTTGAGCTTATCATCAAGGGCCGCCGCAAAGATTTCGATGTCTGGGTGCGCGTGTTGGAATGCTTCGACGCCCTCGGGGGCTGCCACGAGGCACATGAACTTGATGTTTTTCGCGCCGTTTTTCTTCAGTAAATCGGCAGAGGCGATTGCGGAGCCACCAGTGGCTAGCATCGGATCGACCATCATAAACATGCGCTCTTCTGCATCCGCCATTGGCTTGAAATAATAGGTCACCGGCTTGTGCGTCTCATGGTCGCGATATAAGCCGAGGTGGCAAATCGCGCAGTTTGGAATCAGGTTGAGCACGCCATCTACCATGCCCAAGCCCGCGCGCAGTAATGGCACGAGCACGACCTTGTGACTGTCGATCACATGGCCCACGGTCGTCTCTAGTGGAGTATCTACCTGCACTGTGTGCACTGGCAGGTTTTTTGTGATTTCATACGCGAGCAGTGTGCCGACTTCGTCTACCAGTTCCTTGAATACTTTTTTTGGTGTCGTTTTGTCGCGAATGTAGGTCAGCTTGTGCTGAATCAACGGGTGATTCGAAATCGTTAATGTTGGAAACCTCTTCATAGTCGTGTCCTCGTATTAGTCGTTATCCGGATCGTCCGGTAAGATGATGTGTAGCACTAGATTGGCAATCATACCCACGAGAGCGGCTAGGCCAATACCCTCGATTGTAATGTTGCCGATTGGAATTTGGACGCCGCCAAGCCCGCAGACTAGAATCAGTGCTACGATGATCAAGTTGCGGCTGCGGTTGAAGTCAAGCTGTGCGTTGGAGATGGTGCGGATGCCAACAGAGGCGATCATGCCAAATAGGATGAAGCTGACGCCTCCCATGACCGCCACCGGAATCGTCTGGAGAAAGCTGCCGATGGGGCTGACGATGCCGAGAAGGATAGCAAAGACCGCAGCAATACGAATCACCGCTGGATTGTAGTTCTTGGTTACCGCTAAGACGCCCGTGTTTTCAGAGTAGGTCGTGTTCGGCGGGCCACCAATGAAGCCCGAAAAGATCGTCGCCAAGCCGTCTCCCAGTAAGGTGCGGTGTAAGCCTGGTTTTTTGAAGAAGTCCTTCCCGACCACAGCGCCGTTGGTCGTGATGTCGCCGATGTGCTCCATTACGGAAACGATCGCGATCGGCATAATCGCTAGAATTGCGTTCAACTCGAAGGTTGGAAACACGAAATTATCTGGGCCGATAAACAAGCTGTCAGCGCCTTGCATGGCTGAATAATCCACTCGACCCAATATTGCGGCGACTGCATAGCCCGCAAAGATTCCAATAAGGATCGGCACCAGTTTGAAGAACCCTTTGATGAAGCAAGAGACTGCGATGATCGTCAGTATCGCCACCATGGATAGTAGCCAATCGGACGATGCCATGCTCACGCCTATTGGGGCGAGTGATAGGCCGATCACCATGATTACCGGGCCTGTGACCACTGCCGGGAACAAGCGCTTCATGAATGTTACGCCACCGACTTTGATCACTAGCGACATTAGCAAGTAAACCACCCCTGCGCAGATTACACCTCCCAGTGCTTCCGGTAGGCCGCTGCCATCTGCACCGGCAACCGTCTTAATGGCGCCGATAAATGCAAAACTGGATCCCAGAAATACCGGAACCATGCCTCCTGTTACGCCATGGAAAATAAATGTCCCGATGCCCGCCGCTAGTAGCGCTACGCTCGGATCCATACCCGTTAAGGCAGGCATCAGCACGGTCGCACCGAACATTGCAAAGACATGCTGAATGCCTAGCACCAGCTTCTTGTTCCAACCTATTGTGTTATCATTCATGATTCATTTTTGCTTCGATTGTGGCAGGAAACTAGCGGCTCTGATCGCTTAAGAACAAGTAAACAGATGAATAAGTTGCTCAGATCGGTATTTAATACTCCGGGCTAATGCCACGTATCGGCATACCTTATGTCATGCCAATTTACATGATTGGATCAATTTTGATGATAACTGTGCTTATATGGTTCTGAAGTAGTCGTTAATTGTAATCTTCAAATTTGACAGCCGAACGAATGGGGTTGCCATGGGCGTTCGCGTTGTTCCAGTGGTGGGATGAAAGAACTAAAACAAGTTTGTCGTGTTTCATTATTAATGGCGTTAGGTGCATTTGGAGTGCAGGGGCTGAGCGCGCAGGAAGTCGAGGAGATTGGCACTGACCACAGGCAAGGTTTTTTGTCCGATGTCGTGCTATGGCAGGATGCTAGCCTAACCTACCTTTATGGTAAGGGATTTGAAGTCAATGCAGACGAGCAGCAAACTGCGACCATCGAGCATGCCAGTGGCTTGAGCTTTGGTGATACCTTTCTGTTCGTTGACTTTACTGATTATCGGGATTCAAGTGATGATAGTAGCTATTACGGTGAGTTCTCGCCTCGTTTCAGTGCTAGCAAAATCGCTGATGTCGATGCTAGCTTCGGACCGATTAAGGACGTCTTGATCGCGACCACCTATGAGTTCGGTAAGGGGGATGTCGAGAGTCTTCTCTATGGTCTTGGTGTCGATCTCGATGTGCCTGGATTCAACTATTTCCAACTCAATCTTTACTATCGCGATCCTCAAAATAATAATTCGCGTGGCTGGCAGTTGACGCCGGTGTTCTCCTACACGATGCCAGTGGGCGAGTCCGAGATCGTGATTGATGGCTATATCGACTATGTGTTTGCTTCTGAAAATAACGACTACGAGGAAAACCTACACATCAATCCACAGATCAAATACAACTTGGGTAAGTTGCTCTGGGGTGATGAACACCGTCTCTTTATCGGTGTCGAATATGATTACTGGAGCAACAAATATGGCATCAAGGACAGAAGCTACTTCAAGACGGATCAGAGCGCTTATAGCTTCTTGTTACAATACTACCTGTAAGTCCGTCTCGGCCTTCGGTTGTTCTGCTCCATGAAGTAGGGCAGTCTTCAGATCTTCATTTTTACGTATCTGCCACTGACTCAGCAGATGTTGTGAGTCGACTTGAGTGTCGTCTAACGTGATATTCAACTTGCCGTGATCGTTGGTATGTTGTTTGTTGTGCGCGGATCTGCCAGTCCGGCCTTCAATCTATACCCCAGATATCGAAAATATGAGAAGCATCTGTTTACTACCCCTCTTTCTCGCTCTCTCGCTTTGTGCGGGCGAAGCTGGATTCAAGCCTCTGTTCGACGGTAAAACCTTGAATGGCTGGAAGGCTGCTGGTAGCTCAGGTGAGGGCGATACGGGAGCTTTCTCAGTCAATGCTGATGAGGCGGCGATACATGTATATGCTGGGCGTGAGCAGGGCTCCAAGCAAGTTACAGATTGCTTGGTTTCAGATGCCGAGTTTAGCCATTATATTCTTAAGCTTGAATACCAGTGGCAAGAGCATCGTTTTGCTCCGCGCGTGGATTGGGATCGTGATGCCGGTTTGTTATTTCATGTCCATGGAAACCTCCAGAAAGTCTGGCCGCTGAGTATGGAAATGCAGATTGGCGAGTCTGCTGGCGATAAGCCGGATGCGAAGGGGAGCGCGGGGCGCTTCCATACTGGCGACCTTTTTGTCCTCGGGAAGCAACTGTTCGCTGATACGCCAGCGGTTGGCAAGTTTTACGATTCGGATGTAGCGCCTGTGACGGGGAAAAGTATTCGGACTGGCTTAGGTCAGGAGAAGCCAAAGGGGGAGTGGAATGAGATGGAGATCCGTATTCATGGCTCAGAGAAAGCAACCTTCATCTTGAATGGCGAAGTGGTTTTAGAAACCTTCAACCTAGTTCAGACTCAGAAAGACGGAACCACGCTTCCGCTGAATAAGGGGCATATCGGTTTACAGGCAGAGTGGGCTGAGCTCATGTATCGCAATATTCGCATCAAAGAGTTGCCGCAGGAATAATCTCCATCGATTTCAAGATTGGATTCGTTTGTGCTTTTCTTCTGTTTGTATCTGTCTATCTAAGCTGATTATGAACGTCCTACTACTTGAAGATGAGCCTGACCTATCCGCTGTTGCCTGTGAGCAAATTGAAAGCCGCGGCCACACCGTGTTTCCAGCACTTGATATCGCCCATGCCAAATCGATACTTGAGGACGATAATATAAAGATCGATATTCTGATTGCCGACCAACAGGTGCCAGACGGAAATGGATCTCATTTCGCTATCGAGACCAAGCGGGGGGCTAGTGGCATCAAAGTGGTCGTCGTCTCTGGTCAGTTAAGTAGCACGGATGTCGAACAGCTCGAAGCGCATGGTGTCGATTACTACAACAAGCCATCGCTGTATTCCGATATTGTAGAGGCTTTGATCCGCAAGCACTTCGGATCATAGCAACGAAACTTCGTCTTCAAGCCTGTTTGGCTACAGCGACTTGCATCCTTTTCCGGGGTCTTGTGTCGTTCTAGCTTCACTTCTGTAAATACGTCTCATAGCTTCAGGCTATGATTTCTGGTCTTTTCCCGCGAGCAGGCTTGTGTCTGCTTGTGGCATTCGCTGGCTTGCTTCCTCGCGTTCAGGCGCATGAAGAGCAACCGACAGGGTTGGTGCCTCCGCACAGCACTTGGCTGTTTGATGACGATGGCGAAGCCGACGAGGGGTGGAATACTGATGGCTTCGACGAGAGCGACTGGCAATCAGGAGCGGCTCCACTGGGCTATGGAGAAACATACCTCGCGACCGACACACTCCAGGGGCAGCAAAAGGATTACTTTCTGCGGCATAGCTTTAGTGTTAAAAATCGTAATGCCGTCACCAGCCTTACACTTCGTGCGCGCTACGACGATGCTGCTATCGTCTTTCTAAACGGAGTCGAAATCTGCCGCACTGCACCGATGAAGGGCGGGAAAGTGCCATCCCATGAGGCCAAGAAGTTTGAGACTTTTAGTGAACTACCTGCCGAGGCTCTGCGAAATGGCACCAACGTTCTCGCGGTGCATTTACTAAATATAAACAATAAGAGCTCCGATATCGTATGGGATGCGGCATTACTGGCTGGCTCACAAGAGGTCGCCCCCTCGGACTCGTCGGATGATATCCTGCGCGGGCCTTACCTCCAGAATGCGTCTGAGCACGGTATATCGATTCTCTGGCGCACCAAGCAACCTGCACGCGGTCATGTTCGCTACAAGCAGCAGGGCACGGACGACAGCTTCTTTCGTGAAGAGGCCATTCCGACCACCGAGCACCGCATTCGTTTGGAAGGGCTGCAAACCGGCACCACTTACGAGTATCAAATCGTATCACAAGATGAGACGCTTGCCTCTGGCGTTCACCAGTTCCGCACGCTACCAGCGCAATACCAGGCAGTGCCGACGCGTATCTGGATTATCGGTGATTCTGGCACTGGTAACAGTAATGCCATGAACGTTTACCAGGCTTATCAAGACTTCGCGATAGATCGCCCAGCCGACCTTTGGTTGATGCTAGGCGACAATGCCTACGCACACGGCACTGACCAACAGTTCCAGAATGCGGTGTTTAATATCTATACGCCGATCCTACATAATACCTGCCTCTGGCCTGCGGTCGGTAACCACGAGACCCTGTGGTCCAGGATTGATAAGAATCCTCTCACTAATAATCAGGCTGACCCTTACCTCGCGATCTTTGAAATGCCCACCCAGGGCGAGGGCGGGGGGCTGCCTTCTGGTTGCGAACTCTACTATAGCTTCGACTACGGGCGCACGCACTTCATTTGCCTAGACTCTCAAGTCAGTAGTCGCAGTGCGGACGGCGCAATGTATCGCTGGCTAGAGGCCGACCTCATCGCCGCGACTGATGATAAATACGACTGGATCATCGCCTATTGGCATCACCCGCCCTACACGCACGGCACGCACAACTCGGACACAGAGACACAGCATATCGAAATGCGTGAAGTATTCTTGCCTCTACTGGAAGCGCACGGAGTGGATCTGACCTTTGGTGGGCATAGTCACACATACGAGCGCTCGCTCCTCATGCAAGGCCACTATGGGCGGAGCTCGACTTACGAGCCCGACGTTCATGCGCTTAACGTCGGCGACGGTCGCCCCCATGGTGACGGAGCCTACCGCCAGTCCGAGCACGAAGGGCGCGGCACGGTTTATACCGTCGCTGGTAGCTCCGGAAAAACGGGTCCCTTCCGTGCGCCACACTTGCCCTTTATGGTCGAGAATCACTCTACGCTTGCCTCCGTAATTGTCGATGTGGACGGCCGCAGCCTCCATGTAACGACTCTCAGTGATCAGGGAGAGGTGCTCGATACCTATCGCATGCAAAAGGATTAGAGCCTTTGTTTCGCTATATAGAATCGAGTGAGTGGGGAGCTGTGCTGGGCGGGGAGCCGCTATTTAGGCCTTATATGACTTGCTCTGATTGCAGTTCTATTATGGTATATGCTCACACTCTGTTACTATAATCAAGCTGTTGCCCGCAGCATAGAAACGACTACCCACACTCGCTAGACTCTATGACCAACAAAGCCCTTTCCTTTAAGCGCCCAGAAGAAAACCTATCCTCACTCGAATTACTCGCAGCAGAGTTCTCAAATACGGATGCTGCCATTGCAGAGATCGCCCGCCTCGCTGCGGTGCAAACACTCCCTCGGGGTGCGATTCACATGATTAGTGATATTCATGGTGAAGATAAAAAATTACGGCACGTCATCAACAATGCCTCAGGGACACTTCGTCCGCTTGTTGAGAAAATGTTTGCTAAAAAAATGACGAGCGAGGAGCTCAAGAGCTTTCTGAAAATCACTTTCTATCCCGCAGAGGTCACTGATCAACTGGAACGGGATTTAACTGATCCATTTGAGCTGAAGGAATATGCACGTAAGATTCTGAACCCGCAGTTCGAGCTACTCCGGCATCTGATGGGCAACTACAGCCTGAAGTTGGCGACTGAGATATTACCAGCGGACTACCAGAACCTGTTACTGGAGATATTGCACGCGCCGACACGCGAGCGTGGCAATCAGTTTGTCGAAGCGATTATTGACGAGCTGCAACGCCAAGGACGTGTGCTACACCTCATACATATTGTCGGACGTTTGATTCGTAACCTCGCCGTGGATGAGTTGATCATCGGTGGCGACTGTTGGGATCGTGGGCCACGCGGTGATCGCGTTGTTGATTATCTGCGTTTGCAACCCAACGTATCATTCATTTGGGGAAATCATGATGCACTTTGGCTGGGTGCTGCGCTTGGTAATGACGCACTCATTTGCACCGCCTTAAGAGTGTCACTGCGCTATCGTCGAATCAGTCAGCTGGATGAGGGGTATAGTGTCCCAATGACGCCTCTGGAGCATCTAGCGCGTAAAATCTACTCAGATGACCCTGCCGAATTCTTCATGCCTAAAGGTGACGGCCTCCGTCCCATCGAACTGGTCGCTCGGATGCAGAAGGCGATCGCGGTGATGCAATTTAAATTGGAAGGCCAATTGATTGAGCGTAATCCGCAGTGGAAGCTTGATCATCGTCGACTGATGCATCGCATTGACCTGGACCATGGCACGATCGAGATCGATGGCGTCGTTTACGAACTGCGCGATAAACGCCTGCCTACCGTTGATCCAGAAGATCCATACACCTTGACTAGTGAGGAGCAGGACTGTCTCGATCGCTTGAAAAGTTCCTTCCTCAGTAGTCAGAAAATGAGAGAGCAAATGAGGTATATGGTCGGGCATGGTTCGATGTATTTGCAACGCGGAGACTGCCTTATCTTTCATGGCTGTGTTCCCGTCGATACCGAAGGTAACTTCTTGGATCTTGAAATCGATGGTCAGAACTTTTCGGGTAAAGCCTTGTTCGAAGAGATTGAGGTTGTTGTTCGCAGGGCACTTGAGAAACGAAAAACACCTGACCTCGATTTTCTCTGGTATCTCTGGTGTGGCCCTCGCTCTCCACTTTTCGGTAAAGACCGAATTGCCACACTAGAGAGAGATCTCATTGCGGATAAAACACCTCATCGAGAAAATAAAGATCCTTACTTTGATTTGATACATGAAGTTGGTTTTTGCGATAAAGTGCTTGAAGAGTTCGGCGCCGACGCCGACCAGGGATTGATCGTGAATGGTCACGTTCCCGTTAAGCTAAAGCAAGGGGAGTCGCCGATCAAGCGTAGTGGTAAGGCGATTACGATCGATGGTGCCTTCTCCGAGGCTTATGGGGATCATGGATACACCCTGGTTCTCGAGCCCGGGAGGATTGTTCTCGCAGAGCACCACCATTTCGAATCCATCGAGTCCGCGATCAAAGACGGTGTCGATATCGTTCCTAAGACTCAGGATATACGTGTGTTTGACGATCCGCAGCGAACGCAAGATACCGAGCGTGGTCAGCGTATCAATTACCGTATGAAAGAATTGAATCGTCTCATCGAGGCTTACAGGAGCAATCGACTACACGAGCAGTAGGAGGCGATTGTATCATATGCTAGACGTTCAAGTCGGTGGCTTCCTTTTTGGTTGGCCACCCGTTTAGATGAAACGATGACGGTCGACCATCTACATTCGACAGGCTCATGTCAGGCAAGGAACTCGACGACTCGAATCGTTTCTTTGATAAGGCTATTTAATCCTTATTCAGGAACGTCTCGGCTGGAATGATTTCTTCAAATTCCTTGATCTCAATGTTCTTATAAAAGATCTCAGCAGTTTCCGATTGGAAGCCAATAATTCCAGCGGCTGGATCCAGATTAAATGCCATGTTGACGACCTCGCCATTGAGCTTGTGGATGGCATACTCCCCACCCATTACGATGAGTTCACAAGTGTTCCACTCGTCGTTCAACGCATTGAAGTTCCTTGTGATTTTGGCATTGTGTAGCCATTTTTTCCCCTTGTATGACTTCTGTTTCGTATACAGGACACCACCTTCGTCAGGGTGGAGGTATTCGCTGGTCTCGGTGTTGAAATACCAATCATACGTCTGACCAGGAGGGCGGATTAAGTCGCCTGTGCGGTTGCGATCTTCATTTGGCACATAGTGGATTTGAAATTCTACGCCAGTTGGGAATACTTTATCATCGGAGATGTGGTAATAGACCCCTGCGTCATATTGCCATTTGGCAAAGTAGTTCGCCTTTTTCTTTCCCCACTTATAGTCGAATTTGAGGTGGTATTTGTCGTAAGATTTTTTGGTATACAACATACCGATGGTAGCATCAGTCCCTTCATCTAGGTCGATCTCATCAGGCCAGCTATCATCGAAGACATGAATCATCCCGTCCTCAATTGCGAAAACACGCTCTCCTAAAGCCTGGTCGCCATCTTTTAATTTGATATACCACCCCTCGTAATTCTTGCCGTTAAAGAGAGGGGTGAATGGCGCTTCCACACCCGCAAGTTTATCTGCCTGATATGTTACGTTCTCTTTGACGGCATCAGCTGATGCTTGCGAAGCTCCTAGGAGCAAGGATCCCAAGGAACAGGCAACTACGGATAGGAAATTGTCAGTAGACAGCGTGAAACGGCGGCAGGAGAAAGAAAGGGTGGGGCGCATAGTATATAGTGTGAGGGATATTGGGTGTCGTGTGCTAGCTGCTGACGGCATGACACACGTTGAAATGATCACTCGCGCTCTGATGCTATGCAAGGAAACAAAAAAAGCTCTGTGTGATACACAGAGCCATTGTTATCCCTTGGGACTTATTTCGATATGTTCATCACTGGATTTGAGCAGTTCTGCTCTCGTCGAGGAGGGGGAGCCTCGTGGCTATGCCGCGCCTAACCACGGTTCAGCGTCGAGCAACGCAGCGATTGATGGCCAACCGCCTTCTTGTTGTCCCTGAAGCACGTAGAGATACAGTGCCACTTCTTCCGCAGGATAAGTCTCGCGCATCGCAGTGACGGCACTGTTGAGCAATTCTGTATCCATGACCTCCGGGAATTTTTCAACCATGCCTTCGCCGTCATGGGCGATTTTCATGCGATCCAAGAAATCAATTAACATCGCTTGGCGACCACGCATCAGCCAGATTTCAAGAACTTGCATAGCAATCGGCTCGGCTGGCTTGCGGGCACAGGCAGCTGTCAGTAACTTGACCTGCTTTTCTGGCGACTGCTTCGTAATAAAGACCGGGCGCATTTTCTGCTGCTCAGCGAGGCGCTCAACGACTCCCTTGTAAGACGCACGGTCTTCTTGGCGGAGATAAGTAAAAAGTGTTTCTGCTAGACTAGCTGGGATTGTTTGAAAAATTTGATATGCAAGCATACGCAGAGAACACTTTATCTCGCGGCCCTGCGGCAATGCTAAAATACATCGATTAGTCGTTAATCCCCAAAAGGTCGGGGCCCCAGGAAGTCGCACGGAGCGATTTTCGTCCGACAACTCACTCAGTTTATTGCTTAGCTGCGGCCTCGGCCGCTAGCTCAGCCTCGAACTCGGCCTCCTCTTTTGCGATCATACCTTCTTCAGTTTTATAGAAGGCTTCTAAGGCAGCTGCTTCTTCGGCTGCCTTCGCCGCGGCCTTTTGAGCTTCAAGTTTTTCAACTTTTGCCTCCTCGCGAGCTCTGCGCTTATCTATTTTTTTCTGCTCTCTATCGCGTCGTTTCTGATCTTTGCTCGGTGTGAAGGCCATGGTGTATCTTTTTGAAGTTCTTGTGGCAGATGAATCCTGCTCGATGTAGTGACGGGAGCCGTCATACCGTGTCGGCCGTCTAAAACAAGCGAAAAGAAGAATCGGGCAAAAAATGTGAAGAAAATGGTATCTATGCGGCAGACCAGAACCGTCCGTTAGTCGAGCTGGTGGAGCCGAAAAGGGACATACTGTATTGGCCTGTGATTGGTGGGCGAGTCTCTGCAGTCACTCAGTTACATGAAACCTATGCTCTGATGTCATGCCCGCGTGATCTGGAGTCGTTTCGGCCGTGAGCGTCTGTGTCGTATGAGCTGTAAGCTCGCGATCACAGCAAAGAGAAGGGCGATGCCGACGAGCTTGTTCGCTGGGTGTGTTCGTGCAAAGAATTCTATATACAGCCCCGTCAACATCGTGCCGAGTAATAAGCCGTTCGCCAGCCACAGGAGCCATGCTTTATCTTTTATGAGTAAGACGATGCCGACGATGAGGGCAGCCATGATGGCTAGTTCCATGTATCCAGTAAATAGCATGAATGGCACTGGGTCTAATCCTAGCTTAGGACTGAAGTCAGCGAAGCCCTTTACGCTGATCGCATTGTGTGTGATTTTTGGGTATGCAAAGTAGAGCAGCATGGCTGCACTCAGTAGAGTGAAGGGCAGGTCTACAATGTAGAGTGATTTTCGGCTGATGTCTTTCATTTTCATGAGAGCCGTAGGGATCGAGGATATTCCAACCCACTGAGTCGTGCCCGAATCCAACCAAAGCAAACTAGCTGCTTCGTTTGCTTTGGCAGAGAAAGCAGTATGATAGCAATTATGAAAAAATTAACGAACTCACAACTGGCTTACCATGGTCTGCGTATCGCATTTGGTATTAGTTTTATGGTGCATGGTGCAGTCCGTTTTTCGGATCTCTCAGGTTTCGCCACGAAGATGGCCGGGCAATTTGAATCCTCGATACTCGCTGGATTTCCCGCGTTGAGCTTTGCTTACATCATCCCATTTGCGGAGGCCTTGATTGGGCTCGCTCTGTTGATCGGTAGCAAGTGTGTGCGTTGGGGAGCCTTTGCCGGTTGCTTACTTATGGCGGGAATCATGTTTGGCACCTGCATGCTCCAAAAGTGGGAACTTTTAACCTCCCAGTTGCTGCATCTATATTTGTTCTACATCATCCTGAACAATCCAAACACTGCGGATGTGTCAGGAAAGTCTGCTTAATCTGTAATACAAAGGGGGCATGGTATGAACCATGCCCCCTGTAAAGTTGTATTCTGATTGAGTCTACTCTGCTGCGGGAATCGGGTCGAAG
Source organism: Lentimonas sp. CC4 (assembly GCF_902728235.1). Taxonomy (NCBI): domain Bacteria; kingdom Pseudomonadati; phylum Verrucomicrobiota; genus Lentimonas; species Lentimonas sp. CC4. The sequence goes on from NZ_CACVBO010000001.1 coordinate 2,842,970, forward strand.
AAGCGGGCTCCTTCGGGGGGCGACATGTTCGTGCTACCTCGCTCGATAAAGGCGACATCGCTCACATCTGTGTAGCGCATCTGCTCTCCAATGACTCCGTCCGACATCGCGTATGTGATGTGTCCACCTGCGATTTTTAGACCACCCACGTCCTGCAGGTTATCTAGAGAGATAAACTTTTCTACGGGGATACCGCCCTTGAAGACGAGCGGATTGGTGACGGTGTAATAGGTTCCTCGAACTAGTTTGGTTTCGGGATCGATGAGTAATACATAGTAATCATCCGGAGACTCGCCGGCACTTGAGTCATAGGTGAGTTTGACTTGGCTGTAGTCTTTGCCTTCAAAACGTTTTGTTTCCTCGAGCAGTTCAAAGGTGATCTGGTCGTCATCAAAAACAAAAGGAATGCCGAGGAAGTAGGTCGGTGTCAGCGTCCAGAACTGAACCGGAGGCATGAACGTGGCATCGGCCGGATATATCCAGTAACGGCCGTCTGCGGCTCGTCCAAAGGACGTGTCACTGTTAGGGACTGTGTGGACGGCAGCAAAACTCACAGGATCGACGATCTGGATGGAGTCGACAGTCGAGTCGCGATCTGTCATGTGATAGGTCCAGCGGAATTTGAACAGGCCGTTGTTACGCCACTTTTCAATACCACCGTGGGCATTGATCGATTCTAAGACGAGTTCTTTGCCTGGGCTGATTACTACGGCGGCTTCGTTATTGGAACTTGCGGGTTTGCAGGCGCCCAGTGCGAGCAGTGTGCTGAGGGCGGTGATCGTTGATAGTGTCTTTAGTTGTTTCATAGCTGAGATGGTTACGCAGTTCGTAGTTCGGAAATATTACGGACTGCACATGACGGTGGATGAAGTGCTTTTAGTTTGCGAATGGTTGGATTACTGCCCGTAGGTTCCGCGAATAGGATAGTTGTTTTCCTGGATCCAAATAACTGTATCTAGCACCTCTTTGAGGTCGGAGCGGTTGAATGGAGTGTTGGACTGATCAATCAATTGAATTTTTCCTTCAGTATTAATCGCGAACAGTGCGGGCTCTGGGAAAAGATGGTCGACTTCATCCGCGGAACGAGGTTCTGAAATCCAGAGACCGAGGCGTTGCATTTGTTCGAGACTCAGACCATAGGCAACCTCAAGGTCGAGCGCTTCAGCCAGAACCATGGCTTCTGCCTGCCCAGCGGAGTCAGCAGAGGCCACGATGATCTCCGCTTTTGCTTCGAGGAATTTAGCTTTGAAAGCACTTAGTTGCTTCAAATACTTGTGGCAGATCGGGCAGTGGAGGCCACGGTAGATGAAAACAAGTCGCCAGTTTTGCGAGTCGTCTGCTTTTCCGAGCGTGGCCTTGCCGCCTCCGACGAGTGAAAGTGTGATTTCTGGAAGGATCCCTCCTGAGTCTAGTTTTTGTGATGCCATCTGTTTTGGTTTTATTTGATAAATTGAATTTTAGTTCGGGACTTCTTCGAGGCCTAGCAACTTGCGTTTGCTTGCATCTTTAAGGTGTTTTTCGGACCAGTATTCGGAATTCATTAGTCGGTGTGTGAGTGTTGCATGGGTCACTCCGGCAGGTTCGTGCTCTTCCCAGCCACGAATAATGTGTGGGAATTTCGTATCGAAATGGATGACGAGTTTACGCCCTAGCTTGGGGTATTCGACCGTGTAGGAGGATTGCTTTTTGCCTTCTTTCAGCCTGGCCAATGCATCTTGTGGTTCGATGGGGATGAGCATCCATCGGGTGAGGATCGCTCCTGGGACGAGTTGTAGTTTGCCGACTGGTAGGCTCATGGGGTCGAGGCGTAGCCGAGTCCACAATTCATCTTCCAGCCAATAATCTCCCAGCGTAAAGTCCTGATCACCGTCTTTTTGGAAATAGGAGCGGAGCTCAATATCCCAGCCAGTCTGAGTTTTACCAATTTGTTGGAACACCTGTCCGCACCAGTCTTGGATGCTTGTGTTTGTTTTGAGCGCATGCGGGTAGCGTTCCATGTCGATTGGTTGAAAGGTGCTCGTCATCACTCGGTAGGTATAGATGCCAGTGTTGAACGCTCTTTGTGCGTTTAGCTTAAGTATGTCGGTGCTGGAGCCGGTCCCGAATTCGTGTTTAACATGCTGATCGACAAGAAAAGGCTCGGTGACAAATATGAGTTCTGCATGACCCGGGTGTGATTCGCCGTAGCGCATTTGTTTGAGCTCGTAGCGGTTGATTTCGGCACCAGAAAACCAAAACTCGCGCACCTGTGCATTCGCTTGATTGAGTGCAAAAAGAGAGAGTAGTGTGATTTGAAGTAAGCGCATGTTGGTCAGATTAAATAGAGGCTGAATTCATTTCAATTGTGCTGATTCTATTCAGCAATTTAGTGTTAGAGACGTTCAGAGGAGTATTATTCTTAAAAATGTTCAGATTCGTCCGTTTAGTATCTCTTTGATCGAATGCATCGTCGGCATGGGTAAGCCATCGCGCGCCTTGCATCTTAATCGGACCTCGCGCATTCGGGCCTTGGCTAAGGAGAGCTACTGCACAGATCGTGCCTCAAAGCTTGAATTCTCCTCCTGTGATATGAACAAATTTGGTTCTTATCTGTGCTTTGGCCTTTTGTATCTTTCTAGATATGGTTCACTTCACGGTATGAGCATTGAGCGACAAGAAACAAAGCAGCGTATGAGCCGTATCGTTATTCATAATGATACCGTCTATTTGTGTGGGCAAGTGTGTGCTGACGCCACCAAAGACATCTCTGAACAGACTGAGACCATGCTTGAGAAAGTGGATGCGCTGCTACTGCAAGCAGGCTCGGATCGTGAGCACATGCTCTCGGCAACCATCTACGTGCGAGATATGAAAGATTTCGGCGCTATGAATGCAGTCTGGGATGATTGGGTGCCTGAAGGTTGTGCGCCCGCACGCGCCTGTGTGGAAGCACGTATGGCACGTGCTGAACTGCTCGTTGAGATCTCAGTCATTGCCGCAGTCAAGCAGTGATCCTGGCAGTGTCGCTATCCTGATGCTCGCCTGCGGGCACCCGATTCTTTGGTCAGTCCATATTGACCTCTTTGCGACGCCAGACTGGCAGGCATTCACGTGACGGTAACGCCGCCGTTAACGCCGATCCCTCTCGCGTAGCGGTTGTAAAAAAAATCCGAGCCAAGGAAAGATAAAGCACTTGCCCAGAGTAACCGCAGTAGACTCGCTCGAATCCATATCCAGACGGAGCTGGTCAACCCCAGTTACGTCTCCAAAAAAAACGACAGCCTCTTAGACCGAACATCACTCAGGCGGGGTTGCCGGTCCGCTGGTGTTCAGGGTGCAGCATTCGTTGTAATTCGCCCTAGAGTGCCGGACGCTTCGTTATCCCCAGTGGTGCCTGATGCCAGATTCTATTCGTCGACTAATTTTGCATCTTTAGCACTTGATCGGGTGCTCGAAATACTTGCTCTGCGACTTCTTCCATTTGGCTGTAAGGTTCGCCAGTTGCAAAGCTGAGGTAGATGTAGTAGGTGATGACTATATAGAAACTGTTAATACTGCCTAGTAAGGTTGTGGTGACCCAGTCTGCTGTTTGGTTTGGGAGTTTAAGGATGGAATGCAGGAAAACGAAGAGACCGACATTCACTACTATAAAGCCGGCTAAATAAGCTTGCTGGAGTAAGAATATTTTTAACGTGGCTCCCTCCGTCACACGATTACAGAGGTTGATTGCTTTAAATGCTCCAACTCCTTCACCGATCACAATGACTTCTATAAAACTATAGCGTAGCGAAAGATAGAGCGTGAAGTAAGCAATCGCAGGGATGATGACTTTTCCATACATCGGTAAGATATGGCCGTATCGGCTGGTAAACCAGGTCATGATCAAGACCGGCACCAAAATGATGCACTGCGCTACGATTCGGCTCAAAAGAACGGATCCGCAGCGGGTTAGCGTGGTTCGAGCCACTTTCATAAAACTAGGGTGATGGCCGTTTGAAATTGCTAAGCAGGTGCTAATGCAGCATGCGATCCATATAGATGCTGGGATGTATAGGATGCTTAGCACCATACTATAGAATAGGGTGAGTGACATGTAGTTTTCCTCAAAACCACAGAGGCTAAATACGAACCAGATACAGGTGTCATAGAGTGGATTCGCCAGTCCACATTCAAAAAACACGAAGCTAAATGGCAGGACGAAAAAAAGAGAAAATACCGCCAGAAATGAAGCACTTTGTAGATATAGGCGGAAGCCTTGGACTAAAGTATAAAAGAAATATCCCACAGCGCTAAGTCAAACGGTCATAGGACGATTGCCAAGACAATGCGTGAGTTCAATTTGTTTTTTATACCTTACTGTTTAGTCTGAGCGATATCCCTAGGGCATGCGTCAGGTTCTCTATACGTGGCACTCGTGTGCGTAGTGACTTTAGTTTGACACTATTGTTTGATCAATAGCTAGGAGTGGAGTGGGGTGCTGTTTGCTTATTCGTGTGATTGATGGGCGTTTTCGTGTTCTAGGTTTGAACGATGTCGATGTCTACTTGCCACTTATTATGGAACTGTAAAAAATGCTATAAACGGGTTGTTGAATTGATAATATAGGTTTATTTCATACATAGTATACGTGGTTTCAGTTTAATGCTGAGGTTCCTTTACGACTCCCCCAAAAAAAAGTTCGATTGATGACATTCAAAGCCGCCTGCTCACTATTCGCTTTATTTGCCACTCAGTTTCTAAGTGCTGAGGTGATTGCTGATTACAGTGCAGATTTCAGCCTTAAGAAGCTCAAGCCAGGTTGGGCTTACCAGTGGAATCCTGAAAATGTGAATATCGACCAGCAAGACCAATACATAGATTTAGAGGTTGTTAAAAACTACTATGCTGTGGATGCCGACTATCCTCCTTCAAAGAAGCAAAACAAAGATGCCCCTCATCCAGATGGTAAGTGGCTCACTGCGAGGCGAAACTCGGTGTCTTGTGGTTATGGAACCATTGAATCTCAGGATCAACTAAATCACTACGTTATCCTCTCCTACACTGTGCAGCCTGGTGAAGCTGGCTCAGGGAGAATCATTAACAGTGAGGTTCTCCGAAAGAATGAGACTGGTAGCAATGAAATTAGGATCTATGTGAATGATCGGCTCATCGGGACAGATATTTTAAAGGGAGTGGGCAAGCAGGCATTTAATGTCGAACTTGGGCTGTTGGAAGTGAGCGACACCGTTTATTTGGCACTTGGTCCGAATGGTAAGAGAGCCGGCGCTGTGAATATTACCTTCCAAATTGATACCGAGTAGTTACGCCATATCGATTCAGATAGTGATGACTGCGATATAGGCATTCCTGCCTGTTGCGTGTGCTATAAGTGACTCACTCCGACGGGATAGAAATGAGTGTCTGTTTCACTATGCAAATATGCCTAGGTGAGGTTTTCACTTTTGATTGTAAGATTGAACAAAAAAAACGGGCGACTCGAATGAGTCGCCCGTTGTCGTTGGGTTGATTAGCTGCAGCCTAAACTCGTGCCGCAATTTAAGCAGCATGCGCAGGTGCCAGTGACTTTCACTTTACCTGATCCACATTCGGGGCAGGTGAGGTTGCCTTCTGATTGTGTGAGCAGTTCTAACTGTTGTTCGTCTAGTTTTGGGGCCTCCTTTTCAATCGTCGAGCTGCTTGGGTTTTGGTGTTCGAAGGCGTCGTCCATTTGGGCGAGGGGGCTCATCTTTTCTTTATAGCCTGGGATGAACTCCATGCCGAGTTCGCGGGCAACGTAGTCGATCACAGATTTCGCGAATGGGATGTGCGGATTCTTCGTCATACCCTCAGGCTCGAAGCGAACATGGCTGAACTTCTTAACGAGTGTTTCGAGAGGCACGCCGTATTGGAGGCAGAGCGAAACGAGCGTTCCGACGGTATCCATTAGGCCGTTAATTGTGGAGCCAGCTTTTGCCATTTGGATGAATACTTCCCCAGCTGTGCCGTCGTCAAATTTACCAACGGTGATGTAGCCTTCGGTGCCTCCCAGTGAGAATTTATGAGTAATGGATTGGCGCGTGTCGGGTAGCTTGCGGCGATACGGTTCGGTGACGACTTGCACCTCTGGCTTCTTCTCTTCGACAACGTCCTTTGTGGTCTTGATTGGAGCAGAGCGTTTGGATCCGTCGCGGTAAATGGCGATACCTTTAATGCCTTTCTTCCATGCGTGGATATAGACTTCACGTATTTCCTTAATAGTGGCCTCTTGTGGTATGTTGACCGTTTTGGAGATCGCACCAGATAGGAAGGGTTGCACGGCAGACATCATATCGATGTGTGAGGTGTAGTGCAGGTAGCGCTTGCCGTGTCCGGAGCGGAAGGCAGAGTCAAACACTTCCATGTGCTCGTCTTTGAGGCCGGACTTCAGTTCCTTGCCGTTGACTTTGATATTTTCGACGGTGCCATATTCTTTAACGTGGTTGCAGACTTGATCAATGCTGGCTTGGTTGTAGCCCATCGTTTCCATGGCGAGTGGGATCGATTTGATGGGGATGGTCATCATACCGCCGCCTGCGAGTGTCTTGTAGGCAACGAGGCCGATGGCTGGTTCGACACCAGTGGTGTCGCAGTCCATCAAGAAACCGATGGTGCCGGTTGGGGCGAGCACGGTGACTTGTGCGTTGCGGAAGCCGTAGCGCTTGCCGAGGTCGGACGCTTCCTTCCAGGCCTTGACTGCGAAGTCGACGAGTGGCTTGGGAGAGTTGTGGTCGAGTGATTCGGCGTGGCTCTTGTGGAGTGCGATGACGCCTTGCATAGAGGCGACGTTGTCTGCCTCTGGTGGATTCGGCACACCGTAGTGAGCGGCTTCGTGATACCCCGCGAAGGGGCCTTTGAGTGCCGCGAGTTCGGCAGATGTCTTGTAGGCGATGCCTGTCATCGCTGCAGTGATGGCTTTAGCGAGACCGAGGCCTGAGTCGGATGCATAGGCATAGCCGTAGGACATGAGCAGTGCGCCGAGATTGGCGTAGCCTAAGCCGAGTGTGCGGAACCAGTGGCTGTTGTAAGTAATGCCTTCGGTCGGATAGGAGGAGCGGTCGACGACGATCTCTTGCGCGATGATGAAGATCTTGGCGGCGGCTGCAAAGCGCTCGGCGTCGAGACCGTTCGGTGTGCGGAACTTCATCAAATTGAGTGATGCTAGGTTGCACGCGGAATTATCAAGGAAGAGATACTCGCTGCACGGGTTGGTGCAGTTTTGACGGCCTGAGCCTTTACAGGTATGCCATTTGTGGATGGTGTCGTCAAACTGCATGCCTGGGTCGCCACAGATGTGGGTGCCTTCGGCTATTTTATCGAGCAGGTAGGAGGAGTCCTTTTCCTCGCAGGGCTGACCGTCGGTGACGCGGCGAGTATAGAACTTATTGCCGTCGATCGCGGACTGCATGAATTCGTCGGAGGTGCGAATCGATAGGTTTTCGTTCTGGTATTTAATCGAGCCGTAAGCGTCGCCGTTGAAGGATGGATCGTAGCCTTGTTCGATGAGTGCCCATGCTTTGCGCTCTTCGACCTGTTTGGCTTCGATGAATTCTTCGATGTCGGGGTGCCAGTCTTTGAGCACGTTCATCTTTGCCGCTCGGCGAGTCTTGCCGCCACTCTTTACGACGCCGGCTACGGCATCGTAAACGGAGAGGAAGGAGAGCGGGCCAGAGGGCTTGCCGCCGCCAGAGAGTTTTTCACGAGTCGAGCGGATGCTGGAAAGGTCGGTGCCTGATCCAGAGCCGAATTTGAACAGCATCGCTTCGGCTTTGGCCAAATCCATGATCGAGTCCATGTCGTCGTCGACGTGTTGGATGAAGCAGGCGGAGCATTGTGGATACTCGTATTGGCTCTCGGCGCGCATGACGACGTCGTGTTCTTGATCCCAGTAGTAGTTGCCCTTGCCGGAGTCTTTGCCGACACCGTAGTTCTCGTAGAGGCCGAGGTTAAACCACACCGGAGAGTTGAATGCGCCGTATTGGTTGACAAGCAACCACTTGAGCTCTTCGTCAAATACTTGAGCCTGCTCCTTGTCTTTGAAATAGCCGTCTTTGAGTCCCCATTTTGTAATTGTGCCTGCGACGCGGTCGACGACCTGCTTGAAGGAGGATTCACGACCGTTGGTGAGCGGGTCGGTGCCGTTGTCGATATCGCCGTAGAAATATTTGGAGGATAAGATTTTGGCGGCAAGGTCGGAGAATGCGGCGGGCACCTCGATGTTATCCTGTTTGAAGATCGCTTTACCTTTATCGTCGGTAATTTCGGCAGTGCGGTAGCTCCACTCGATGTCATCATAGGGATGAACCGTGTCAGAAGAGAAGGTGCGCGGGATGTTTAGGGTGTGTTTGGGAGCCTTTGAGGCAGTAGAATCAGGTGTGTCGGTGTTTTTTTTCATTTGGTCGTCAGTTAGGAGTGATTACTATATGTAGTGTTAGTTGTTAGGGGTTCAACTAAACCTAGTATGTTGATGGCTCTTTTGGGGAAATTACGCACCCTCCAATTTTAATTTCTGAGCGCTTTTGAGGTGAGCTGATCTAGGGAATAAGACTGGCTTATCTTTTTATGGGTTGCGTGGCTTGATCGTTGCACGCTTGGCGCGTGAGTGTGTGCGGCGAATGGGGCGTCGTTGCGGACAGACAGGAGCGTCTGTGACACTTGAATTGAGAATAAATGGGATTTACAATTGAGATTCTTTGGTAAGTCGGTGACCTTGCTGCCGTGACTGATGCACTGACATTCGACTACCGCCGCGTGCGGACTGATTTTCCTATCCTCGCTACGGAAGTGCGCGGCAAGCCGTTGACTTATTTGGACAACGCCGCCACTTCGCAAAAACCGCTCGCTGTCATTGAAGCGCTGGACCGTTACTACCGTGCGGAGAATTCCAATATCCACCGTGGCGTTCATTATTTAAGTGAGCAGGCGACGGATGCCTACGAGGCGACACGCGCTAAGGCGGCTGCGTTTGTTGGGGCTGCGGATCAGGACGAGATCATTTTTACACGCGGCACAACCGAAGGTATCAATTTGATCGCACATGGGTTCACCGAATCGGTGCTGCAGGCTGGTGACGAAATTTTAATCACGCACTTGGAGCACCACGCTAACATTGTGCCATGGCAAATCGCCGCGCAGAAGACGGGTGCTATCTTAAAAGTGGTTCCGGTCGATGATCGTGGCGTGCTGGATATGGAGGCCTTTGAGGCGCTCCTATCGGAAAAGACGAAGCTTGTCTCGGTGGTGCATGTCTCCAATGCGCTCGGCACGATTAATCCAGTCAAAGAGATTATTGCGCAAGCGCATGCGCTCGGCGTGCCCGTGTTAGTGGATGGTGCGCAATCGACACCACACATGCCAGTGAGTGTGGCGGACCTGGGGTGCGACTTTTTCGTGCTATCAGGCCATAAGATCTGTGGACCCACTGGAATCGGTGTGCTGTGGGGCAAGCGTGAGTGGCTCGAAAAATTGCCGCCGTATCAGAGTGGTGGCGATATGATCGAGAAGGTCGATTTTGATGGCACTACCTACAAAGGTATCCCAGGTAAATTTGAAGCCGGCACGCCGCACATCGCAGGTGTGATTGGGCTGGGTGCGGCCTTTGATTATTTGACCGGCCTGGATCGTCAAGGTGCGTTGGCGCATGAGTTGGCATTGCTGGAGGCTGCGACTGAGCAGTTGTCTGCGATTGATGGTTTGCGGATCATCGGCACGGCTCCCGAGAAGGCTTCGGTGATTTCATTCCTGATCGACGACATTCATCCGCATGATATTGGCACCTTCCTCGATGCGGGGGGCGTTGCGATTCGAGCTGGGCACCATTGCACGCAGCCATTACTGAAGCGTTTTGGTGTGCCCGCGACGGCGCGTGCGTCGTTTGCATTCTATAATGACTTTGAAGATGTGGAGCGCTTGGTCGCTGCGTTGACTAAGATGAAGCAGTTTTTCTGCTAATATTTTTAGCCTATCAGCCATTAATAATTAGTCATCTAGCGAAGCGACCATGTCCGACGATCTGCACGACCTGTATCAAGACATCATTCTTGATCATAATAAGCGACCGAGGCACTATGGTGTCTTGGAAGGCTGCACGCACACGGCGGAGGGCTATAATCCGATCTGTGGTGACAAGCTGACTGTGTATTTGATCGTGAAGGATGAACGTATCGTCGCGCTTCAGTTTGAGGCGGCGTGCTGTGCGATTTGTAAATCATCGGCTTCGATGATGACTGAGGCCTTGTTGGGCAAAACCTTGGATGAAGCAGCAGTGATGGAGCAGCGCGTTGCTGAGTTACTATCAACTGACATTGAAGTGGATTTATCAGTCGATGGTGAGATCGCTGCGCTGGCTGGTGTGCGTAAGTTTCCTGCGCGTATTAAGTGCGCGACATTGCCGTGGCACACCTATCAGTCTGCGTTGAAGGGGTAGCGTCGTGCGACTCGTGCGACTCGCGCGACATTCGTGTGCGGGAGGGCTGGCCTTTGTGCCTCCATCAGTTGCTGATCAAATGGCTTATAATATACATGTGCCCAGTCTTGAGAAGTTGGAGTCATAGCAAGCATGGCTTTCCTATAGATACTTTCCTCTGGCTCGTTTGACAGGCCGATACTTTAGGGCAGCCTACAAACGATGATCCGGTGCGTTACTCCAGAAATACTCGACTCGCTTGAACCCGAGCATCCAGATGCGATCGGGAGTCGTCGTGATTTGCGTATCATTAATCGACTGATGGGGAACCGTTCTTGGCTGCTGCGGCAAGTGGCTCAATTAACCGACAGTCGTCGTTATTTGGAAATCGGAGCGGGGCAGGGGGCACTCGCGAAGGACTTGATTACACGACTGAGCCTGACTCGCTATACCGCACTCGATTTCGCACCGCAACCTGATGATTGGCCTGCGACTGCGCATTGGGTGCAGGGCGATCTTTTGAGTGCTGATTGTTTTCAGGATGCGGATGTTCTCATTGCGAGTCTGATTCTGCATCACTTTACGGATGATCAGTTGGGAGTGATCGGCAAACGAATCGAAGACTCTTCGGTTCAAACCATGCTCGTTTGCGAACCCTGCCGTCGTGGTCTTCACAAACTCCAATTGGCTGCGGGTCGACTGATTGGCTTTAACCATGTCACACTCCACGACGGAGCGGTGAGCATCGACGCTGGATTTCGTAGAGCAGAGTTACCCCAGCTATTAGGTCTCAATCCGAAGGCCTGGCAGCTGTCGATTGAGGAGAACTGGATGGGTGCGTATCGTATGTCCGCTAGCCGTATATGAAGTCGATCACACTAGTTGGTGCGGGGCTGGCTGGGTTGTCGCTTGGTAATACGCTGCAGCGTGCGGGTGTTCCTGTTATATTGCATGAAGCGCATACGCTTCCGCGCCATCGTGTCTGCGGTGAATTTATCTGCGGCAAAGGAGCCGCCTCGTTAGAACGTCAAGGTTTAGGAGCTGCGATTCAGGGGGCACTGGAGCATCGCAGTATCCAATGGTTCATGCAGGAGCGCCCGATCCTTGCGTCACAGTTACCAAGCCCTGCTTATGGTATTTCACGTTATACCACCGATCTGCGACTCGCGAAATCCTTCCGCAGATTGGGTGGTCAGTTGATCGAGCAGTCCCGATTCTCTTCGACCGCTGAAGAGGGGAAGGTGAACTGTAGTGGTCGTTCCACGACAAAGTCCGACTGGATTGGTTTGAAATTACATACGACCAATTTGGTGACTTCTGCGGATTTAGAACTCCATCTTGGGAATCAGGGATATATCGGTTTGAGTGGGATTGAGGACGGCCGCACAAATATCTGTGCGCTGTTTAAGCTGAGGCCTGAAATTCGGGCGCATAAGGAAATCGTGCTACTTCAGTATCTCCGTGCCTGTGGATTGATGACACTTGCAGATCGGATCGAAGCGAGTGCGATCGATCCCAGTAGTCATGTGGGCGTCGCAGGTATCAACTTTAGTCAGATTCCAGATGCATCGAGTTCCGGCCTGCATCTCGGCGACGCCTATAGCGTGATACCGCCCTTCACAGGAAATGGCATGTCCATAGCCATTGAATCCGCAGAGATTGCCTTCCCGTATTTGCATGATTACGCGAAGGGGGACATCGTATGGCAACAAGCGACTGACCAGATTCAGCAAGCCTGTCGCCGCCAATTTTACACGCGTCTCACCGTAGCCCGTGCACTTCATCCTTGGATCGAATCTCCCGCTCGGCAACAAATTTTGGCACGCTTGAGCGCAGCCAAAGTCTTGCCGTTTAAACTCCTGTATCATCTGACGCACTAGTCCACGAACTCACTATGTATCTTCAATCAATCGCACACGCGACACCTGACCTTGCAATCACTCAATCAGAGTCTTGGGACATCCTGCAGCAATCGGATGTGCTCACGCGTCTTTCCGATCGCTCGGCGACGTTGCTCGAAAAAATCTTGTTAGCCGACTCGGGGATCGCACAGCGGCATCTGGCCGTTGAGTCCGTCGAATCGCTGTTTACGTTAGATGCTGAGGCGCTCAATCACAATTTCGAAGCGCGTGCGCCCAAGCTTGCGGGGAGCGCCTTGTCGAAGGCACTTGCAAAGGTGGGACTCAAGGTGACAGAACTCGATGCGCTCCTGATTTGCACCTGCACTGGCTATCTCTGTCCTGGGCTCACTAGCTATGTGAGCGAGCAACTCGGCCTGCGCCCGAATGCGTATCTGCAAGACATTGTCGGTCTTGGCTGCGGTGCGGCGATTCCCACACTTCGATCTGCGGCTGGCTTGATTGCAGCCAACCCTCAGGCAAAGGTTGCGGTCGTCGCAGTCGAATTGTGTTCATCTGCATTTTTTCTCAATAATGACCCAGGTGTATTAATTAGTGCTTGTCTGTTTGGAGATGCTGCATCGGCTTCGATATGGAGTGGTGACACATCGACGACAGGGTATTGTATTCGAAATTTCGATACGGTGCATCGGCCTGAGCATCGAGAGCTGATACGATTTGTTAACTCCGGAGGGAAACTCTGCAATAAGCTACATCGTAGTGTGCCCGAGAAAGTGGCTGAATCTGTCCTGCATCTATACAAACAGAACTCAGTTTCAGCCCATACGCCTATAGTGAACCATACTGGTGGACGCGATGTGATTGATGCCTTGGAGCACGGCATCGGTGCGGAATTGACTCCGAGTCGTAGGACGCTGCGAGACTATGGAAACACCAGTAGCCCATCGGTGCTCATCACTCTCGAAGCAATACTAGAAGCATCCAGTCCGGATCGTTTGTGGCTGACCTCCTTCGGTGCTGGCTTCGCGGCACATAGTTGTGTGCTGGAGCGACGCTAGAGCTTAGCTCTTCTTCTCTTCGAGCGTCTCAGGGGAGTCTTCCGATTCCAGCGTGAAGCCGATTTTTACTCCCACTTGCCAGTGGTCGACTTTACCGTCGACGATATGTCCGCGAATCTCTCCGACTTCTAACCAGCGCATGTTGCGGATGCTCTCCGAAGCTTTAGTGACTGCATTTTGCGTCGCGTCTTCGATCGATTCTTTTGAAGATCCAACGAGTTCGATTTTTTTATATACGTGATTACTCATAGGCACGAACCTATGCCAAAAGCTTGTTTGAGTCTAATTGGAACTTAAGTTTTTCGGAGGACGCCGCGTTTGGAAGTTTGAATTGGACTAGGCTAGCAATGCAAAAAGCTCTTAGTGGGAGGGTTGGCCTCCGCGCCGACCGCCGAGCATAGGTGCTGATGTTGAGTGCTGATGCTCGGCACTTGGACACTGTAAGACGAGGCGGAGCTCGTCCCTCCCCAAATGTAAAGAAGCTCTTAGTGGGAGGGTTGGCCTCCGCGCCGACTGCCGAGCCTAGGTGCTGATGTTGTGTGCTGATGCTCGGCACTTGGACACTGTAAGACGAGGCGGAGCTCGTCCCTCCCCAAATGTAAAGAAGCTCTTAGTGGGAGGGTTGGCCTCCGCGCCGACTGCCGAGCCTAGGTGCTGATGTTGTGTGCTGATGCTCGGCACTTGGACACTGTAAGACGAGGCGGAGCTCGTCCCTCCCTAAAACTACCCTTTCAGATGTTCAGTCAAATCGGCGACGAAGTGGTCGAGGCTGGCTTGCTTGGATTCAAATCCGACAGGGAGGTTGAGCTCCTTTAATGTCTGGGTTGTCATCGGGCCGATGCTGCCGAAGGTTGGCTTTGTGGCTTCTGGCTCTAGTGTGAGTGCTGCGGCTTGATCGACGAAAGATTTTACCGTTGAAGAGCTGGTAAACAGCACCGCATCGGCACCTTCCTTGCGGAAGCGTTCAGCGGCAGGGTGTTGGCTCAGATCGGTCTTGCTGGTCTTGTAGAGTGGCAAGGTGTCGACGATTGCACCGCCTTCGGTTTCGAGGCGTTTGACGAGTGTCTCGCGGTTTTGGTTGCCGGTCACGACGAGCATTTGAATGCTCTCGATCCCTTCATTTTTGATGAAGGTGGTTGCGAGGGCGTCGCCATTTGCCTTTGCGGGAACCAAATCGACTTTGAGATTATGCTTCGCGATTTCACGCGCGGTGGCGGATCCGACTGCAGCGATACGCATTGGCCCAAGGCAGCGAATGTCGTCGAATGCTTTATAAAACATATCAAAGAACGACTTTACGCCATTTACACTGGTGAAAATGATCCACTCGTAAATGGCGATACCGGCGAATATTTCTGCCAGTTGCTGCTGGTTGACGTCGGGCTTGACTTCGATGAATGGCAATTCGATGACCTCGGCGCCGTTGCTTTCGAGCATGGCTGTGAGTTGGCCGGCTTGGTCGCGTGCGCGTGTCACAACGACGCGCTTGCCCATCAGCGGGCGGCCTTCGAACCATTCGGTCTTCGTGCGTTGTGCGACGACTTGGCCAATGATGATCATCGCAGGTGTGCCGAGTCCAGCCGCTTCGATATCGTCAATGATGCTATCAACGGTGCCGTAAACGGAGCGCTGGCGATTGAGCGTGGCCCATTGGATGACGCCGACCGGCATTTCACCCGACATGCCACCAGCTTTGAGTTCGCCCAAGATACGTGGCAGTTGGCCGAGGCTCATGTAGAGGCAGAGTGTGCCCTTGCCTTTGGCGTGTAGCTTAAAGTCGATGCTGATCGTGTGTTTCTCTGGGTTTTCATGTCCGGTGAGAAACGTGATCGAGGAACTATAATCGCGATGGGAGAGGGGGATGCCTGCGTAAGCGGCGGCTGCGAGTGCTGCGGTGACGCCTGGGACAATCTCGAAGGGGATTTTGTCAGCCTGTAGTTCTGCGAGTTCTTCACCGCCACGCCCGAACACAAAAGGGTCGCCGCCTTTGAGGCGCACGACTTGTAGGCCTTTGTGTGCCCGATCGACTAAGATCTCTTCGATCTCATCTTGGGGGATCGAGTGCATGCCTGAGCGCTTGCCGACATAGACCTTTTCTGAGTCGGGGCGTGCCCATTCCAACAGCTTTGGGTTGGCAAGGTAGTCGTAAACGATGACGTCTGCGGCTTCGATCAGTTCGCGTGCGCGCACAGTGACGAGACCTGGATCGCCAGGGCCTGCGCCGATGAGAGTGACTTTACCTGTTGTTTTTTGAGAAGACATGTTTTGAGAATTAAAAATTGAAAATTAGGAATTACGAGGGGACAGCCGGAGATGGCGTAGCAATTGAGGGCGATGCCATTCTAGTGATCGCGGTTCGCGCAAGCACGACCCCTACGAATTGAATTGAAGGTCGTTGAAGATGGATTCGAGAATTGGCTCGATGTCGTCGAGTGAGTCGAGCTCGAACTCGAAAGAGGTGTGTCCGGTTTCCGGATGAAAAATATAAAAGGTGCCGTCTGTATAGTGTGCGCCGACGGGTGTTTGGCAGCCGCCTCCGAGTTTACGTAGAAAGGCACGTTCGAGTTCGACGGCGAGTTTGGTCTGTTCGCAGAACAGGTGCTCGTATTTCGGCAGATCGGCTGCGCGGCATTGGATGGCGATCGCAGCTTGTCCTGGTGCGGGCACGACTTGCTCGATGGGGAGCTCGACGAATTCGAGTCCTTCGTGGGCGGTGATGTCGAGGCGATCAAGTCCTGCGGCAGCGAGTAGGGTGGCATCAGCTTCGCCTTCGGTGATTTTACGCAGGCGTGTGCCGACATTGCCGCGAATGGTGGTCCATTCAGCATTGTCGCGGATCAGCCCGAGTTGTGCGCGGCGGCGTGGGCTACTGGTAGCGATGGCCGTTGGCTCTGGGCAGTCGGAGCGGTGCACGAGCACATCGGTGGCACGTGCGCGTGGCATATAGCCGGCAACGTGTAGGTCTGCCTGAAACGCGGTTGGCATGTCTTTGGCGCTATGCACTGCTAGTTGAGCGCGGCCGTCGAGTAGGGCGTCTTCCAGTTCTTTAGTAAAGAGGCCGATGCCGCCACGTTTCTCGAGCGACCAACTGAGTCGCTCATCCACCTTGGTGGTGAGATGTAGTTCCTCGAAGTGATCTTCGGGGAGCTTCGCTTGTAGCCATGCGAGCACCATCTCGGTTTGCTTGAGTGCGAGTGGACTTTTGCGGGTGGCGATATGTATTGGTGTGGCCATGAACTGGTGAACATTGAACGCTCAACTCTGAACGTCGAATATAGATGATGTGAGTGTAACCAAAGAAAAAGCGGCCGACGGTATGAAACCGACGACCGCTTGAAATTTTAAAAGAAGCTATAAAGCTTAATTGTAGGCAGCTTGAGCGCCACCGATGTTGCGCTTCTTGACCCAAGGCATGAGCGAACGGAGGCGTTCGCCAGTTTCTTCGATCTGGTGCTTTTTGCCATCTTCGATGAACTTGTTGTATTTCGGGTAGCCTGCTTTGTATTCAGCAACCCATTCCTTGGTGAACTTACCAGTTTGGATGTCCTTGAGGATTTCGCGCATCGCTTCCTTGGAAGATTCATTGATGACGCGTGGGCCACTGATGTAGTCGCCCCATTCTGCAGTTTCAGAAACTGAGAAACGCATGCCAGAAATACCAGACTCAACCATAAGGTCGACGATGAGCTTCAACTCGTGCAAGCACTCGAAGTAAGCCATTTCTGGTTGGTAACCTGCTTCAACAAGAGTTTCGAAGCCAGCCATGACGAGTGCCGAAGCACCACCGCAAAGAACAGCTTGCTCGCCGAAGAGGTCAGTTTCGCACTCTTCCTTGAAAGTTGTTTCGATCACACCGGCACGTGCGCCACCTACACCAGCTGCCCATGCGAGCGCGATGCCGTGTGCTGCGTCGGAGGAACCTTCGAGAATGGCGATCAGTGCAGGAACACCCTTGCCTTCAACGAATTGGCTGCGAACAACGTGACCTGGGCCCTTAGGAGCTACCATGATGACGTCGACACCTTCAGGAGCCTTGATGAGGTCGAAGTGAATCGCGAGACCGTGTGTGAATGCAAGTGTCTTGCCTTTAGTGAGGTTAGGAGCGATGTCTTGCTCGTAAATCTCTGGCTGCTTCATGTCCGGCACTGCGATCATGATGACGTCTGCCTTTTGAACAGCTTCAGCAGTTTCGAATACTTCGAAACCTTGGCTCTTAGCGACATCCCAAGACTTGCTGCCGTTGTAGAGGCCGATGATAACATTCTGGCCGCTCTCTTTGAGATTTTGTGCGTGGGCGTGACCCTGTGAACCGTAGCCGATGATGGCTAGTGTTTTACCTTCGAGGACGCTCATATCGACGTCAGATTCGGTATAGACTTTTGCAGGCATATTTATCTTTGATTGTGGGAATACTTTTTCCCGGATTAAAAAAAGGATGGGCGGAATTATCCGCGTTTGAGAGCTAGGTTACCAGTGCGTGCCATCTCGACGATGCCATAGGGCTCGATAAGATTTAGGAAGGCTTGAACCTTATTAGCATTACCAGTCATTTCGATATTCACGGAGTCGGAAGCAACGTCGATAATCTTCGCACGGAAGATGTCGCAGACTTGCATGATTTCGGATCGTTGAGCTGCTGGTGCATTGACCTTCAGGATCACGAGCTCGCGCTCTGTTGCTTGACCGCTAGAGAATTCAGTCACTTCCAAGACGTTGATGAATTTATTCACCTGCTTGATGACTTGATCTAGCGCTTCGTCGTCGCCAATGATTGTGGCGGTGATACGTGAGAACCGATCGTCGATCATAGGTCCCACATTCAAAGTTTCGATATTAAAGCCGCGACCACTGAACATGCCAGCGATACGAGCGAGAACTCCGAACTTATTTTCAACGAGGATAGATATGATGTGGCGCATGATAAAGGAGCCTCGCGGCTCAAACTTGATAGGAAAATGGTAGACGGAGAGGGATTCGAACCCACGACCCCCTCGGTGTAAACGAGGTGCTCTAACCAACTGAGCTATCCGTCCTCAAGTTTGGAAAGTCGAGAAACATGGTGTGGATGAATGGTGAATCAAGCCTTATTTTGAGGTAATGTCACTTTTCTTTTCATTTTGTCTATAAAAGGTAAATTTTTTAAGAAGAGTTGCTTTCTCATGGTTAGTAAAATGGGATGCACGATTATGACCATAGCATCCGCAGAAGGGAGATCGATTTGTAGTTAGATGAAGCGGCGGGATCTGAGATTTTGGGTTAATTATTTCCTAGCATTCTTGAGTGTTGCTTTTGCCGCTCAAGTGGCAGTGGTGGTCGCAGATCCGCAGTTTGGCGATCACATTAATCAGATTGCGCCAGTCTTTGGTGTGGCGATGGGCATTGTCTGGGTCGGTGGCCTACGGTATGTGCCCGCCGTTTTCTTTGGCGCGTTGTTGCCTGCGGTCTTTACGGGACACCACTTATTGATGATGTTGAGTGTGCCGCTGGCGGTGCTCGCATCTGCAATTCTGAGCCAGCGGCTCTTACATCAACTACATGTCCATATTAATATGACGCGCATTCGAGATGCACTGATTATTATTTTTTGTGGCATTCTAATTAGCACGTGTTTCGGGGCGATCATCGAATCGGTGTTTCAATGCCACAGCCATGGTGGTATCAGCTGGGAGGAGTTCACTCCATTATACTTAACCAATTGGTTGGCGGCTGGGGTGGGCTCCATCATTATCATTCCCTTTATACTGGCGTGGGCTGATCGGGACGGTTTTTCGTTGAAAGGGGCGCAATTTCTAGAAGTTGGCGTCTGGCTACTGACTTTGGTTGGTTTTGGGATGGTGACATTTCTAAATTGGGCACCCACTGACGTGCTACTTTACCCGATGGAACTTGCGATCTTTCCGATCATGGCATGGTCGGCGATTCGTTTTGGTCTACGAGGTGCCTCGGCGGGAGTGCTGGTGCTTGCGATGACTGCGGTATGGGCACTCGTTCCTGTTTTTGCAGAAGAAGCCAGAATGACACAGAGTCCCGCGAATGTCTGGATATTTGTCGGCATCGTTTCGATTACTTCAATTTGCTTGGCTGCGGTCATGACTGAGTTGCGTCATCGAGAGTCTCAGATTGCAGAGAACGAGAGCCGCTTACGCGCATTTACCGGAGCGCTACCTGATATCGCTTTCGTGCTGTCCGAGACGGGGAAGATTGTCGATGTGTTTTCTGCGAACGCGACTGTTGAGGCGAACCACCGAATCTCTAATTCTCAGAGTGTGGTTGATCTGCCTTTGAACGCAGTGTTTGAACCAGCGATTTGTCAGTCGTTTTTTGATACGATTTCAGTGGCGTTGTCGACTGGTGAAGTTCAAAGCCTTGAGTATTCTCTGGAGTCGGTTAATGCTGATAAACATTGGTTCAATGCACGGGTGTCACCGATGTATTCGGAGGGAATGAGCGCAGCGGATCGAGTCGTATGGGTGGCGTATGATATTACCTCTCGAAAGAGTGCGGAGGCCGATCTGATGCAGCGCGATGTCGTGCTCAATGCCACTGCCTGTGCGAACCATACATTGCTGACTACGGTTCATTTTGGTGAGGCGATCGAACGAGCGATGCGCGAAATTGGTATGGCACTAGGTGTTGATCGTAGCGTGGTATTTGAAATTACTGGCCATCCGGCTGAGTCCTATCATACTTGTAATCCGCGATTTGAGTGGTTGAAGGATGATTCTTATAAAAGTATTTTGAATCACCCTTCATCGAAGAATACACCATTTGAGGACTTTTTTCCTGGTTGGCATGAGCAGTTGCTGGAGGGTGATATCATCTGCCTTGAAGGCGTAAATGATCATCGTTTGAACCCTACTTTAATGCGTGACCTGGAGAGTGCGTCCCTACTCGTTGTGCCAATGTGGCTGGAGGGTGAGCTCTACGGATGTTTAATAGTTGATTATTGTAAGCAAAAGCATCACTGGAATGAGTCAGAGATCAATGCAGTGCGCGTGCTGGCTTCGAGTATTTCTGGTTTGATCATCATGCGTGAACGCGAGGAGGAATTGCGCGTCGCGCGTGATCAGGCGAATTCTGCGAGTATGGCAAAAGGCGATTTTTTGGCGATGATGAGCCATGAAATTCGCACGCCGATGAATGCGATCATCGGCTATACGGATCTCATGCTTCAGACCGAGTTAGAAGAAATGCAGGCTGAGCATGCGGCTATTATTAAGCGTAGCGGCAAGGCGCTGTTGAATTTGATTAATAACATTCTCGACTATTCTAAAATCGAAGCACGCACGCTGGAGCTGGAATCGAATCAGTTCGATATCGAGCAAGTGATATGCGAAGCGCTTGGCTATGTGCTGCCGATGGCGAATGAAAAGGGGCTTCGCGTCGATTACGATATCGATCCAGACGTCGGAGAAGTTTACATCGGGGATGCACATCGTATTCGGCAGATATTGATCAATCTAGCGAGCAACGCGGTGAAGTTTACCGAAAATGGCTCGGTATTACTGAGCGTGTGTATGAATCAATGGAAGTCGAATGAAGTGGCTGACACGCTATGCTTCGAGGTTCAGGATACGGGGTGTGGTATCGCGCATGACAAATTTGATCGCTTGTTTAAACCATTCTCTCAAGTCGGAGTATCGACGGCTCGTGAATTTGGTGGCACGGGCTTGGGCTTAGTGATTTGCCAGCGCTTGGTGGAACGTATGGGTGGAGAAATATGGGCGGAAAGCACGCTCGGCGAAGGCTCAAGCTTTCAATTTATAATACCACTTTCGCGCCCAGAGCAATTACAAGCGAGCGCCACGGCTAATAGTCATATCGATACGGACAGTTCAGACGTGGATCGACTTCAGGATGATTTTGCACAAGAGCACCCATTGAGACTTTTAGTCTGTGAGGACGATGAGGATAATCGATGGGTGATGAAAGAGCTGCTCGAAATTCTTGGTTACCAAGCGCATGTTGCGCATGACGGGGATCAGGCCATCGAGATCATGCAACGGGGCATTTATGATGTCGTGCTAATGGATGTGCGCTTGCCAGGTCGGAGCGGCATCGAACTGACGGAGGCGATTCGCAACGGTGAGTTTGAAGAAAATGACGCAGAGCAGTATATCATCGCCGTGACTGCATTTGCGATGAATGAGGATCGCGAACGATGCCTCGCCGCTGGAATGAATGACTATTTGAGTAAGCCACTCGAAGTGGCTCGTTTAAAAGATGCGCTGTCTCGAGCGCATTCTGCTTTAATTTCGTAAGATCGTTCGATTGCCTTCAGGGGGGAGACTGCGCTTTGAGTGACGTATGAAACTATATTCAGGAGTTAGGCGGAGGTCTGCGGCACGACTGACCTTGCCAAGTCCGTAGATGGCGTAGCAAATAAGGAGTTAGTCGTGAGTCGCTTAGGCTCAAGAATACCGTTGCCAATTTGGCGAACTGCAACATCTACATAATCCTAGATTCAGGAGTTAGAAGTTAGGAGTCAGAAGTTAGTCTTTGATTATGAAGCCTTTGTAGATTCTCCTATAGCCGCCAATTTGGCGAGCGTCTAGGGCTCCATAAAACACTGATGCTCAGCTTCTAACTCCTTCCTCCTGACTTCAAACGACTCTTTTAAGTATGAAAATAGCACTGGCACAATTTGAGGTTCACCGAGGTAATCCTGCTGCAAACTTGGAGGCGATCGCGGCATGGGTCGCTGAAGCGAAAGCGGGTGGTGCGGGGGCAGTTTTTTTACCGGAGATGTGCACGACAGGATTTGATTGGAAGCGATGCCGTGAGCTATTGCCTGAAGCGGCAGAACATCGTGTTCGGCTTGCGGCGCTCGCGAAGGTTAATGACATCGCGATTTGTGGCTCATTTCTAGAGCAAACCGAGTCAGGGTGTCCCGCCAATGCGCTGACATACTTTGAGCGTTCAGGAGCTGTGGCGGCGCATTATCGTAAGGTGCATTTGTTTACGCTGTTCGGTGAACAGAAACATGTGGAAGCAGGGGAGCGTATTGTGACCGCTGAAACCGAACTGGGGCGAGTTGGTTGTAGTGTCTGTTACGACCTGCGGTTCCCCGAGTTATTTCGAAAATGCGCGCTCGATGGTGCTGTAATTCAAGTTTTACCAGCAGCGTTTCCGCATCCACGACTCGCGCATTGGCGCACCTTAATCCAAGCACGTGCGATCGAGAATCAATCCTATTTCATCGCGACGAATCAGTGCGGTGTCGAAGGGCACGGATCATCCGTGGGAGAAACGCGCTATTTCGGCCACTCCATGGTGGTCGATCCGTGGGGAGAGATTTTGCTAGAAGCCGATGAATGCGAAGGCGTGCACTTCGTTGATATTGATATCGAGAAAGTTGCGAAAACACGCAGCGCGCTGACGGCGCTGAAGGACCGGCGTCCTGAGTTGTATGGCACTGACTAGTAGCCTATAACATTCAAAACTTCGCAAATCCTATGTTTTGGCTACAAACATCGAACATTGAACTTTTAACATCGAACGTCCAATACACATTGGAATGAAAGCGAATTTCTATTCAAAATTGGACGTTTCACGTTCGATGTTCGACGTTCATGCCGACCAAACTCCAAATACTTCAGCTCTTCGAAGTGTTTCGAGAAGCAGATAAATACGAAACAACGCGAGAGATAAGGCACTAGGCAGTGACCGACGCACTAAAGGCTTTGCGGTCTTCTGCTTTGAAAAATGCGGTGCCAGCCACGAGTGTATCGACGCCACGTGAAGTGCAGGATCCCGCAGTTTTGAGATCAACGCCACCATCGACTTCGAGGCGATAATTAAGCCCTAGTTCTTCGCGCCACTGGGCGAAGGTTTCAAATTTAGGCAGCACATCTTCGCGGAAGCTTTGCCCGCCGAAGCCTGGTTGCACCGTCATGAGCAGCACAATGTCGCATTCGGCTAGGAATGGTTTCGCGGCTTCTGCAGGTGTATCCGGGTTGAGCACGACGCCGCATTTGCAACCACGTGCCTTGATGCGCTGCAACGTCTCGGCGATCGGGTAGTCAGGCTCCACGTGAATCGTGACCTGATCGGCTCCCGCATCGATAAACGCGTCGACGAATTTGTCGGGATTATCGAGCATCAAATGGACATCAAAGAACAAGTCCGAAGCCGAACGCATCGCCTTAATTGTTTGTGGCCCGAATGTTAGGTTCGGCACGAAATGCCCATCCATAATGTCGAGGTGCACCCAGCTCAATCCAGCCGCTTCAATTTCTTTCAAGCTGCTTTTTAGGTCGGCGTGGTCGCCTGCAAGTATGGAGGGAGCTAGGATTTTTTCGTGTGAACTTTGCATGGACGGCATGCAAAAGCGGATTTCAGGCACTGGCAAGACCAGCGTTTCGCTTTTTATAATCTTAAAAATCCTTAGTCAGCTTGTGTCCGACGCGCCGTTGTCGTTTTGAAAAAGTGACTGACTTGGCGTTGTGCGTCTTGCTGGAGCGTAGCAATCAAGCACAAGTGTAAGCTTGAGGGGCGAGAGTTGTCCTGGCCCAGTGGGCGGTTCGGCAGAAACAGGCATGTGGGAATTCTCTGGCGACAACACCTACACGGGCACCACTAGCATCACAGGTGGTTCCACCTTAGTTGCAAAAAGTGCAACTGCATTGGGCGCAACCGATGCTGGCACGACGGTGCAGGACGGCAGTGTTCTGGATGTTCAGGCAAACATTGGCACTGAAGCCATTAGCATCTCAGGCTCAGGCGTCAGCGGCGGTGGAGCCTTAATCACTAGCACGGGCACCGGCACGGTCGGCGGTCCAGTCACCATGACGGCAGACAGCAGCATCGGTGGAGCTGGGACTTTGAATGTGAGCGGTGCGATCGGCGGTAGTCATACTCTTACTAAAGTGGGCACTGGCACTACGACATTGAGCGGAGTCAACTCCGTTGGCGGCGCGACTGTGAATCCGGGCACACTGGCTGTTAGTGGCGGATCGCTTGCGATTGAGTCCGGCCAACAGATTACTGTGGCAAGCGGCAACTTCAATGTGAATGGCGGTGCGGTCACCTCCGATACTGCGATCAACCTTTCCGGTGGCGACATGAGTGTTTCTTCTGGTAGCGTCACACTTACAGACCCAAGTCCTGGCGGCTCAACTTTCAACGTAATTCAGGGGGGCGGCACGGGTGCATTGAATGTCACTGGCGGCGATTTCATCGTGGCTGGTGCGACTGGCGCAACCGATACCATTGCGTTTAACGGTGAGATTAATATCAGCGGTGGAACGTTCAGCGCGGTTGGTGGTCAGGCTTTTGGATCGAGCAGTGCAGTGTTCAATATTGAAGGGGATGACGCGGTGATCACACTCGACCGCTTTAATAATTCTGGAGGTCGGACGGCGACCTTAAACTTTATCTTCGATGAAACGGGTGTTAGCACGATTTCCGGCGCTGGCTATGTAAGTTTGGCCTCAGCAGCACTAAACATCGACGGCCTACTCTATACTGGCGGCAACGCAGTCTTTGACCTATTTGATTACGGCAGTGTTGAAGGCATAGCTAGCACGGTGAACATTACTAACTTTGGCACCGAGGGGGTGGATTACATATTCACACAGAGCACGGTTGATAACATCGTGCGGTTAACGATCGTCCCTGAGCCGGCCACTTATGCGCTCTTGATTGGTCTGTTTGGCATGGCTCTTGTCGCCGTGCGTCGCCGTCGCAGCTAAACTTATAAGTTAGCCTGTAGCGCTGCGAGGATTTCAATCCATCGATCAATCAGATTAAATTTCAGAGGCTCGGCTATATTGCCGAGCCTCTTTTTATTGATAGCTAAGTGTTGGGGGCGTGCCCTCTTATCGGTTTTCGCCTACGCAATGTGATCATGAGTCAGTGACTCACTCGAGCGATGCCTGCGGAGCGGAATTCGAAAAAGTATATGCTGTGCTGTTTTCTGTTCTAGTGCTCGAGTATTTCTACTTCGTAGCCGTCGGGGTCGGTGATAAAGGCCATCTTTTTGCCATCGACGAATTTCTCGCGCCAGTTGCTGGGCCAGAGGTCAATTGTGAGGTCGAGGCCTTCGAGCATTTCACAGTAGTCGACGATGTTGTCGACGCGAATGCAGGTATGGACGAGGTCTTCTGGGACGTTGACCTCGTAGTCGGGGGAGTGGGTGAGCTCCAGATTGTGTGCACTGCCTAGTATCTGCAGGTGTGCGAGTTGGTTGCCGGAGGGCGATTTGTCGGTGCGGCGTAGGACTTGAAAGCTGCAGGTCTGGCAATACCAGTCGATGGACTTTTCAAGGTCAGAGACGCGGATGCGAGTATGGTCAAATGTAATAGGCATTAGTAAAATAAGTAGGAACATCTTAGACTGGTCAAGGGACAGTTGACAGGGCGCATTTGCGTCTAACTATGTATCCTTTGCATTTGTCAGTGATCCCGTATTTACACCCATTATGAGTCAGAAGTTTGAATCTAGCAGCAAGACGCTGCAAACCGTGCGTGAGCGCGTCGGCCAAGTGGTGGTCGGTCAGGAGAATTTGGTCGAGCGACTACTGTTAGCGTTGCTTTGTAATGGGCACGTCCTGTTGGAGGGCGTTCCGGGGGTGGCAAAGACGCTGACTGTCAATAGTTTGGCGCGTGCGATTCATGCACAGTTTAGCCGCATTCAGTTTACGCCGGATCTTCTTCCCGGTGATCTCACGGGCACGTTGGTCTATGACCCGCGTGCGCATACCTTTACTGCGGAGAAGGGGCCGATTTTTACGAATCTGCTGCTGGCCGACGAAATTAACCGTGCGCCGGCGAAGGTGCAGAGCGCCTTGCTGGAGGCGATGCAGGAGAAGCAAGTGACCCTGGGCAAGGAGACTTACGACCTACCGAAGCCGTTTCTGGTGCTGGCGACACAGAATCCGATTGAGCAGGAGGGCACGTATGCACTGCCTGAGGCGCAAGTGGATCGCTTTATGTTTAAGCTCAAAGTCGGCTACCCGTCGATGGATGAGGAGTTGATCGTGATGCAGCGTATGGCAAAGACGGCTCCGCAGTTGGAGATTGAGCCTGTGTTAACGATCGAGGAACTGATGGAGATGCGCTCGACCATGGAGACGGTCTTTATCGATGAAAAGGTGGAGCGCTACATTTTGCGCTTGGTGGATGCGACGCGTCACCCTGAGAATTACGATTTGGATCTCGAGCGCTATTTACGCTTTGGAGCTTCACCGCGTGCTTCGATTTATCTGTCGTTGGCGGCTCGTGGGCATGCGCTCATGCAGCAGCGTGACTATGTGATCCCGCAAGATGTGAAGGATGTCGCGCATGATTTGCTACGCCACCGCATGGCGATCTCGTATCGCGCTGAGGCCGAGTCGATTACTTCCGATGATTTGCTCGATCAGATCCTCGCGAAGGTGCCTGTTTCTGTTTAGCATTTTTTTGTCGTGCTGAGTGAACTCGAGAGCCAGCTGAATTTGCTGGAGCTGAAGTGCCGCCGTCCGGTGGAGCACTTGCTTGCGGGTGAGTATCGCTCTGTGTTTCGTGGGCGTGGCGTGGAATTTGAGGATGTGCGTCCCTATCAACCGGGCGACGATGTGCGCACGATGGATTGGAAGGTCACTGCGCGCACAGGTGAGCCACATATTAAACGCTACATTGAGGAGCGTGAGCAGTTTATTTATCTGTTGGTCGATGTGTCGGCTTCGATGCTACATGATGCGGATGGGCGTAAGCGCAAGACGATGGCGGAGGTGTGTGCGTTACTGACCTTGGCTGCGGTGAAAAATCATGACCGGATCGGGTTGATTTTATTCTCAGACCGGATTGAGCAAATCGTGCCGCCGAGCAAGGGGCGTAGCCATGCGATGCGGATCATGGATGAGCTGATGCATTTCAAACCGGTGGGGCGTGGCACGGATTTTACCGAGATGTTGGGACGCTTCGGGCATATGGCACGTAAGCATTCGATCGCGTTTGTTGTCTCGGATTTTATGACCGAGGACTATGTGCAGGAGTTACAGGCGTTGGCATTTCGGCACGACATCAATGCGATCAATTTAAGTGACGCGCACTTACTAAATCCAAAGGTGTCGGGCTTAGTGCGTATGCAGGACTCGGAGACGGATGAGCAACGGATTGTTGATCTCGGGCGTGGCGATGCGAATACATCTGCGCATAGCGACAGTTTAAAGCAGACGATGCTGGAGTCTGGCGTGAATTTATTAGATCTGGAAGTGGGCGGCGATTGCGTCGAAGCACTTGCAGGATTTTTCCATGAGCGGCAGCGTCGCCAAGCCAATGAAAGCGGGGGCTAAACAGTGAGAGGCCTTTTAATATTTTTGTGCGGTTGCTTATTGCCGCTGCTAGCACTTGCGGATGATGCGCAGGGTGTGTCGCTGCAACTCGTTGAAGGCACGTATCAGCCTGGGGATGTGATTGAGTTGCGTGCTGAGATGCGCCGCGCGGAGTATGCCGAATTTGAATTGCACGTGCCTGCCCATGCGCAGTTGCACTTCGTGGCGCATACTCGGAAGCCGGTGCGCTATGTCGAGGGCGAGTATGTGCAAAGTGTGTTGCTCCTCCTGCAACCGATGAATGCGGGTGCGTTTGAGCTAAGTGGGATCACTGCCACTTTGAAGCAAGGCGATGTCGCGATCGAGGTGGCATTACCCTCTGTGCAGTTTACGGTGGCTTCATATGCGACGGAGGATACGTCCACGGCACTCGCAACATTGACCGAAGCTACTATGAGCACGCCAAAGGCATCGATCTTACTTTTGGTGCTGGTTGTAGGGCTGATCATACTGGTGTTTGTTGCTTGGTTACTCTTGCGGAAACCCAAAGCAGTAGCGGTGGCCTCAGTTGAAGCTGCGAGTTTAAATGATTTGATTGCGGTGCTGCAAGCAGGTGAACCGGCAGTGGATTTGATCGAGCGCTTGCTTGGTAATACGGAGATTCAGATGTCGCCGAGTCTGCGAGAACGCTTGGAAGCTGCGGTGTATGCGAATCGTATCAATGCGGTGGACTTATTAAGTGCACTTAAAAAGGAGGTCGCTGGATGAGTTTTGTCTATCTTTGGGTGCTCCTATTGATCCCCGTGGTATTATTTTTACTGCGTGGGCGTTTGCGCCGCACATCACTGAAGGTGTCTTCGGTCGGTCTCTGGACGGATACGGATGCGGGTCGTGCGCGGTATTTATGGATTCCGGTGTTTTTGCGTCGCTTGGCTTTAGTGTTGTTGCTTGTGGCACTGGCGCGTCCGCAAGCGGGGTCGACCTATGACATGGAGGTGTCTGAAGGCATTGCGATTCAACTCTTGGTCGATGTGTCCAGTAGTATGGATATGAATGTGCGCGACTTGGAGGGGAAGAGTCGTAGCCGTATGGACGTGGCGAAAGAGATGGTGGAGCGTTTCATTGCTGGTGATGGCGATACGCTCGATGGGCGAGGGGATGACTTACTCGGATTGATTACATTTGCGCGCTATGCCGATACGCGGAGTCCGCTGACATTTGGGCATGATGCACTGCTACAGATCGTTCGCGGATTGGATGTGCAAGAGCGCCCTAACGAGGATGGCACTGCGTATGGTGATGCGCTGGCACTGGCTGCCGCGCGATTACATAACATAGAAGAGTTACAGTTCGGTCAAAGCTCTGTGCAGGCGGATGCCATTGAGAGTCGTGTGATTATCTTGCTGACGGATGGTGAGAATAATTCGGGTGCACATTTACCTTTGGAGGCCGCGGGCTTGGCGAAGGAGTGGGGCTGTCGGATCTATTGTATCAGTTTGGGCGATACAGAGGTGCGGCGTTCAGGTGAGGTTGCGGTCGAGGATTTGACGGCTGCGGAGAAGACGTTGAAACATATCAGCGACGAGACGGGCGGTATTTTTAGGCAAGCAAGTGACTATGAATCGCTGCTGTCGGTATATGAGGAGATAGATCGACTGGAGCGTTCAGAGATTTCAACGCGTAGTTATGATCATGTGGCGGAGTGGTTCTGGTTGCCGTTGGGCGTGGCGATTTTGAGCCTGCTCGGGGCATTAATATTGGAGGCGACAGTGTTGCGCGTGGTGCCATGAGTGGATTTGTTTTTCAATGGGTGGAGGCATTGCCTTTGTTATTGCTTGTGCTGCCGCTGGCTTGGTTGCTGGCGTATGCGCGTGCGAAGCGTGCCGAACTGATTCAGGCGATGGGTGGCGGACTTAGCACGCATCGTCGTTTGCGAGACACTTTGCGGATCGCGGCGTTTGTGTTGTTGATCTTGGCATTGGCGCGACCGGGGTATGATCCTGAGAAACTGTCAACCTCTCGCACGGGGCGCGATGTCGTCTTTGCGCTCGATGTGTCGCAGAGTATGTTGGCAGAGGATGTGTTGCCTTCGCGTTTAGAAGTCTCAAAGCAGGCGGTGCGTGATGCATTGGCTACGTTTAGCAATGAGCGGGTGAGCCTAGTTGTGTATGCGGGCAGTGCGACGATTCTGTGTCCATTGACGTATGATTATGACTTCGTGCGCTATATGCTGGAGCAGACACATACCCGAAGTGTGGATTTTGGTGGCACGATCTTGCAGTCCGCAGTCGAGAAAGTGGTCGATCAAGTCTTAATGCCTGACCGGGCTGGCGTGCAGGATCTCATCGTGATTACAGATGGTGGCGATAATGGGTCGCAGATGCCTAAGGTTGCAGAGCTTCTAGGGGAACACGGCGTGGATTTATTATTGCTAGGGATTGGTAACCCGAATGAGGGGGCGCCCATTCCGATTGTTGATGAGGAGGGACTGCGCACGTTACTGCGCAATAAGGAATCAATTATATATACCGAGTTGGATGATGCGACGTTGCGTGAGCTCGCTGCGAAAAGCCCGGATGCGCAGTATGTAGCTGTCGCCAATAAGGCTTTTGATCTCGGGCAGATTTATGCAGATTATGTAGTTGGGCGTGAGGTGTCTGCTTCGGTTGAGGGCGATGGGATTCTGGTGTATCAAGAGGCGGCACTGTTTTTTCTAATTCCTGCAATTCTGCTGTTGTTACTCTCTGAGTGCTGGGGAGCAAATGGACTACAGATTGGGCAGGCCTGTGTATTGCTGGTTGTGTTTGGTTGTGTGTCCGACGGTGAGGCTGCGAACTCGCAGTTGCAGGGGCAGTTTAAAGAAGCTACAAAACTGTATTCGGATGGATCGTTTATTGAGGCGGAGTCTTTATTTGCTGAAGTTGCTTTGCATGGTGATGCGCGTGGGATGTCGCCTAGAGATTTGGCGGCGGCGCAATTAAACCGTGGTCTGTGCTTATTGGAATTGTCGCGCGCAGAAAGTGAGGCCTCCGCTCAGGCTGGCTTAAGCTACGCACAACAAGCGCAGTTGGCATTTTTGGCAGCGAAGCGTTATGAGCCTGAGATGGATCGTTCAGGTATTCGGCTGGAATCGACTTCGACATGGGTGGCTCAATTACAGGTTCGAATTGCTGAAGAGGCCGAGGAGCAAAATGAAATGCAGGCGCAGATGGAGCAGTTGGTTGAGGTGTTGCAAGCATTACTCGAAGCTCAGCAGGAGCTACGACAAAAAGTGACAGATAGTGACATCATTCGCCGCCATCCGAAGCGCCCCAGAAATACGCCGCCACCGCCACCCATTCAGGCTCCGGAAGATGCGAGTGAGAATTCGCGTATCTTTGTCGCTGCTCAGGAAGTGTTGAAGTCTGAAGCGGAGCGCATCTACGCCAGTATGCAAACTTTGGATACTCAGCTGACGCCTGCTGCCATCGAAGGAATGCCACCGATGGAGAGCTTGATGGCCGAGCCGTTGAAGCTCATGGCGAGGGTGCCGACTGCGATGGAAGGAGCTCGTGGCTTACTTATTAGCTGGAATACGTGGCCGGCGGGACGAGCGGAGCAATTGGTTGCAGTGCATTTGATCGAGGAGATTTTGAGTCTACTGGGTAATAATTCATCGGATGAATCTGAGGGGGAGGATTGGGATGAAATGGAAGACTACGAGGACTATGAGTATTCAGACGAAATGGATGATAGCATGATGAGCTCAATGCCGATGGAGGGCGACTTTGCTGCAGGCGGTGAGATGCAGGCGCTGCCAGTGCCGAATTATTCGGCTGAAGATATTTTGATGGAAGAGCAGGGCAGTCTGCAATTTAGACAACAACAACGTGCGAAGGCGAACGCTGGGAAAGTGGAGAAAGATTACTAATGCGCGCGATTTTTTGGATACTACCGTTGCTGCTGACACCGCTGCTTTACTCACAAAAGGTAGAGCCGGAGGTCGTTTCTTCGAATTCAGATGTGTTGGAGCAAGTCGATGCTGATGAACTGGAGTCGATGCCCGTCGAATTGGAAACTGTTCCCGTGCAGGTGGAAATGGTGAATCAGAGCTGGTTTACGGATCGCACTGGCAAGGCTGTGATTCATTTCCCTGAGTCCGTGGAGGCTGCTGAGGTGCTGCCCTCAGGTGTCAAAGGCTTGAGCTTTATTGATGTCGAGGTGCTTGATACGCCGGACTCTAAGTCAGGCAAGTCGGCTGCGATCGTGCGCTTTATACTACGCGATACGGGTGTGGTAGTATTCCCTTTGTTGGAGTTTTTCAGTGAAACGAAGTGCTACCAGACGATTCCGCAACAAATCATGGTGGGCAAGCCTGTGCGATCTGATGCGATGTCTGTGACGCTCGCGCCTGCGAAGACTCAAGTCTATGTCGGCGAGCCGCTGCGTGTGGATTTGGTGTGGCATTGTGACCTTGAGGCAGGGCGCCTGCAGGCGCTCAATTACTATCCGCAATTTTTTAATAATTCAGAAGTGCAGATCGTTATCCCACGTTCGACTGCTCCGGAGGATCAACAGGTGGGTTTACCGATCGGAGGCCGGCGCGTGATTGCTCAGCGGACTCTGATAGAGGGGCAGCCCAAAGCGCTTGGCACAGTCGAGTTGCCGCTGTTCTTACGTCTGACAAAGCCTGGAACCTATACACTGCCAGCGACTCGCTTAGAATGTGCGTATCTGCAGCAAGCGAATCGAAACTTTGGTCAGTATGCCGCGCACTTTAATAACAGTTTGTTCGAGCCAGAGGAGTCGGATGTGCGCTATGAGCGTTTCTATGTGGAGACTGCGCCGATTACGATCGAAGTCTTGCCGCTCCCAGGTGAAGGCCGTGGGCTAAACTTCAGTGGCTTGTTTGAGCCGATTAAACTGGAAGTGGCGGTGACGCCCGAAGTGCTCAAGGTCGGGGATTTGATGCAGGCGGAGTTACATGTTTATTCGGACGCGCCGCATGGGATGATCGAACTGCCTCGCTTGAGCCAGCAACGTGGCTTACGTGGGCGTTTTTTGGTGGATGACGATCTTGGTCGTGTTTGGCGTGGCAATGGCACGACGTTTCGTTGTCGTTTACGTGCGTTGACTACCGGTGTGGATGCGTTTCCGTCACTGCAGATTCAAACGTTCGATCCGGATACGGGTGAATATGTGATGCGTTCTACTGAGCCGATTGGTTTGATCGTGGAGGCGAATGAGGGGCAGGAATTTGTCGATCTAAAATCTTACAATGGTGTGGGTGTAACTTTAAGTGAACAGTCAGAAGGGATCTGGCATAATCAGGAAGCAAATGGGATGAGTGATCTAATTAATAATACTGTCGTGTGCCTGGCGTCATGGTTTTGGCTTTGGCTGCTACTGGGAGTTGTCGGTTTTCTCCTGATGCTGCCGGTGGTGCGTGAACGCCGACGTCGATCTTTGGATGCAAAGTATCGAGCGCGTGCGGAGGCCTATGAAGCATTTCTAAAAGTCACTGAGAATGATCCAGAAAAGTGGCCTGCTTTTGTGCAATTTCTAGCAGTGAGCTTCGATGCGCAAGGAAAGGCCTGGACGGTGCGTGATTCGAAACAGGCGCTACAAGCAATTGGCGTATCTGATGAAGACATCAAAACTGTGGTTGCGATTCACGTGGCGACCGATGCACAGGACTACAGCGCGCAACATCCATCTGCGCAATTGAGTGCGCTCAATGCGGTGGGGAAGCGTATTTTAGGATTACTCGGTAAGGTGGCTCTCTTGCTTCTACTGGTGTTGGGGAATTTACCAACGTCGGCTCAAGCTTCCGATTGGACGGACGCCGAGGATTTGTTTCAACAGGCACTGGCTGCGCAAGCTGGTAGCGATGCCGCAGCGGCGCTCTATGCAGAGTCTGCGTTAAAATTTCAAGCGGTCGCTGAAGCGGGCGAGCGCCCAGGTGTCGCATGGTATAATGCCGGTAATGCTTGGTTTGAAACGGGTGCGTTAGGCCGCTCGATTGCCGCGTATCGGGAGGCGCAGATCTATCGTCCATTTGATGAGAAGGTAGCTGAAAACTTGGCCGCAGCACGTGCGCTGTCTCTGAATGATATTCCAGATGTCTCAACGTGGTGGTGGCAATGGCCGACGCTTTGGTTGCAGGCGTTGTTGCTCGTGTTGCTCTTCTTATTAGGTATTTCAGTCTTGGCGTATATGCGGTATCGCGGGCGTGTGCACTTGAGCGTGTGTTTGTTGCTGGCGCTAGTCTGTTGTGTGGTGTCAGGGCTTTGGTGTATGTCGGCGCAACTCGTCGATCAACATGGTGTGGTGATTGTGGATTCTGTGTTAGCGCGTAAAGGGCCGAGCTATGCGTATGCCGCAGCTTACCACGAACCACTGCATGATGGCGTCGAATTGACTCTGAAAGAAACGCGTGAAGAGTGGGGTTTGGTGTCACTCGTGGATGGTCGCGAGTGCTGGGTGCCGCTGACTCAGATACAGCTGATACGCTAAGCTGTGGCAGCGCTTGGGTGTATTTCCCTGTGTGCCGTGGTATGCGTTATTTTCCGTAAATAAAAATACGCTTAAAGTAGGCTTAAGGTTTACTTATGGTTCGCAGCAGCTACTCTGCACATCTGATTTATCGAATTAGAGTTCCTTGACTTAAAGCCAACCCCACTTTAGTAAAACTTATCGTGAATAGAAATAAAATTAGCAGAACTGCTTGTATGGTTGATGCGAATGAGGCTGTTGCTTCCGTTGCATACCGCGCCTCAGAGGTCATCGCCATTTACCCTATTACCCCCTCGACCAGTATGGGCGAAGTCTGCGACGAGTGGGCTGCCGCCAATCGACCGAACATTTGGAGTGATGTGCCTGAAGTGGTGCAATTACAGTCCGAGGCGGGCGTAGCAGGTGCACTGCATGGTGCGCTACAAACGGGGGCGTTATCGACGACGTTTACGGCCTCGCAGGGCTTGTTGCTGATGATCCCAAATATGTATAAAATTGCGGGAGAGTTGACGCCGTTTTGTATGCATGTGAGTGCGCGTGCGTTGGCAACACACGCATTATCGATTTTTGGTGATCACTCAGATGTGATGGCCTGCCGCCAAACAGGATTTGCGATGTTGGCCTCAAATAGTGTGCAGGAGGCTGCGGATATCGCGCTGATTGCACATGCTGCGACTCTGAAGTGCCGTGTGCCGTTTATGCACTTCTTTGATGGTTTCCGCACATCGCATGAGATCAACCAAGCGGAGGTCATTGATGATGCGACTATTGATGCCATGATCGACCCTGAGGCGATTGCACGCATCCGTGCGAACTGTTTATCACCCGATCATCCTACGATTCGCGGCACAGCGCAAAACCCGGATGTATTTTTCCAAGCACGTGAAGCGAGTAACCCATTCTATGATGCATGTGCGGATACCGTCGAAGCAGAGATGGATAAATTTGCTGAGCTGACTGGGCGCAAGTATTCGCTGTATGAATACGAAGGGCCAGAAGATGCTGAAGAGCTGGTAATCATCATGTGCTCAGGCTCAGAGACGGTTACGCAGACTGCGGATTATTTAAACGCGAATGGTCGTAAAGTGGGTGTGTTAAAGATTCGCCTCTACCGTCCATTGGATCTGAAACGCTTCATGGCTGCGATTCCGCAGAGTGTGCGTCATATTGCAGTATTGGATCGTTGTAAGGAGCCAGGTGCGATGGGTGAGCCATTACTCGTTGAGACAATGGCTGCGGTTGAAGAAGCGCGTCAATCGGGCATCGTTGCAGATTCGTTCTGCCCGACAATCATCGGCGGTCGCTATGGTTTAGGCTCGAAAGACTTTACGCCAGCAATGGCGAAGGCTGTGTTTGATGAGTTGCTTGAAACCAAGCCGAAGCGCCGCTTTACCGTCGGCATCAATGACGATGTCACTGGGCTCTCGCTCACAGTGGATACGGACTTTGACTTAGAAAAAGATGATGTGATCCGCGCTGTCTTTTTCGGTCTTGGTTCGGATGGCACCGTGGGTGCCAATAAGAATACGATTAAGATCATCGGTGAAGAGACCGACAATTTTGCGCAAGGTTACTTTGTATATGATTCGAAGAAATCCGGCGCAGTCACGATTTCGCATTTACGTTTCGGCCCTGAGCCGATCCGTGCGCCGTATTTGATTCAAAATGCAAGTTTTGTTGGCTGTCACCAAGCGCAGTTCTTGGATCAATACGATGTGCTCGATTATGCGGCACCAGGAGCAGTGTTCTTGCTGAACTCGATTCATTCGGCAGACACGGTTTGGAGCCAGTTGCCGCGCACCGTGCAAGCTGCGATCATTGAGAAGCAGCTGAAATTTTATGTGATCGATGGCTATGCCGTGGCGCGTGCCGCAGGTATGGGTGGACGCATTAACACGATCATGCAGACCTGTTTCTTCGCGATTTCAGGTGTGCTGCCACGTGATGCTGCGATTGAGCAGATCAAAGGTGCAATTGAGAAGACTTACGGCAAGAAGGGGGCGGACGTGGTGCAGAAGAATTTCGCTGCAGTCGACCAGACGCTTGCTTCATTGAATGAAGTCGAGGTGCCTACGGTTGTTTCTTCTGAATTGGAGTTGCCGCCAGTGGTGCCTACCGAGGCTCCAGACTTCGTGCAGCATGTGACTTCGGTGATGCTGCAGAATAAGGGTGATCAATTGCCTGTCAGTGTCTTCCGTCCCGACGGCGTGTGGGATGTTGGCACCAGTAAGTGGGAGAAGCGCAATATTGCACAGGAAATTCCGATCTGGGATCCGGCGGTTTGTATCCAATGTAATAAGTGTGTGCAGGCTTGTCCGCACGCTGCGATTCGTTCGAATTTCTACGATCCTGCTGAGCTGGACGGCGCACCAGATTGTTTCCGCTCTGTTGATTTCAAGGTGCGTAATTTCCCTGATAAGAAATTCACCATCCAAGTGGCACCAGAGGACTGCACTGGCTGTTCGCTTTGTGTGGCAGTCTGCCCTGCGAAGAACAAGAGCAACCCACGCGAGAAAGCGATCAACATGCGCACGCAAGCGCCGTTGTTGGACGAAGAGCGCGAGAGTTACAAGTTCTTCCTCGATTTGCCACATCCAGACCGCGCTACGCTGAAGGATGATGTGAAATTCACCCAGTTCAAGGAGCCGTTGTTTGAATACTCTGGTGCCTGCGCGGGTTGCGGTGAGACGCCGTATTTAAAGATGCTGACGCAGATTTGCGGAGACCGTTTGTTGATGGCGAATGCCACCGGTTGCTCGTCGATCTATGGCGGTAATTTGCCGACGACACCTTACACCTGTAATAGCGAAGGACGCGGGCCAGCTTGGGCGAACTCACTGTTTGAGGACAATGCTGAGTTTGGTCTCGGGATGCGTGTCGCAGTCGATAAGCAGTCTGTCATTGCCCGTGATATGCTCAGTCAGTTTAGCGGTCAGTTAGATGCTGCGCTTGTTGCGGCACTACTTGAGGCCGATCAATCGGATGAAGCCGGAATCGCTGCACAGCGTGAGCGTGTGGATCAACTCAAGAGTGTTCTAGTGACCATCGAAGGTGTTGCTGCAAAGCGATTGCTCGATTTGGCTGATTATCTAGTCGAGAAGTCTGTCTGGATTATCGGCGGTGATGGTTGGGCCTATGATATCGGATTTGGCGGTGTCGATCACGTGCTCTCGTCTGGGCGCAATGTGAATATCATGGTGCTTGATACCGAGGTGTATTCCAACACTGGCGGGCAGGCAAGTAAGTCGACTCCGATTGGTGCGATTGCGAAGTTCGCCGCGTCTGGTAAGGCTGTCGGTAAGAAGGATCTTGGCATGATCGCTATGAATTATGGCAATGTCTATGTGGCACGTGTCGCGATGGGCGCAAAGGATACGCAGACGGTCAACGCGATCTACGAAGCGATGCGCCATCCTGGGCCATCACTGATTATCGCATACAGCCACTGTATCGCTCATGGTTATAATATGGCGCAAGGCATGGAGCAGCAGAAGCTGGCAGTCAGCACTGGCTCGTGGCCGTTGTATCGTTTCGATCCACAACGTGGAGAGTCGGGACTGAATCCACTCAAGCTGGATTCGCGTCCACCGAAGGAGCCGCTTTACACCTATACGGATAATGAGGCACGCTTCCGGATGTTGAAGATGAAAGATCCCGAACGCGCGAAGGAACTTGGCCGCATGGCTCAGGACTTTGTTAATGAGCGCTATGCGCTTCACGAACGTCTCGCTACGCCTTATCCGAAACCTGAAGAGGAGAGCGACGACGCTTAATCCGACAGTATACTTTCCAACACAGCCTTTGTTATGAATCTCGAAACAGAATACCTCGGTCTTAAACTCAAACATCCACTTATCGTCGGCGCATCTCCGTTGGCAGATGACCTCGATAAAGTGCGCAAACTCGAAGATTCGGGTGCCGCTGCGATTACAATGTATTCACTCTTTGAAGAGCAGATCACGCAGAACATGCTCGGCTCTGAGGCGCACATCGGAGCGTATGAGAATTCCTTTGCAGAAGCGGCCTCGTATTTCCCAGAAGTGAAC
This sequence comes from Lentimonas sp. CC4, assembly GCF_902728235.1. Lineage (NCBI taxonomy): Bacteria > Pseudomonadati > Verrucomicrobiota > Lentimonas > Lentimonas sp. CC4. Next base: position 2,881,081 of record NZ_CACVBO010000001.1, read on the forward strand.
CAGCTTTTGGAGCGCGATGTGGAGGCTTATTTGGAGCAGCTACAGAAGGTGAAGTCTGCTGTGGAAGTGCCCGTCATCGCGTCGCTTAACGGCACGCGCGAAGGCGAGTGGGTTACGTATGCGAGTCTGATGGAGCAATCGGGTGCGGACGCATTGGAGTTGAACCTGTATTTTCTGGCGACAGATTTAGAAGAGAGTGCGTCAGTGCTGGAAGACCGCTGCCTCCGAATCGTCGAAGCCGTAAGGTCGCGAATCTCCATTCCATTGACGGTGAAATTGTCACCAAATTTTACGGCACTGCCTCATTTTGCAAACCGTCTCTGCGCGGCAAAAGTGGATGGTTTGGTGCTGTTTAATCGCTTTTATCAGCCGGACTTCGATATTGAAGACCTCAGCGTGCGGCCTTCGCTCGACCTCTCGTTCTCGAATGAATTGCGTCAGCGCTTACGTTGGTTGGCCTTACTGAGTGACCGCATCTCCTGTGACCTGTCAGTGTCGGGCGGGGTGCATACAGGAGTGGATGCAGTGAAGGCAATCATGGCTGGAGCGAATTCTGTGCAAATGGTTTCGACGCTGTTGATTAATGGGCCGGCTCGTATTGCTGATATATTCACTGAAATGGAGCAATGGATGACTGAGCATGAGTATGAATCAGTGGATCAGATGCGTGGGTGCATGAATTATAATCGTGCGCCAGACCCAGAGGCCTTGGAGCGTGCGAATTACATGCGTGTGCTGAAGAGTTGGCGGCCGAAACATTGATCAGGTGATTGGGGCACCTCTTTATGCGTCTCAACTCATTTGAAATCTATGGTTATCTGTTCAGTCAGAAATAGGTAAAGCTAGAAGATCTGTGGCGATCACGATCGGAGCGCTGTCTCAAAATTACTGGGGTCTAAGTAAATTAGTTGTGTGACTGCGACGCTCTTAATCTTATGCTTCATTATGAAGTAAAGGTTGAGGTGATGGAGTCCTAAAATATTCTACTTCTGAGATTGTTGACTTACGTGCATATCGCAGCGTGTCAGCGACTCGCACCCCAAGCACGCCTCATCTTGATAGGACAGTCCTAACAGGCTTCGCTCGCTATGTCCGTCAAAAACTTACCATAAGCGTTACACTCTTGAGCATCGGATTCCGATACTGCATCTGCCCTTCTTCCAGAAATAGCTAAAGTGTGCTATATTTGTTGTGTGCCCTGCAGTTACAACTTGAACTTCCCGTCCATCTCGTGACAAGTCTAGGTATAGAAAATTATGTGCGTGATGATTATTGAAGTATTGCTGAAGCGATCCTGAGCGTTCAAAGTTCCAATTTAAATTTTAATAATGATACAAGATACATCCGATAGATATTCTGCAGAGGAGTGGGAGCACCTGCGTCAGCGTTTTTTAAATTCGATCTTGATCGATACCGAAATCGCAATTCTAGGTCAGAATGCCAGTATTACTTGGCCTTTTAAGGGGAGTGATGAAACCCCCTCGAAGTATATCGAATATGACTTCGAGGAGCTCCAGTCTGTGCCTGGTCTCGTCGGTAAGATGAGCCGTATTAAGAAGTTGATGGACATCCTGCGCGAAACATTGGCATTTGATGATCCTTTTTCTGATATGGCGGATACTGTCGAGGTGGGGAGCGAGATCGATGATGCGTTTGAGCGGATTCTTGAGAAGTTGGAGATTCCTGAGAACTATCCTGCTGAGTTTATTCACTTTTCGCCTGAAACTAAAGAGCTGTTAAAGGCAGAGGGCATCGAAACTCTGATTCAAGCAATCCATTATGGCCAAGATATGTCACCTAGTATGTTGCTTGGCGGCGATCTGAAGTCCTTCCTTAATGGTTTGGCTCTTGTAGATGAGCCAAGTATCGTAAAGCACCTTCCGTATCGTCGGACAGAGCGCAACCTACACCTTGCTGAAGCCGTGGGGCTGATTGCCCGTGACCTCGATCAGCCGATTCAACTTGAGTTACTTAGCCAAGCGGGGGTTGCTTTGACAGATGACGAAGAAATGTTACGCAAGCGTGCGGGGCAAGATATCGTAGATACCGCTTTAAAGCAGGCGATGGTTCATTTTGATGCGCTCTGCGCGTGGTTCACTAAAGAGGCCGCAGATCTTGAGCAAGTTTGCAAGACGAGTGGTGAGGTGGAGCGCTATTTCATTGCGATTAACGAGCCGCGCCGTGAGCGTGTTGCTGCTGTGTTAGCGCGGGCGAAATTCGGGATTCCTGCATCTGAGCGCCGCGGCTTTCTCGGTAAGATCTCTGGCATGTTTGGAGGCTAGGGTTCGTCGATGAACCATGGTTGTGTAGCGAGTCGTTAGAATGCTGGAGTTCGGAGCTGAACATGAGTGCTTTATGTCGTCTGTGCCTCTCGCTAAGTTGGCGGCAATTGACGTGGCTCTAAGCGCTGCACAACGAAAGCGTGGGAGTTTACTTGTTCCGCCGAGCTTAAGTTGGCACGATGTCGGGCCTTTGTTTCGCGAAGACCGCACGTGTGCAAATGCCTGTAAATACTGTTGAAGCTAGGTATCTGTCTTTGACGGCGAACCCCCAAAAAAGCTTCATCGTCGATTCGCGGGATAGCAGTTGAGGCTTACCGCACACTGGGACTCTCTGATTCAAAAATTGTGGTGCATGCGTCCTTCTGTTGGTTTGTAAGCATGAGCTGATCGAATGGCAGTAGAGCATGTCTTCGACAACGCAAAACAGGCTCTCTGCGAGAAGCCCGTGCCACAACGCAATTTAGCTTCGTTCCATCTCAGTGATTCACCGCCCAACGAGTCCGCTCTCTGTCATCGACGATGAGCCAAAAAAAAGGCCGCTCCATGAGGAGCGGCCTTTTGTGTGAAGTGAAGTCTAACTAAACGATTTCTTCCACGCCGACTTCGATACGCTTGCCGTTTACATTGAGGGCGTAGCGTTTTACTGGGCCACCGCTAGTAGGTGCTGCCGCTGCTGGAGTTGCTGCTGCTTTTGCGGCTGCAGCAGGGACGTCGACCTTGGCTGGCTTGTCCTTGTTTTTGAAGTGTGTTTCCAGCTGTTGTGGGAACATTGCGTAGATGACGCAGTGCTCGTCGTCGCTTGGCATATTCTTGTCTTGGAGCTCCTTGCGCAGGTCGTCCATGTGCTTGTGGACAGCCTTTGGAGATTCGACAGGACGGCAAGTGATCGGCTCTCTGTCTGACTGCTTGGAGGCGAGCTCTTGCAGTTCAGTTGAGACCTTCGCGGGTGTGCGACCGTAGTAGCCGAGTGCGATATCGGCAGCTTGTGGAGAGATCTTGTTCCAGCGGCCAAACTTGACGTTCAGGAAGGCCTGCATGCCGACGATTTGAGACGTTGGTGTCACGAGCGGGATCCAGCCGAGCGCTTCACGCACCACTGGGATTTCGCGGAAGACATCTTCGAACTTATCTTCCATCTTCTGCTCTTTGAGCTGTGTGCGGAAGTTCGAGAGCATGCCGCCTGGCACTTGGTATTCGAGTGTATCAGTATCGATAATCTCGTTGGTGTGACTTGTGAATGCGCTGAGCTCCTTATAAGGACCTTCCAAGTAGCTGCGGATGTCTTTAAGTGCTTTGTGCTGTGCTTCGCTGACATCAGGGCAACGTGCGTGTCCCTTGAGCATGGCGAGCATACGAGTCGTATCTGGTTGACCGGTGCCGTTGGCGAATGGTGAGACTGAAAGGTCAATCGCATCCACACCTGCATCGATCGCAGACATATAAGTGCTAGCACCTAGACCTGCTGTGTCGTGTGTGTGGATCCAAACTGGAATTTTCAGGGTCTTCTTCAGACCGTCGATGATCTCGAATGTCTCGATAGGAGCGATGAGACCGGCCATGTCCTTCAGCACGATGGCGTGGCAACCCATCTTTTGAAGTTCGAGACCCATTTCGATGAACTTTTTGGCAGAGTGGACGGGGCTGCTGGTAAAGCAGATCGTGCCGTGTGCCTGTGCGCCCGCTGCCCGGCAGGCATCGATCGCACATTTCATGTTACGCGTGTCATTGAGCGCGTCAAAAATACGGAAAATGTTCATTCCGTGCTGCGCACTTGTCTTAATGAAGGCGGTGACGACGTCATCTGGGAAGTGAGCATATTGCACGATATTTTGCCCGCGAAGCAGCATCATGTGCGGTGTCTTCGGGCAAGCCTTCTTCAATGCGTCGAGACGATCGAATGGGAATTCGTCAAGGAAGCGCAAACCGGAGTCGATGGTCGCACCGCCCCATGTTTCCAAGGCGCCGAAGCCCCAGTTGTCTAATTGCTCACAAACTGGGAGCATTTGTTCGGTCCGCATGCGTGTTGCTGCGAGACTTTGATGACCGTCACGGAGGACGTTGTTGTTAAGCTGGACTGATTTCATATAAACGTAGGATTAGCGGAACTTAATAGTGTGAGATGGCTCGTTGCAAGTTTTTTTGAAGATATTATCGATGATTCATGCTGCAATAGGCTGAATCGGTGCTCGATTTAGATCGATTCGTTTATGTGCTCAAATAGTTCATGTGCGTTGATTGGTTTGCTCATATAGTGCTGCATGCCGACTGCGATGCAGGCGTCTTGCACCTTGGGGGTGACATCAGCGGTAACGGCGATGATCGGGGTGTGCTGATTTGGGTTGTCGGTGTTACGGATGTGTATGGTGGCTTCCTTGCCGTTCATGATGGGCATGGCTAAGTCCATTAATATAACATCGAATGCTTGCTGGCTGCAGAGAGTGACGGCCTCTTTGCCATTTGCCACGTCTGTGACGTGGCCACCAAAAGATTCAATGTAAGCGCGGGCGATTAATCGATTATCAGATTGGTCATCAACGACTAAGACATTGCAGGGCTTTTCGAATACATTTGGGGCATTCAAGGTGCTGGGGTGACTGCGTTCGGCTGTTTCTGTCTTTAATTCCTTGAGCGGGAGATAAACGGTGAAGGTCGATCCGATACCGATAACGCTTTCAACTTCGATTTTGCCGCCTAATATTGTCAGGAGTTTTTTGCAAATGGCTAAGCCGAGGCCGAGGCCTTCATGTTTGCGAGTGTAGGAACTGTCTGCCTGACTAAATGCATCGAACAGCATTTGTTGGCTCTGCGCATCTATGCCGATGCCTGTGTCGGAGACTGATATGATGAAGGTCTGATCTTCGGTCACAGATCGCTTTAGGGATACCGTAATACTACCTTCGTGGGTGTATTTGCAGGCATTATTGATCAGGTTGTCGAGTATCCGACGCAGCATCATTAGATCGCTTTCGACGGTAAAGTCGTCAGGAGAATCTTCCTTTGGAGCTTCGAAGTTCAGTTTGAGTGAGCCTGCAAAAGCTTTTGCATCGGAAACTGCAAGCTCGCAAAGATCAGTCAGGTTGAACGCCTCTGGGCTTGGTGCGACCTTACCGCCGTTGATGCGCATGTATTCTAAAATATCATCGATTAGACATAATTGTCGATTTGCTGCATTGATGATCGTATCAATATATTCGATTTCAGGTTCGGTGGTAATGCTCTGTCGTAGGATGTCTGCAAAGCCAATGATTGGATTCAAGGGGGTGCGCATTTCATGGCTCATGATGGCGAGAAACTCATCTTTGGCTCGACTGCCAGCTTCAGCGTCTTCCTTTGCTTTAACGAGGTCTTCCTTGGCTTCCTTTATCTTGGTGATGTCTTCGTATGTGCCGAGGACACCGATGATTGTATTTGTTTCATCACGTAGTGGAATTTTAGAAGTTTTGAGCCAGTTGATGCTGCCATCGGGGCGACCTTGAGGCTCTTCGAAATTGAGCTTAGAGCGTCCACTTTGCATGACCTCGGAGTCGTCGTCGCGAAACGCATCGGCTTGATCAGGCCAACCCATTTGATAATCTGTCAGTCCTTTCAATTCATCGGCGGACTGCTTGCCTGCGTCTTCTGCGAAGAGTTGGTTACCTCCTAGGTAGACGCTATTGATGTCCTTCCAGAACACACGCACAGGAATCGTATCGAGGATTTTTTGTAAGATACCCCTCGATTCGCTGAGCTTGGATTCGGCTCGTTTACGATCTGATATATCCATGGCGACTCCGAGGTAGCCAGTGAGTTTACCAGTTTTATTGTAGGTGGCCGTGATACTTAGTTTAACGGGGAACAGCTTGCCATCCTTAGACTTGTAAGTCCATTCGGGATGTTCTTTGCCGACCTCGAGCACTTTTTCCATGTATGCTGTAGGTGTTTTATCCTGAACGTTGTGGATTGCTAAACCTCGCTCTGTTAATTCTGACTCGATGTGAAATAAAAATGGAGTCGTTTTACCTATAATTTCATCCGCACCATAACCGAGCATATGTTCGGCTCCGGAGTTGAAGAGTGTAATGATTCCATTTTCGTTTGTTGCGATGACTGAGATTCCTGAGGTCGCATCAAATACGTTCTCTAGAATTTGGCGGTTTGCTTCGTTGGATGCTTCGGCCATTTTACGCTCAGTGATGTCTAAATGTGTGCCACTGATCCGCAGTGGCACGCCTTCGTCAGACCACTCGGTAATTTTACCACGTGCATTGACCCATTTCCATTCCCCGTTTTTGTGGCGTTGCCGGAACTCAACGTCATAATAGCTCAAGGTGCCTGATAAATGTTGCTCGATCTGTGTTTGAGCAACTTTTAGATCATCTGGGTGGAGTGTCTTCTCCCATGTCTTGCTGTTATGCGGTTGTAGCTCTTGCAGGGTATATCCTATGATTTCAGCCCAGCGTTCATTGAGCACTAGCTCGCTGGTTGTTAAGTCCCAATCCCAAGTGCCAGCTTCCGTGCCTTCGAGGATGTTTTGATTGCGTGTGCGTTCTTCCTTGGTGGACTGCGCGATTGAGTTACGTAAGGCTTCGACTTGCCTGCTTTCTTGGCGATTGAGGATACAGATTGCAACTAGTAGGAGCGGGAAGGCGACTGCTGCCGCTTTTAGCATTGTGACAATGACTACTTGCTTTGTTTCTTCTGGAGTCAGGGTCTCTCTTATTAAGAGGAATTCCGTCAGTCCTAGTAGGATAATTGCAAGGATTACCAGTGAACCAAGTGTTAGGAAGTGGCGTTTTGACGTAGGGTTCATTGAAAAATGTTAGCCTGTCATCATGCTTTTAGGTCAGGCATCAATAAGGACTTATCTATACTATTAGTGTATTGCTATAGGCAATTCTTATTAATGCGGTATGCATACTTTGCTGTATCGAATTACCACGATAAAAGAGTCGTTGATCTCTAGATTTCGCGCGAACCAACGTAGACACGTTCGACTCGTTTGGTGATGGAGCAGAGTGCTTCCCATGGGATGGTTCCTGCGGTTTCGCTGAAGGTTGTGGCAGTGATTTCGGCTCCGCCACTACGCCCAATCAGTATCGCGTGGTCGCCAGACTGGATGCACCCGTCTAGGTCTGTTACATCGACGATGGTTTGATCCATTGTCACGCGGCCAAGGATCGGACAGTGCTGCCCGTTGATTAGAACCGCACCGGCATTACTCAATTCGAGTGGAATGCCGTCGCCATAGCCTGCGGTGAGAACCGCGATACGAGTATCACGCGTTAAGCGATGGCTGCGACCGTAGCTAATGTCGGTGTCTACTGGCAGATCTTTGACGATACCGATGCGCGTATGGAAGCTGAATACTGGTTCAACTTCAACGCGACCTAGGACGGAGTCTGGGTATGGCGGTATCCCGAGTTGTAGCAGGCCGACTCGAACTGCATTAAACGGACTCTCGCCGCTTAATGAATTGAGGCTCGCTGAATTGTCTGCGTGGATTAGCAGACCTGTGGTATCAGTCTGTTCGAGCACGGCTAGGAATCGGTCGCGCTGAAGTCGTGTGAAAGCGCGGTCGCTATCAGCACTGGAAAAGTGTGTATAAATTCCTTTCAGAGAGAGGTGTGGAAGGTTCTTGACGATGTCGAGTAGGGCAAGTGCCTCTTCGTGCCAGACGCCGAGTCGCCCCATGCCTGTATCAATTTTCAGGTGTATTTGAATCGAGGTGCCGCGTTTTTCAGCTAGGGCGTTAAAGCGTTCGGCTTCTTCGCGTGTGCTAACCGTGCCGATTAAGTCGTAGTCGACCAGGTCGTTGTCTTCTTCCGGCAGCAGGGGACTGAGGACTAGAATGGGCCAACCTTTGCCCATGTGGCGGATGTCGGCGGCTTCGTGCACGTTGGCGACTGCGAAATAATCGACGCCGCTCTGCATGAGTCGACGCACCATTTGTGGCATGCCATGGCCATAGGCATCTGCTTTGACGACGGAGACGTAGCGCACACCTGATGGTAGCGCGGCTTGAATGCGTTTCAAGTTGCGTTCAAATGCGGCGAGATCGATCTCCGCCCAACAGCGATGTGGTAAATTCGTAATGTTAAAATATAGAATTAAGGTTGTGGAGTCGGTGCGCGGTGCCGTTCGGGTGTCCATTTCTGGAATACATTGATGCCTGATGCATACAGTTCGACGCCTGTGGTCGGCTTGAGTTGGTCGAGCGCTTCAGCTAAGCGCTGAGGGCAATATTCGACGGTGCTGGCGCCAACAGGCGGCTTTTGCCAGCCCTTGCGTTGGGGCAGGTGGTAAAGTGGGCCAGTCCAGCCGGCGATCATGGCATCGTCGGCGACTTCCGTTGAGCCAGGTTCACCTTGGTTGATTTTGACGGCATTCCACGCGCCTTTTTTCCAATCAGAGACGAGTAGTGCGTTGTCGATCCCTGGTGTATCCGCGCAGATGAGTGCGGCAGTGAGCTGCAGACTATTGTAAGCGTAGTAGTGCGCGGATTCGGGGTGCAGGCGGCTCCATGTCTCAATCGCCATTGCGCAAAGTCGTAAGCCTAAGACGGAGCCAGGGCCTTCGCAGTAGATGAAGCTGCGTAAGTCGGAGAGCGAGATCTGCGCGGTTACGAGCGTGGCTTCGACCGCAGGAAAGAGGCTTTCGAGTGGTGTGCCATCGAACTCGGACTTGGAGAGCCAGTTCCCGTCTTGGTCTAGCACGCCAGCGAATACGGCAGAGCCACTACCGTCGATGACGAGTGTGGGTGCTTTGGGCGGAGTCGTTGCTGGATTGGGTGTCATTGACCGTATCGGAACTGAAACAATGGAGGCTGGCAAGTTGAGAGTGGGGTGGTGACACTGAAGGTTGTCGATCGTGCAGAAGTTCAAATTGAGTTGTTTTAGTTGCCACGCGCGACCTAGACTCTCTGTTCTACCCTTTGATTGATTATGACGACTCCAAGTAACCTAGTTCTCATCGGTATGCCTAGCTGCGGTAAAAGCACTTTAGGCGTCTTACTCGCGAAGCATTTAACAATGAGCTTCATGGATACCGATTTGGTGATTCAGGCTGAAGTCGATATGCGCCTACAGGAATATCAACAATCCCAGGGGATGGCAGGTTTCCGTGCACTAGAGGAGCGTGTCTTATGCTCGGTCGAGTGTGAGCGCACAGTGATCGCTACGGGTGGGAGTGCTGTCTATTACCCTGCGGCAATGGCACACTTGAAGGCACTTGGGCGTGTGGTGTTTTTGGATGTATCGTTTGAGGTGGTGCGCGCTCGAATTGGCGACCTAGCCGAGCGTGGGGTCGTATTTGAACCAGGTATGACATTTGAGGAGCTGTTATCCACTCGCCAGTCGTTGTATCATCAGTATGCAGATTGTGTGGTCGATTGTGGATGCAAACCCTTGCATGAACTGGTTCATGAAGTCGCTGGACTTATGACTAGCTTTTAGTTCGTCGCATCGCTTGGTGTTCACACAAAAAAAGCTGCTAGCGCGAGGCCAGCAGCTTCTTTGTAAAATGATGTTAGACGATAGGATGTCTATTTAAAGAATGCAGCGAGTGCTTCATTGACGGCTGATTTAACGCGTGCATTGCGTTCGTCGACGTTCAGATATGTGAGGATCTCACGCTTGGCGAAGTCTCTGTAGATGAGGTCGCCGGTGTTTTTGTCGATAATGTCGATAATCAGTGCACCTTGCTCGAAGCTGCCTGGTAGGTCTTTCTTTAACATGCGGCGATGTGCCTCACTTAGGATGTCCGAGCCAGAGTTAATGTAATAATTACTGATAGCAGTGGTGACGGCGGTAGTTTGAGTGACCACTAGGTAGGCGACGATCAGTTCGGCATCTTCGGGTGAGCGTTTGAGGCCATGCGCTTGTAGTTCGCGGGCCAGTTCGTCTTGGATGATTTTATTTACCTCGTCTTCGCGGTTGGCGAAGTTGGGGTCGGAGGGGCCATCCCGATACAGGCGATACGTGGTATAGCCTTTGCTTGAGCCTTTGGGTAATTCGACTTTTCCGGTGGTGGAGCAACCGCTGAGTAGTGCGATGCCAAGGCAGAGTGAAAGTAGAGCGAGGATTTTTTTCATATGTCGGTGTTGTGGGTTAATTTTGTGAGAGTTATAGAGTTTAAAAATATTTTGTAAAGACGCGTGAGTGACTTCTTGTCCACTCTGTCAATGTTACTGCCCCATCGGGACGGAAGAGTGGTTCATTATGTAGAGCATTAACAAGCTAAAGCCGTTGAAGCAGGCGTGGAAGCACATCGGCACGAGTATGTTGCCCGAGCGTTCATAGACACGTGCCAATAATACGCCGACTACCACTAAAGGGAGGAATGACATGAGATTCGCATGCATGAGTGCGAAGATGGCACCGCTAATGATTTGTGCGGGCAGTCTCGTGGTTTGGCTTTTGAGGAAGCGATAGATTCCGCCGCGAAAAATTGTCTCTTCGGCCAATGGTGCTAGTATGACAGCGCAAATGACTAGCAGTGTGATTGCGACCGGATCGCCGCCGTTAGTAAATAATTTGATGAGCTCTTGTGGAGGGAATTCATCAATGATGCCATAGCGTTGTAGAACCGTGAGTAGACCTGACCAGGTGAAGCTCACGATCCAAATAATAGGTAGATACCGTATGAATAAGGGGAGCGCTTGAGCCAACACTTGCCTGAGCGACAGGACATGCACGTTGAGTCGACCAGCAAAGTGCTCGGGATAGAACTTACGCAAGCCATAGAAGGTTGCGAGCAATGGGAGCTGTAAGAGTAGCACTGCGGCGACTGCCATCCAGGGTGTCAGCTCTGGTTTTTCGGCGCTGGACGGCTCTTCGATACTTTCAGTGTCGGTCCTACTTGTTTCGATGACTTCGCGCGAGATCTCAATGGGCGAAGTCGCACTCGAATGGTCCGCGAGTTGGAGCATTGCGCCAGCAAATAGCTGCGCGATGACCACACTGATGACTATCGCACATAAGAAAATTCCGAAGTTAATCCAGCCGATGGTCCATGCGGGGACATTTGCTTCGCACTCAAAGTTGAGTTTCGGGCGCTGAAAATGCGCGATCCATAAGGCCGCACTACCGCCTAGGATTCCCAGGAAGATCAATCCCGCGAGTGTCGCGGCGGCGTCCAATTCTACGGGCATCTTCTAGGCAGAGATGGATTGTCCGTAGAACACTGGTTTCCCGTCGACATAGGTCGCTTTGATTGCACCTTTCAGGTCCTGACCATGCCACGGGCAATTTCGTGATTTACTGAGAAACTGATTCGCATCGACTCGCCGCTCTTCGTCGGGGTTGAATATGCAAATGTCTGCTGGCACTCCGCCGCTAAGTGTGCCGGCGTCTAGCTTACATATGGCTGCCGCTTTATTCGTCATCAATGCCACGACTTCACTTAGGCCCAGTTTGCCACTGTGATACAGTGCGGTGAGCGATGCTGCGAGCGATGTTTCGAGGCCTATGATGCCGAACGGAGCGATGTCGAACTCGCAGTCCTTTTCTGTGGCGTTGTGTGGCGCGTGGTCGGAGGCGATGCAGTCCAACGTGCCATCTTTGAGGCCATCAATAATTGCTTGGCGATCCACTTCAGTGCGCAATGGCGGGTTGACTTTAAAGTTAGTGTCGTAGTCGTGCAGATCGGCGTCGATAAACGAGAAGTGGTGTGGGCAGGCTTCGGCAGTGACTGGAGCATTGCGCTCTTTTGCGCGTCGAATGATATCGATCGAAGTCGCTGAGCTGACATGCTGCATATGTATACGAGCACCAGTGAGTTCTGCCAGCAGCACATTGCGCGCGACCATGATATCTTCAGCAAATTTAGGCCAACCGCGTAGGCCGAGTCGGAGTGACCATTCACCCTCATTCATCACTGCGCCTTCGGTTTGTGTCTCGTCTTGGCAGTGATCCATGATGGTGAGGTCGAACATTTTGGCATATTCCACTGCACGGCGCATGATTTCGTTGCTTTGCACGCACTTACCATTGTCAGTCATTGCGACAACGCCGGCCTTTTTTAGCTGACCGGTTGGGGCGAGGCGTTCGCCCTCCATGCCGAGTGTTAGGCAGCCAGTAGGATAAACGTTAATCAGTGCATCGCGAGCGACTTTGTCGATGATGCGTTGAATGGTGCCGGCATTATCACACACTGGACTCGTGTTGGGCATGCAGACCACTGAGGTGAACCCACCGGCCGCTGCGGCTTGAGTGCCCGTGAGGATGCTTTCCTTATGCGTTTGTCCAGGGTCGCGAAAATGGACGTGTATATCAACTAGGCCTGGAGCGACGACGAGGCCAGTCGCATCGATCTTTTTGGCGAATTGTTTTTGATCGCCGGTGAGAATGTCAGAGATTTTTCCGTCGATTATATAGACGTCGCCGATGGCATCGCGATTATTTGCGGGGTCGATTACGCGACCTCCAGAGATCCAAAGTATGTCAGGCATGTGGAGAAATATTGAAGAATGAAACAGTCCGCGACTACGCGTTTATATGTTTAGGCAGGGAGCTCGATGGGCTTGTTTTTGTAAGCGCAGCTACACAGGTGTAGGACGGCCATGCGCACGACGATGCCATTTGTGACTTGTTGCAAGATCACAGAGCGCTCCGAATCAGCGACTTCCGAATCGATCTCAACACCGCGGTTGATCGGGCCCGGGTGCATGATGATGGCGTCTGGCTTAAGCCATTTGACGCGCTCGTTGTTGAGGCCGAACATGCTGGTGTATTCGCCCAGCGAAGGGAAGTGTGTCGAACTTTGGCGCTCATGCTGAATGCGTAGCAGCATGACTGCGTCTGCATCTTGCAGTGCTTCGCGTAGGTTATGGCTGACCTTTGCGCCCATCGCTTCAAATCCTTTGGGCACCAGTGTGCTTGGCCCAGCGATGGTGACCTCTGCGCCCAGTTTTTGCAGGCAAATGATATTTGAGCGCGCGACGCGGCTAAATAGGATGTCACCTAGAATCGTGACTTTCTTACCATCTAGACTGCCAAATTTTTCTAGTAGTGTGAAGGAATCGAGTAGGGCTTGTGTCGGGTGTGAGTGCGAACCGTCGCCAGCGTTGATCACTGGGATGTCGACGACCTTGCTCAAATAGTTGGGTGCGCCGGAGGCTGAGTGACGCATGATGATCATGTCTGCTTTGAGCGCAGCGATGTTTTGCGCGGTGTCACGCAGTGTTTCGCCCTTTGTCAGGCTACTGGCATTGCCAGTCATGGTGATAATATCTGCTCCGAGGCGTCCCGCAGCGACTTCGAAGGCGAGGCGTGTGCGTGTGCTCGGCTCAAGGAAAAGGTTCACGACTGTGCGACCGTCGAGATACGGCTGCTTTTTGTCATCTGCCTCCATCGCGCGTTTGAAGGCGGTGGCCGCAGTGAAGATCGTCTCAATTTCCTCTCTAGAGAGAGGTTCGATTCCGATCAGGTCTTTTCGGTTCCAAGTAAGGCTTTTGCTCATGTGTAAATTGGCTGGCACGCACACACACTGAGGCGCCTAGCTCCGAAAACCGAAATGTGAACCCCAAATTGCAAAGGGCAACGAGAAATATCAGAAAATGGGATTCGCTTGTTGGTATAAGGGATGGGGATTTGCTTAGAACGTATCGCAGATGTGACTGTTCTAGGAAGTCTGCCGCGGTGTAGAATTCCTGCTCTTTAGGCAAGTCTAAGTAGCGCGGTTAGGTTCAATCGAAAATAAAATTCAATTTTTTGAAAGTCGACTTGACTTTAGTCCAGTCGGATTACTTATTCCCCACCTTCTCATGTGAGAGGGCGCGTAACTCAGTTGGTTAGAGTGCCACCATGACATGGTGGAAGTCGTGGGTTCGAGTCCCTCCGCGCCTACCATGAGAATCGGTTCATTGATTTGAACACAAAATAGCCCGACCTCCAATTTTTGGAAGTCGGGCTTTTTTTGGTTCATCGTCGACTCGTGGGAGCGGACTCGTTGGACAGTGAATCACTGAGATGGAACAAAATCCCTCGTCCCGCTTTGCACCCGAATAAATTTGAAGAAAATTCGAACTTCTCAAGAGTGTGTTTTATGGAAATCGTTCGAGTCGAAAATATGGATGGCGAAATTTGTTACGGCTGCGAGGTCGGCAATCAAGTATTCCGCCTGAAAGGTGATCTATATGGCACGTTTTGTTGCTCGGAAGAGATATTGCAACCAGTGCGCCGTTTAGCGCCTGTTGAGCCGACGGCGATCTATGGGATTGGCCTGAATTATCGTGAGCATGCCGCAGAGATGGGGTCGCCTTTGCCGGAATACCCCGTGGTCTTTATGAAGAGTATCACTTCAGTGCAGAATCCCAGTGAGCCGATTCTACTGCCGCGTCACTTGCATAGCGATCAGGTCGACTACGAGTGTGAGTTGGCTGTGGTCATCGGGCGTGACTGTAAGAATGTGTCAGTTGAGGATGCGTTGGACTACGTGCTTGGCTATACCTGCGCAAACGATGTGAGCGCGCGCGACTGGCAGAAAGATAATGGCGGGGGGCAATGGGTGAAGGGCAAGAGCTTTGATACATTTTGTCCGTTGGGGCCGATTTTGGTGACTGCGGATCGCATCCCAAATCCACAGATTCTGCCGATTCGAACGATCTTGAATGGTCAAATTCGACAAGAATCCTTTACTGGAGACATGATTTTCACAGTGGCCGAGATGATCGCCTTTCTCAGTGGCAGCACGACTTTACAGGCAGGGACGGTAATTCTGACTGGCACGCCGCCAGGAGTCGGCGTAGCTGCGAATCCACCGAGATTCCTTAAGCCAGGCGACGAGGTCGTCGTGGAAATTACTGGAATTGGGCGCATTCAGAATCCTGTTGTGGCTGAGTAGAAAGTGATACAGGCATTCCTGCCTGTTTATGAGCGAGGGGACAGGCAGGGCGGAGGTCTGCCGTAGATGGCAGTAGCAATGCCTGTGTCACTTCGGTCGCACGTTGCTTTTAACTTGTATTAGCCTGTGTTATTGGGCATTGGATGTGCCTTTAAAATTAAAGACTTATGGAAGAAACACTTATTATCCTAAAACCCGACTGCATGGAAAAACGCATTGCTGGCGAGGTGATTACACGCTTTGAAAACGCTGGCTTCGAAATCGTCGCCTCTAAGGTGATGCAGCTCGACGGTCCGATTCTTCGTGAGCACTATGCACACGTTGCAGATCTTCCGTTCTTTCCAGAGATTGAGGCATTCATGAGTTCGCGCACCGTGATGCCGATGATTCTGAGTGGCGAAAACGTGATCGCTAAGGTGCGTGAGTTGCTTGGGCCGACAAATTCGAAAGAAGCGCCAAAGGGCACGATTCGCGGCGACTTGGGCACTGACATGATGCGTAATGTGGTGCATGCTTCGGATAGTCCTGAAGCTGCCGCAGCTGAAAAAGCACGTTTCTTTCCGGAGCTATAAAATATTGTGAAGGTTAAAACCGGACTTGGCCTAGATAGTCATCGCTTTGTTGAAGGCGATACGGACAAGCCGTTTATACTCGGGGGTGTCGTCTTTGACGATGCCCCTGCGTTGTCCGGTAATAGTGATGCAGATGTGATTCTGCATGCAGTGACGGATGCGATTAGCGGCGTCACTGGTGTGACCGTGATTGGTGCGGTCGCTGATAAGATGTGCCGTGAGGGCATTACGGATAGTAAAGCATATTTGGCAGTCGCGCTTGAGAGCTTGGGCGACTGGCAACTCACGCACGTCTCGATCGTGCTAGAGTGCTTGCGCCCTAAAATTGACCCGAAGGTGCCGGTGCTACGTGCATCGGTTGCTGCGTTACTAGGTCTGGAAGTCGCGGATGTGTGCATCACTGCAACGACTGGTGAACAGCTCAATGATGTCGGTCGCGGGTTCGGCATACATGCCAGTGTCGTGGTTACGGCGGTGGCTGAGTAGGCACTTCATTTTGGGAGGGACGACCTCCGCGTCGTAGCTGACAGTCTGCGTGGTATCAGCCACAAAAAAAGCGACCTTCAAAATAGAAGGCCGCTTGGTGTTAAGTTGGTTGTGAGTCTACGCGCTGTGTAGTGCGTTGCCGTCAACTGCGAGTGCGGCTTCCTTGATCGCTTCACTGATTGTTGGATGCGCGTGCACGGTGCGTGCGAGGTCTTCGGCGCTACCACCATATTCCATGTGAGCGACTGCGGAGGCAATGAGCTCCGAGGCGCCTTTGCCGATGACTTGCACGCCGAGGATGCGATCTGTTTTCTTGTCCGCAACGACCTTAGCAAAACCGTCAGTCGCATCGCTTGCAATGGCACGTCCGTTACCCGCGAAGTTGAATTTGCCAACCTTAGTTTCGTAGCCTTGTTCTTTCGCTGCGGCATCGCCGAGGCCGACGCTGGCGATTTCTGGGTCGGTGTAGATGACATTAGGAATGACGTCGTAATTGACGTGTCCAGCTTGTCCTGCGATGCGTTCAACACAGGCCACGGCTTCTTCCTCTGCCTTATGCGCAAGCATTGGGCCGGGGATGACGTCACCAATCGCATAGATTCCAGGAGCGGATGTCTTGAAGTGTGCATCCACTGGAATACGGCCTTTCTCGTCGGTTGTAATGCCGACTGTTTCGAGGCCAAGACGATCGGTGTATGGCTTGCGTCCAACAGCGACGAGCACCTTGTCGACTTCAAATTCAATCTCCTTGCCAGCTTTTTCAGCTGTAAGGATTTGCTTGCCCTTCGACTGTTTGATGCCGGTGACCTTCGTCTTGAGGTGGAAATTGAGACCCTGCTTCTTCAGCAGGCGTTCGGCCATTTTTGACACATCCTTATCGTAGGTCGGAGCGATGACTGGAAGGAATTCGATGACGTTGACCTCTGCGCCGAGACGCGCCCATACAGAACCAAGCTCTAGGCCGATGGCACCTGCGCCGATGACGGCTAGCTTTTCAGGGACTTCCTTGAAGGCAATGGCTCCAGTGCTGCTCACTACAGTTTCGCCGTCAAAGGGGAGGAACGGAAGTTCGATCGAAGTGGAACCTGTTGCGATGATGATGTGCTTCGCATGGAGCGTGGTGTCTTGCACGCGCACCTTGTTATCTCCGTCAAGAACACCGAGTCCGTTAAAGACTTGGATCTTATTGGCCTTCATCAAGTGCTGAATGCCTCCGCAGAGTTGGGCGACGGTTTTGTCCTTCTTCGCCATCAATTGCTCTATGCTGATAGAGAGGTTAGTCAGATCAATGCCGTGTGCTGCTGCGCCGTGACCAGCGAAGTGATACATCTCGGTGGAGTGTAGCAGTGCCTTGCTTGGAATGCAGCCGACGTTGAGACATGTGCCGCCGAGTGTCTTGCTTTTTTCGACAAGGGCAGTCTTGAGGCCGAGTTGAGCGCCGCGAATGGCTGCGACGTATCCGCCAGGGCCGGAGCCGATGACGACGAGATCGAAGTTGTTTTCAGACATGATATAAATTGCTAATGGCTAATGAATAATAGCGAATGATGATTGGCTAGATGCCGAAGAGTAGGCGACTTGGATCTTCGATCGCGTCCTTGATCTTATTCAAGAAGGTCACGGCTTCTTTGCCATCGATCAGGCGATGGTCGTAGCTGAGGGCGAGATACATCATTGGGCGAATGACGATTTCGCCATTCACGACGACTGCGCGCTCGGTGATATTATGCAGGCCGAGAATCGCTGGCTGTGGATAGTTGATGATTGGCGTGCTGAGCATCGACCCGTAAATGCCACCGTTGGAGATGGTGAAGACGCCGCCTTCGAGGTCGCTCATTTGGATCTTACCATCACGGGCTGCTTTCGCATAACCGATGATGTCTTGTTCGATTTCAGCGAAGCCCTTTTGGTCGCAGTCACGAATCGTTGGCACCATCAGTCCCTTGTCTGTGCCGACGGCTACGCCGATATCATAAAAGTGCTGTGTGACGATTTCGTTGCCTTCGATGCGTGCGTTGACAGCGGGCACTGCCTGTAGGGCATGTGTGACTGCCTTCGTGAAGAAGGACATGAAGCCAAGCTTGATGCCGTGGCGCTCAACGAATTTCTCCTGATGCTGCTTGCGCAACTTCATGACGGAGCTCATGTCGACTTCGTTAAAGGTAGTGAGTAATGCGCACTCTTGTGTCGCAGTCACGAGGCGCTCTGCGATCTTGCGACGCAGCGGGCTCATCTTCTTGCGAGTTTCGCGTGTCGCTGGATCAACGGCGACTGGAGCCGCTTTGGGTGCAGCGGGCGTTGGAGTGGCTGCTGCCGTAGCAGGTGCCGCTGCTGCAGATAAGATGTCGGATTTCGTGACGCGTCCGTCTTTACCAGAGCCAGTGATGGCAGCGGTGTTGACGCCCGTTTCTTCAGCCGCCTTGCGGGCAGCGGGGGAGAGTGGGTGCTGTGTGCCAGAGGTTGCTGGAGCGGTCGCTTCAACTTCTGCGGCCGCAGGTGCGGACGCTTCTGTGGCAGGGGCTGCCTCACTGCCACCTGCGGGTGCTGTGGCGCTTTCGTCGATTGTCGCGACGACTTGGCCGATGTCGACTTCGTCATCCACTGCAACTTGCAGTGTAATAACGCCAGCGACTTCAGCGTTCGCCTCAGAGGTGATCTTGTCGGTTTCCAGTTCGAAGATCGCCTGACCTTCTGTGACGTAGTCGCCGTCTTTTACATGCCAAGCGGCGAGGATGCCGCTGCTGATGGATTCGCCCATCGCGGGGATTTTAACTTCAGTAGCCATAATGTGAGTGAGAACGTTTTATAAAATTGAAAGGTTTGGAGGAGTTGTGAGCGTTAAGCGCCGAATGCTTCTTTAACGAGCTTGGCTTGTTCGCGTTTGTGTAAGGCGAGCGAACCAACGGCAGGGCTGGCTGCTTCGTCGCGGCCGGCATAACGTGGCATCTGCTCGATGCTTTCCATAAGGCGCGGTGCGATGAATGTCCAACCACCCATATTTTTGGGCTCTTCTTGGCACCATACGATGTCTTTGGCCTTCGGGTAATTTGCGGTGATTCGTTTGAGTAGTTCGGTGTTGAGCGGGTAGAATTGCTCGATGCGAACGATCGCGGTGTCCTTGATGTCATTTGCATCGCGATGAGCGATTAGGTCGTAGTAGACCTTGCCAGAGCAAAATACGATACTCTTGGCGGTTTTCTTTGCTACGGTCTCATCGTCGAGAATCGACCAGAATTCGTTGTCGGTAAAGTGCTCCACTTTAGAGACGCAGTCCTTATGGCGCAGCAGGCTCTTAGGAGCCATGATGATCAATGGCTTCTTAAATTCGCGCTTCATTTGGCGACGCAGCACGTGGAAATATTGTGCGGGAGTCGTCAAGTTGCAGACTTGGATGTTGTTCTCTGCGCAGGCTTGAAGGAAGCGTTCGAGGCGAGCGGAAGAGTGCTCCGGTCCCTGGCCTTCGTAGCCGTGCGGTAGCAGCATGACGAGTCCGCTGAGGCGTCCCCACTTGGACTCGCTGCATGTCAGGAATTGGTCGATGATTACCTGCGCTCCGTTAACGAAGTCGCCAAATTGCGCCTCCCACATGGAGAGCATTTGCGGGTAGTCGAGCGAGTAGCCGTAGTCGAAGCCCAGGACGGCAGCCTCAGATAGGAGCGAGTTATGCACGCAGAACTGCGCTTGTCCTTCTTTTAAGTCGAGGAGTGGCACGTAGCGTTCGCGTGTTTCATTATCGTAAAGCACAGAGTGGCGGTGACTGAAGGTGCCGCGTTCACTGTCTTGGCCGCTCAAGCGGACGGGAGTGCCATCCATTAACAAGCTACCAAATGCAAGTGCTTCGCCCATGCCCCAGTCGATGCCGCTGTCGGCATTGAAGGCCTTGAGCTTGGTGTTGAGCTGGCGGATGATCTTTTTGTTTGCGTTGAAGCCTTCGGGGAATTGCACCATGCGCTCGGCAATGTGCTTGAGCTGTGCCTTGGGCACACGGGTGTCGAAGCCCTTGAAGTTGTAAGGCGGTTGCTGCTTAGCGGTCGACTCGGAAAGTAGGTCGCCCTTGAGGCTTTCTTCCTTCTTCGCAATTTCATAGGCAGCTTCGAGGCGTGCGTGGTAGTTCGACTCAATCGTGTCGATCTCCTCACGCGTGAACTCTCCAGATGCGACCAAACGATCACCTAGTGCACGGCCAATCGGCTGCATACTAGAGATCTTCTTGTAAAGTGTCGGTTGAGTGAATGCCGGCTCATCGGACTCATTGTGTCCGTGTTTACGCCAGCAATACATATCGATTACCACATCACTGCCAAAGGTTTGACGGTAGTCGAATGCAGCTTCGATCGCGGCAATTGTAGCGAGCGGATCGTTGCCATTCACGTGGAAAATGGGTGCATCTACGATTTTAGCAACGTCCGTGCAGTAGCGACTCGAGCGCGCTTCATCGGGGCCAGTTGTGAAACCAATCTGGTTATTCACAACGAGGTGGATCGTGCCGCCAGTGCGGTAGCCTGGTAGTTGTGAGAAGTTAAAGACTTCGGAAACGACGCCCTGACCTGCGATGGCTGCGTCACCATGGATCAATACCGGTAGCACACGCTTACGCTCAGTGTCGCCGATAATACGCTGACGTGCGCGAGCCTTGCCTTCAACTACAGGGTCAACTGCTTCGAGGTGACTCGGGTTAGCAGCCAAGCGGATTTCGACAGGGTGGCCTTCGCTCGTCTTGCGCTTAGTTTCGAAGCCGAGGTGATATTTTACGTCGCCGTCGCCATGTATGGTGTCGGGGATGTAGTTCTCCGAGAATTCGCGGAAGATGTATTCGAAGGACTTGCCTAGGAAGTTAGCCAACACATTGAGACGGCCACGGTGAGCCATGCCCATTACGATTTCATCCACATTGTTCTGTCCGCAACGTTCAAAAATACTCTCTAAGCAAGCAATCAGAGTTTCACCGCCTTCGAGTGAGAAACGCTTCTGGCCAACGTAGCGTGTCTGTAGGAAATTCTCAAAGTCCTCCGCCTGCATGATCGTGCGGACGATGCGCTCCTTTTCCTCCTTGGAGAAGCTGGGGATGAAGCATTCTGGCTCGATGCGCGCCTGTAACCAGCGGCGTCGGGGCGTTTCCTGAATATGAATATACTCAAAGCCGACGGTGTGGCAGTAAGTCTTATCTAGGCGTTCAAGCAACTCGCGTGCAGTCATTTCGACTCCGTTCAAATAGTTACCTGTATGAAATACAGTATCCAGATCCGCTTCATCCAGTCCCAGGCGCTCAAGCGTGAGGCGAGGGTTCATCGGCGCCTCCTTCGTCAATGGATTGAACTTAGCGATCGTATGCCCGATCGAGCGGTAGGCGTAGATCGCGCCGATCAGTCGTGACTGCTTGCTAGCAATCGTATCTGATGCGGAATAGTCGGCCGTCGTAGCCGAAGTTTTGCTACCACTGCTTTGGGCGAGTTCGAAGCCTTCAAAGAAGGCGCGCCACTCGGGAGTGAGGGAGGCAGGGCTGGATAGCCAAGTCTCGTAGTTCTGGTCGATCAGGTCTGCGTTCCAACGGCTGGCAATTGTAGAGTGCTTCATAGCGTCTTTTGATGGGATAAAGATTAGAACCTAGGAATTAGCTATTAGCGTTACAAATCTTAAAACTTAATTGTCGGGGTTATTTGAAATGCTAATACTGAAATAACTTGATGCCACGGATTTTGTCTTGAGGTAAAGCTATTGTGCTTGATTTACAGCTTCATTCCTTATGGGCTTGCCCCTGTTGTAGAGGGCTTATGAGTATATCTATTATGGATCAAGATAGGCTTAAGTTAGATTTACAATACATCACGTTGGCATGCGAGTTACCTGAAGCTGAGAGCCTTGGGGCTGTGCTCGCTCGACTGGATGCCTATGCGAAAACTCCCGATCTGCCAGATCGCTTACTCCACTATTTGACAAAGCGCAGTTATGCCAAGGCATTGAACTGGCTCGATAATCCAGATACGCCGCACCACCCATGAGCAAACGATCAAAACATAAAATTTCGACCGACAGCGCGGATAGTTCGTTCGCAAGCAACCCGTTTGGCGCACTAGATACAGGAGGCTTACCCAGCGGCCCGACGCAGGAGCAAATGCGTCCGAAACGCGCGGACAAGAAGCCTAAGTCTAAAGGGCGCGTCGAAGTGCGCCGCGAAAAAGCGGGTCGTGGTGGCAAGACCGTGACGACTTTGAAAGAGTTTTCCACAAATGTGCCACTCAAAGAGCTAGAGGCGATGGCCTTTAAGTTGAAGAAGACTTGCGCATGTGGTGGAGCTTTAAAGGGGAGGGCGATTGAACTGCAGGGAGATGTGTGCGATCGGGTGATGGGTGAACTCGAAAAACTCGGCTATAAACCAGTTCGCGCTGGCGGGTAGTTCGGTGTGCGTTTTTTTGTCACTGATTGCAGTCAATGTATCAATTCGACGGATACGATGGATTAATCCAGTGGCGAGACGGTTTTGCACTTTTTCATTTAAAAAAAGCCGTCATAGTGCATTTGCAAGGCAATCATTATCAACGCCTTGTAAAAATATAAGAATAATCAAGTGAAGCGCGCTTCTACGCTTGTCATCCGATCGAAGTGACTGTGTTAACTAAGGAGTATCCCCAATACATCCTAGTTAACCCCTATCTTATTCTATGCCAGTATATTCTTCTGGGACTCCTTGGGCATACCTGCCTCGCGTTTTTACCATTAGCGCTTTTAGTTTCTTTTGTGCCGCCACGGCATTTGCGGTTTTACCGACTCCCAAGC
This sequence comes from Lentimonas sp. CC4, assembly GCF_902728235.1. NCBI lineage: Bacteria > Pseudomonadati > Verrucomicrobiota > Lentimonas > Lentimonas sp. CC4. The sequence goes on from NZ_CACVBO010000001.1 coordinate 2,904,014, forward strand.
ACGCTTGGGATTTTACAAATGGCTCGGGAGCCGATTCAGGGTCGATCGGCACCACGGATCTAATTATCTCGCAGGCGTCTAAAGTCGCTGACCGTGATGGCAACGCGAATGCGGCACTCGATTTTGATGGAATCAATGACGATGCAGTGACCAGTAGTAATAACCTGATCTATAATCCACATGCGGATGCTGGGGGCTCTGGTAAAGTCTCGATTTCTGGCTGGTTCAAGATGGATCCGTCCTACGTCGGCTCAGGCACTGACCAGCTCTTTAGTATCGAGAAGAAGTATGTGCTCTCATATGCCGACGGAGCCTTTCAGCCATATTTTGATGGTTCTGCAGGGCTGGACTCCTATGGCGAAGGTTATAATGACGGCGCATGGCACCACTTTGTCATGCAAAATGACGGACTACAGACGCAGTTTTACCTAGACGGTTCATTGGTCGTTTCATTTAGCGAGGCGATGTCAAATTTGGATAGTTTGAGTAAGAAATCAGGCTTTGGTGCTGATTTTCGCGGACGTGCTAGGCATTTTGAAGGTTCACTGGATGATCTTCAATATTTCGATGTGATACTGACGTCAGCGCAAATCCGTGAGCTTGCTGGTTTGTCGACACTGCCACCAGTTGCTCAAAATGACATTTATCTAATCGTTGAAAATCAAGCACGTTCAATCTCTGCCCCTGGTGTGCTTCAGAATGACTACGATGCGGATGGTGATGCCTTGGTCGCTACACTCGTTACAGAGCCGTCTTCAGGCACATTAACCTTCGATGCGGATGGCTCTTTCGATTATACTCCCGCGACTGATTTCACTGGCGATGTATCATTTACATATAAAGCTGATGAATCGACATCGAGTGACTTATACTCATCGAATGTCGTGACTGTCACATTGCAAGTCGTCGCTGAAAGCCAGGTCTTGACGAGTGCTGAAGTGGCTCAGATTAACACCGACTTAGATCTTTCGCTTAGTGGACCACTGGATGCTCGAGCCCTCGATCTGGCGGCCATTGTTAAACCGCAAGGTAGCGGAGCATGGCGCACGGATGCAGAGGCTCGTATTGAATCCAGTCGAAAGTCGGACCTGACGGTCGAAGTCGTAGATGCATTGGGCAATCCAATTCAGGGCGCGACGGTTACCGTGAATCAAAGCAACAGTGCCTTTAAGTTTAGCGGTTCGGTCAAAGCGTTTGACGTGAATAATGGCAAAAATAACTTTACAGGCACATTGACGACGGCGCTTTGGAAGTCCCGTGCACTTGCGCTGTTTAATGCGCTTGGCACAAACAATGCACTCAAGCCCAAGCTGGATCAGTCGAATAGTTCGGCAAGTGCCGCAGTTGATTTGATTAATTGGACTGAAGCCGAGAATATTCCGGTGCGTGGGCATACCGCAATGTGGCCAGGCACAGCCAGCCTCGCGGATGTGGATGACTTGGGTTTTGACCCGACTGATTCTACTGATGTTGATTGGGATCAAGATGCCTATGATTCGTTGATGAATCATTTGTCTCCCTATGTTCGCAACAAAGTCGAAGAATACATTGCCGCACGCCAAGGGGGAGGGGACTTGACTGCAGCTCGAGCCGCGGTGAAGGCTGCTGCAAATACTGAGGTTCAAAACTGGGTCTCCAATAGTCCTGGAGGATTGCAGTATTACAAGACTCCGGAACATCGCACCAGTAGCACGTTAACGACGCAGACGAGCCATGCAAAAGGTTGGAATGTCTATGAGTGGGACGTGATCAATGAAACCATTACCAACACATTGCTGATGGAGATCATCGACGATCCTGCGACAACAGCAGTCGATGAAGGCATGCAATGTATGGCTCAATGGATGAACACCGCACGTGCGGCAATGGATGCGTGGAATCCATCTGCAAAACTATTGATCAACGATTATCAAATCATATCCGCAAAATCCTCAAGTCTTGTGCCCGATAGTAATGGCACGAGCTATGCAACGCGTTCGACGATTCTGAAAGAACGACTGGACCAGGTCATTAACGATGGTGGCGCGCTGGAGTCGATTGGCTTCCAGAGTCGTTTTAAATTCGAGCACCCAGATCCTACGACACTCTATTCTCGTTTGGTAGATTTTGGTAATGAATACAACCTCCCGATGTGTGGCACTGAATTTGAAATTTGGGATGGTGGGCGTTTAGATGATGCGTCCAATAAGAATTTCACTGAGTTCGAACGTGCGCAAATGACTGAAGAGATCTTAACCACATATTTCAGTCATCCGTTAGTGTATGGTTTGACTGTGTGGTCCTTCGCTGGTGATCCCAGCGAACCGCAATTCATGATGGGCTATGATGGCTCGCTGAATCTAAACGCATTGGCATGGTATTATTTACATCGTATACGCTACACTTCGCAGAACGTTAGCGATGTCAGCGATGCCAATGGAGCCGCGACGCTGCGAGGCTTTCATGGTGAGTATGATGTATCCGTTTCTTATGCTGGCAGCACCGGCCATGCATTGACTACTACACTGACAGCAGATGGCACCATTCAGGTGCAATTGTCAGATGTCAGTTTGGCTCCGTTTGAGCCAACCGCGAATGGAATCACATTAGAAGATTGGCAGTTTGATGACCTGGTCGACACCCAACTCAAAGACACTCACAATGCTGCGAGTAACACGGCATTCAACGGATTCACTCCAAACATAGTGACTGATGGAGATGGCTCAATTGTCGTGACGTCCGGTTCCGATCAATACAAAACCTCTGGTAGCTTAAGCATCGGCTCTAGGACGACGGGGCGCTACGAGTTGCTTGCACATATTGACACTCTCGATTTCTCTGAGGCGGATGATACGGGTGCGAGTGTTGGGTTCAGCTTTCGTGATTCCTCGATTTCAACATCAGGTTTCCAAGATATTTTCTATATACGTCTGATCAAGCAAGGCGGTAGCCTGTTGTTGCAGGCTCGAGTTGATAATGCCAATACGACATTAAATAACTTTGGTGCGACTGCGTTGAGCAACTCATTAACGATTCGATCGGTGATCAATCTGGATACTGGCACCGCTGAAGTTTTCTTTGCCTCAGGCGCTGCAGATGAAGTATCTGCTGGTGTCGTCAATCTAGCGTCACAGGCCAAGGTCTGGGATCAAGTCCGATTGGTGGCGACGGCAAGCGAGTTCACTGGTGCGGATTTCGCTAAGATAAATCTAGTTACTATTTCTGAGCTGCCGACGCTATATGCCACGAGTAGTCTACTCGAAGAGTGGAACTTCGAGGGCGCTGCGGACGTCCAACTTCAGGGCGCTCTTAACAGTGCCGGCACTGCGGCATTCGGTGGTGCGACTGCAAATGCGACTACGAATGGTTCAGGCTTACTTCATATTACTCAGGGGGCCGATGCCACCGATAATCTTTATCGAAATGGAGGCAATTTGACTGTCGGCGCACGGTCGTCGGGGATTTACGAAATACAGTTTCGCATAGATACGATCGACTTTTCGGGAGGTGATCTGGGGGGCTCAAATGTAGCCTTTGGTATGCGTGACTCCTCGATCACAACAGGTGGTTTTCAAGATGTTATACTGATTCGCCTACAAGAAGTAAGTAGTAAAATACAGTTACAGGCACGTCTGGATAATTCGACGAGCGTGTTGCATACCTTTAGCTCGAATGTGGTGAATGATCTAGTGGTGCGTGTTGTCATCGATTTGGATAATGACACTGCAGACATCTATTATGCTTTAGCGAGTGTTGACGAAGTTGCGGTTGCCTCCGATTTGCCTCTGGGATCACTCGCTACGACATGGGATCTGTTGCGTTTTATCTCGACTACCAACACCACTGATTGGGGGCAGACTGATTACGCGACGGTCGATTACCTACGCGTCTCAAAGGTCGATCTCGGTAACTACGATGAGTGGTCTTCCGCTGTTACTTGGAGCGGTGAGACTCAAACACATCGTGAGGATGACCCTGATGGCGATGGCGTTAATAACTTCATGGAATATGCATTAGGTGGTAATCCATTGCTTGCAGACTCCCATTCGAACCGTCCGATATTATCAGTCAATGCGGGTGTCCCATATCTTGATTTTCAATTGGGCACAGACCCAGTCGATGTGGAGTATCGCGTCGAGCATTCGTATGATCTCGTAGATTGGAGCTCAATAACTCCCACCATTGTGACGGGTATGCCCGGTGATACCGTTTCGGTTGATATTTCGGACGTTGCGAGTAAGCGTTTTAGCCGACTGACGGTCCGACCTAAGTTGCAACCGTAACAGGATGAGCCATCGCTTGGGGCTCTGTCGTTGCCAGCCCAGCCAGTCGTCCGCCGGTTCATGTTGCCCGAAAGTTATAACCGCCAGTGATGCCATCGATGGCGAGGCACCCGTCGGCGAAGTAGAGGTTCGGGATGCGCTTACTCTCAATGCGTTTGAAGTTAATTGCCTTTAGACTGTCACCTCTGCAGGTGACGAACTCGTCTTTCTTGCGGGCGTTTACATTCATTTGACTACAGCAAGCCCTTTTCACGCTGCTCCATTAACCACTCACCGGGGGTTCGAATGGCAATGCCATAGAATTGGGGTCCTAGTCTATCATGGAAGTCGGTTCGGTCTAGAGTGAGTAGTGCATCTGGCTTACATGCCAGTGCGCTGATCAAGACGGGGCGATCCTTAGCTTTTTCAAATACAATGATGTCGTCTGCGGTGAGGGCATTGAGTTGCCAGACTCAATGAGTCTATCTAAGCGTTTTTCGAAGTAAACCTGAGCATTTTCGCCAAGTTTGCTCAAGTTGCGGAAAGTTTCTTCTCAGCAGTAGTGGGCGCTGATGAGGTTCCAGTCATCATCAATCGCGATTCGAGAATGAAACGACTGGCTCCTTTGTCCGAGCCCACAGGCTGAAAGAAGCACACTTGTGTCCAGAATGAGATCCACTACTTGCGTTTCTGAGTGCTGCGAAAAGCAGTCATTTCTTTTTCGTCTTCTTTGATCCAGCTCCGAAGCGTTGATTTTGGAATGTCTCGAACGGGAATTGCGGCGGCTGGCTCCAGGTAGAGTTTTCCGTCGCGCTCTTCAACCAGAAGCATGGGATTCTGTAATTGGTCGACTCCGAGGCGTTTCCGCATCTCAGGTGGTATTGTAACGGTGCCGCGCTTGCTGATAGGAATTGCTATGGCCATGCTGCAATACTGAAAAGTCAAGACGTTCAGGCTTCAATGCTATTCAGTCATGGCGAGTCCCGCAAGGCGTCCACCGGTCCAAGCGGCTTGAAAGTTAAAGCCCCCTGTGATGCCGTCGATGTCGAGGCACTCGCCGGCGAAGTAAAGGCCGGGCACTTTACGGCTCTCCATGGTGCGGAAGTCGACTTCTTTGAGGCGCACGCCCCCGCAGGTGACGAATTCATCTTTGTTGGTCGTCTTGCCTTGAATGCTAAATTTTGCGGCGATCAGTTCGGTGATGAGCTTCGATTCAATCTTTTTAGAGAGCTGTGACCATGGGGTGTCTTCGGCGATGCCGGCGGATTCGACGATGCGCTCCCAGAGGCGGCGGGGGATGGCTTCAAATACCTTACTACGCACTAGTGTGCGGCCGTTGTGCTTGCGCAGCTTGTCGAATTGTTCGCGCACTTGGTTTTCAGTTTGGTCACCAAGCCAATTGATTGCGATGTCGAAATGATACTTCTGCTCCTGTAGGCTGCGTGCCTCCCATGCGGAGAGTCGGAGGATCGCGGGGCCGCTGAAGCCGCGGTGTGTGATGAGAATGGGGCCGGTTTGCGGTTTGGCCTTTTTTTTCTTCGTTGCTCCGTTGTCGGTGACGACTGAGACGCTGGCATTTTGCACGGACAGACCTGAAAGGCCGTGCGTGCGACTGTCGGCGACGTTGAAGGCAAAGAGGGAGGGTGCGAGTGGTTCAATCGTATGGCCGAGAGCTTCGATTGCGCGGGTGAGTGGTGAGGCCTTGAGTGAACCGGTGGCGATGCACACGCTTTCAGCCGACACTTGCGTGTCGTCTGAAAAGTGAAGAGTGAAGAGGGGCGAGTGAGATGTGGACTTTTCCTCAAGGCTCAAGGACTTGAGGCCCACTCCTTTGCGGAGCTGCACTCCGGCTTTGCGAGCTGCTTCATGGAAACAATCGATGATTGTTTGTGAGTCGTCGGTGTCGGGAAACATGCGGCCGTCGCCTTCGGTCTTGAGGGTGACGCCTCGCTCGGCGAACCAGTGGATGGTGTCTTGCGGTTGCCAGCGGTGAAAGGCGCCGCGTAGTTCGCGGGCGCCGCGTGGGTAGTGGGTGGCTAATTTCGCTGGGTCGAAGCAACTATGAGTGACGTTGCAACGGCCACCGCCAGAGATCTTAACCTTACTGAGTGTTTGCTGGCTGCGCTCGTAAATTGTGACCTGAGCTGTAGGGTCGGCCTCGGCCGCTGTAATCGCGGCAAAGAAACCGCCTGCGCCACCGCCGATGATGGCGATATGCTTGGGTGTGTGAGATGCGTCGTTGGAGGTCGTCATAGCGATCTCCTAGCCTTGGCGTATGGCTGAGTGGCAGACAATACTAGAATGTCGGATTATGACGGTGGCAGCTTCCTTGAAGTAACTGACCGCCTGTGGCCGCACGCGACCACTAGCGAAATCGGTCAGGCTGCGAAAGCAACCTAACTACGAATCACAGTGGCTTGCATCCTTTTTTCGCTTCGACGGCGGCGAGGATCATTTCTACGACGGCTTCGTCGCTGTAGTGATCTGTGTTGATGACGAGATCGTATTGTGTGGGGTCATCGATCTCGGAATTGAAGTGGTGCTTCATATAGCGATGGCGCGCGTGGTCTTCGTCTTTGATGTAGTGCTTCGCGTCATCGACTGATTTGCCATATACAGTTACCATTTGTTGCATGCGTCGGGCATGACTGCCGACGAAACGAACACGTGTGACATTTGAGAGACCTTCGGCGATTTTGTTGCCTCCACGCCCGACGAGGATGCAATGGCCAACGCTGCAGAGTCGCATCATGGTTTGCGTGGTGTGCTCAAAGAGTGTCCAGAGTGAGGGGTGGCGGCCTAAGATCTCGTTTACGGTGCTGCTGTATTCGTTGACCGTGTCTTCTGGCATGAACTTTGCCAAACTTTTGGGGAGGTCGTGGTCCTCGAGCACTTTCTCGACTAAGGTTTCGTCGAAAAAAGTCCATGGCACGGCATCTTTGGGTGAGTCTGCGCGTAATCGATTTTTGAGCTTTTTACCGATACTGCGGCCGCGTGCACCAGACTGGCGTGAGATGGTGATGGCTGAGGGGACGTGGGTATCTTTGGGGATGGGGTGCTCTTGCACTAGTGCTGCAACATAGCTGCAGCACTCGTTGAATGTGGCTGTATCACTCATGTCTTTTCTTTCTATTTTGGGGTTATTTTAGCAGACAGCCCCCAAGCTTGAGAGCTTGTAAATACAATAAACGGTTGGCCGAGTTTTGCAATCCTGATTTACGAGTGACCTTTCAAGTGGAGCGCGCGAGACTCGGTTTGTCCTGTTGCCTAGGAGGTCGGGAGTTCCTTAAAGAGCGCGTCTTTTTCAGAGTCAGTTAGGTCACTCGCCTTTATGGCTGCCCGTGCTGCATCTGGATCCTCTGATTGCCATCGTTGGATGACTCGTTTCGACTCTCTTTGACGAATTTCCTCGGTGCCAATGGTTGCTGACCATTTGAAGGCAGCTTCAGGTTCTGAAGTCGTCACTTTACGAACGAGGTTTGTGACTGCCATATCTCGACTCGTGCCATTTTCCAGCTCGGATATCCAGACCGTGGCTGCGTAGGTATCATGCTCTAGCCATTCCCATGAAACTTGATTAATCGCTGCTCTACTAGCATCCTCATCTTCTATTTGGACTGCCCATGTGGAGGCTGCACCGGGATCTTTGCTAGCCCAGCTTTGGGCGATGTTTTTGCTATGCTCTCGTTGAAGTTCCACGCTTTGAGTGTCGAGGTAATCGACCAGAGCGGATGGATCTTTGAATGCCCAGGTGCTCAGCACTTTGTTCAATGCGCTCGCGGATGCATCGGAGGGTTCAAGCGAATGAACCCAGTCAAGTGCAACTTGCGGCTCGTCACGTGCTAAATGTGAACTGATGGATTTAATCAGTAGTGTTTTCTCTTGGCCGTCAGCCAAGCTCAGTATTCTATTTTTGGCTGCATCGATGCTATTGCTGGTTAAGGCATTGATCGCATGTCTGACGGCATCATTACGCTCATCGCTTGGGGGGAGGGCGCTAGCCCATTCTAGGGCTTCGATGGGTGCGCTTTTTGACCACTCCTTGACTAGTGAGTTGACTGATTTTTCATACGCGCGACCGTAAGGCATATTATCGATTAAGGCAATCGCTTCTGCCGGAGAACTGAGCGCAAGTTCATTGATGATCGATTGAATGGCATTGTCGAATTGTCGACCTTGTAAATGCTGCTGAGTATAGGCTAAGGCGGTTGCGGGTGATACCTTCGTGATTGAATAAATAGAATTCGCAATAAGGTCGGTCTTGAGTGATCCTTCAGGCGTTTGTTCTAGATAATCAAGGGCTGCATCGATGTCTGCTACAATCCATTGGCCAAGAACCGTGCTGAGCACTTCCTTACGGTCGTCGGCATCTTTAAGTGACGATGCGATCGCGGCAGATTGAGGCAGATCTTGCTGAATCAGCGCGATGCTGAACCCTTGTCGTGCATTGTTACGCGTCGTCCCTGGTTTGAGGCTTTCCAATGCTGCAAGAGCGCCTCCTACATCGTTCTTCGCCCAATTCATGAAGACGGAGGTATAGGCCCAATCATCTCGAGAAGTAGGACTCTCTGTTAAGATATCGAACGCTTGCTGTGGGTGATTCATCGATAGTCCATGTAGGAGTGATATCTTTGCTGACCTGCGATCTTCTTGATTCTGAATGCCTTCAATTGCTGTCAATGCCGCTTCGGGATCCGACTGTCCCCATTCTAAAAACAGCACCATCCCGAGATTTGACTTTTGAAGTGGATCAGTCAGCGACTGGCAATAGGCATGAGCACTTTCGGGGTCGATCGCGACCCATGCGTTCATAATTTGGAATGGCAAAAAATAATCATTCGGGTTCCGAGATTCTCTCAATCCGATAGAACTGATTGCCTCGCGTAATTCTGTTACGCCCATAGAGTCAATTACCTGAAGCGCTTTGATCGTTCCTTGCAGCGTCTTGAGTTCTCTAAACTCATGGAAGCGTTCTAATTGTTCCTCAGGGGAGAGTTTGGTTGTATTAGCTGAAGGGAGGTTCTGTTCCTGTTGCTGATCGTTTATTCGATTCAGTTCTGTGTGTGATCGATCTGATTGTGGATCGGTTGCTCCTTCATTCGGATTGCCGCGAAGGAACCACCCCAACGCAAAGGATGACAGAATTAGAATCGGAAATAGGTATCTCATGGTAATAGGCACTGAACTAGCAGCTTAGTGCTGTTTGGTTCAATCTTATTTTATTATCGTTATTGAAAGCAGAGATTCTACGAATATTCCTTCAACGATCCTAATTTCACGCAAGTTGCGGTTTGCTTCCTAGAGGCCTTACAGCTGTTGCAAGATGGTGCTATACGGCAATAGCGCCCACTGCTTAACTTTGAAATCGAAAGGTGGGTTCTTATAGACTGCTTCGAAGTCCGCCCATTGCTCTGCGTGCAGTCGCGCCATGCGAGATGAGACTTCTCGCATATTAATATCGATATTAAGCGGCGTTGTTTTCTGCAGTTCTTCGTGAGTTAGGTATTTTTTGAAATACGGCTGCCACTGTGAGCGTGGCATGCTTCGAAACATTTTTTTATATGAAGCTGCACTCGGGGCAGTGAAGCTTGCAGGTGGGATGCCACGGCATGCGTTTATTTCGTAGGCGATCAGCATTTCCGTTTGGTTGGTGGGTTGCCAATGACCCTGGCCTAACAAATTGTCTCCGCTCCAGCTAGTTACGCGCAAAATATCAAGATTCCAAGAGGCAAGACCTGCGGCAATTACAAGCCCCGTTATGGTGAGGGCGATACTACTGCGCCTGCGTGTGATGAATTGATACGACTTAATTAAAGCAGCGACAGACAGCGCGACAGAAAGAACAAAGGGGAGATACCAACTGAGCGGCTCCAGCTTCGGCCATTGCTGATAAATATGGGCGTAACCATAGGTTAAGCCTGCGGAAACGAGGAACAGCAGCGCTATGGCGCAGGTAAGCGCGATACGTCTTAGTATCGATGCTCGCCGTGCACGCTTTTTTTCAGGGCTATATGCATCTTCTAGGATGTCATCGATACGGATTTTATCCGCGTTCGTGGATACGTATGTCCTAGAAACTTCAGTATGCTGTAGCGTTAAAGGGGCATTTGGCTTTTCTGGTTCTGCATTCGCCTTTCGAGCCTGCTCCTCTGCTGCGAGTTGCTCGGGAGCACGAGACAACTTCATTTTGGGGCGCTTGTTTTCTTCGGGCATCGCCACATAATCAAATTACTTTAATTTTTGAGCAAGGATTAGTTTTTACACTACTCCGCTTCTAACGCTTCCAATTGCTCGTAAGCTTCGAGTGTATCGGCCTCTAGCTTTTCCAGCTTTGCGGCATCGCCGGTGAGGTCGTTGCTCTTGTCCTGATAATATTCGGCGGTGGCCATTTTCTCGCTGAGTGCGGTGTGCTCGGCTTCGAGTTTTTCAATCAGTCCTGGCAATGTCTTAAGGGCTTCACGCTCTTTGTTCGTTAGCTTGCGAGCCGGGGCCGCGACAGGTGCTGGAGCGGCTGCGGGTTTCGCGACTGGGGCGGGTGTTTTGGCGGCGAGTGCTTCCGCTGCCTTGCGCGCTTCGAATTGCTCCAGCCAGTCTTCACAACCACCGTTATATTCGGTGACGAGGCCGTCGCCTTCGAGGGCGATGGTGCTGGTGACAACGTTATCGAGGAAACTACGGTCGTGACTGACGAGCAGTAGGGTGCCTTCGTAGTCCAGCAGGCGCTCTTCGAGTAGCTCGACGGTTTCGATGTCGAGGTCATTGGTCGGCTCATCGAGCACCAGCACGTTGGCAGGTTGCAGGAAGAGACGTGCGAGCAGGAGACGGGCACGTTCACCGCCCGAGAGCTTGGTAATCGGTGAGCGTGCGGTTTCCGGCGTAAACAGGAAGTCCTGCAGATAGGTGATGACATGGCGAGGCCGACCATTGATCGTTACCATATCGCCTGCGGGGCTCACATTCTCTGCGACCGAGAGTTTTTCGTCCAATTGAGCGCGGTGTTGGTCGAAATACGCGACTTCGAGCTTGGTGCCGGCCACCACGGAGCCTTGCTGTGGCTGCAGCTTTTCGAGCAGCAGATTGAGCAGTGTGGTTTTGCCTGAGCCGTTGAGACCGACGATGCCGATCTTATCGCCACGCCAAATGACGGTGGAGAAGTCCTGAATGAGTGGCTTGTTGCCCCAATCGTAGCTGATATTGTCGACGGTGATGACCTTGCGGCCGGACAGTTGGCCTTCGTTGACGCTGAGCGAGGAGGTGCCGATGATGTTACGGCGCTTGGCGCGCTCGACGCGCATTTTCTGCAGCGAGCGCACGCGGCCTTCGTTACGAGTGCGGCGCGCTTGGATGCCTTTGCGAATCCAGACTTCCTCCTCGGCTAGTTTTTTATCAAAGACGGCTTGTTGCTTGGCTTCACCTGCAAGGAGGTCGGCCTTGCGCTGGAGGTAGGTGTCGTAATCACAGCTCCATGAAGTGAGTTGGCCGCGGTCGAGATCGACAATGCGGTTGGCCACGCGGCGGATGAAGGCACGGTCGTGCGAGACGAAGAGCAGTGAAATGTCGGCCTTGCGCAGGAATTCCTCCAGCCAACGGATGCCGGGGATGTCGAGATGATTGGTAGGCTCGTCAAGGAGCAGGATGTGTGGCTCGGCGGTGAGCGCACGAGCGAGTAGGGCGCGGCGCTTGTTGCCCCCTGAAAGGGAGGAGAATAGGGCATCGCCGTCGAGTTCGACTCGGTTGAGGATGTTTTCGACTTTGTGCTCAAGCGACCAACCGTCAGTGCGGTCGAGCTCTTCCTGTAGGTCATCCAGGCGTGTGGCAATGGCTTCGTCGTGGTTCTCATCGTATTCGTGCACGAGGCGGTGGTATTCGGCAACGACTTTGGCCGCAGGGCCGAGACCTGCGGAGACGATGTCAAACACGGTGCCTTCCAAATCTGAGGGAACTTCTTGGTCGAGCTTGCCAATGCGTAGGCCTGGGATGGCTTCGATCTCACCAGCGTCGGGCTTGATCTCGCCGTCGATGATGCGCAGTAGTGTGGATTTACCCTCACCATTACGGCCAATCAGGCAAATGCGTTCGCGCTTCTCGACGGTGATTCCGGCGTTGTCGAGCAGGCGTGGCCCGCCAAAGGAGACGGTAAGATTTCTGTAAGTGAGGAGAGCCACTATGAGTGAGGAGTGAGAGTGATGAGTGAGAGTGTGATGAATGCGAATCGGAAGCGTCCGATAAACATACAGGAGTTAGAAGTGAGGAGTCAGAAGTTAGTCTTTGGTGATGAAGTGCTTGAAATATCGCCAGTCACGTCAATTTTGCGAAGGACAAAAGCTACAGAGAGCATTGATACTCAGCTTCTAACTGCTCTTTTAAGAGATAAACAGAATCGCCACAATCGAGACAAGCCGATTGTGGCGATATTAAAGGTGTTGTTTCGCTGCCGTTGCCTATTGCGTTCTAAAACGGAAGAGTGTGGTGGAGCTGAATGACTCGTCGGGCGTGAGGATCGCGCCGCCCATTTCTGGGAAGGTGACGCTGTCCGCGTAGTCTTGAGTTTCAAGGCAAAATCCAGTCATTGGTTCGTGAATCGCGCCGCCTTTACCGATTTCAGGAGCACCGTCTGATAGGCTGAGGCCAGCGTAGAATTGCACGCCTGGCTCAGTGGTGAAGACTTCCATCACGCGGCCTGACTCTGGTTCGCGGACGATTGCAGCGGACTTTGGCAGCTTGGTGCGGCCGTTGTCTAAGAAGAAATGGATGTCTGCGTTGCCGACGCACAGTTCGAGTGTGCTGAGGAGCACTGGCTCACGATAATCGTTGAAACCAGCGACTACAGGATCACGACGACCGATCAGTGTGGAATTTTCATCAACCGTTGCGACGGAGTCTGCAAAAATCTGCATTTCATGGCCAAGGACGTCGCCCTTACCGGAGCCTTTGAGGTTGAAATACGAGTGATTTGTTATGTTGAATGGCGTGGTCTTGTCGGTCGATGCAGTATAAGCGATTTCGAGCGTGTTATCGTCGAGCAATGCGTAAGTGACAGTGCACTCGACCGTGCCGGGGAAGCCGTTGCTGCCATCGGGATCGGTGATCGAGAGGCGCAGCTTGTCGACGCCGTGGTCGTTGATCGTTTCGGCAGTCCAGACGAGTTTGTCGTAGCCATTGAGCCCGCCATGCAGTGCGTTTGCCCCGTTGTTGGCCTCCAGCGGGTAGGTTTTACCCTCCAGTGTAAAGGTGGCATCAGAGATGCGACCGGCGACGCGTCCTGTCGTGGCGCCGAAATGTGGGTGGCCAGCGACATACCCCTCGAGTGTGTCTTTGCCCAGCACTACGTCGGCAAATTTGCCCGCGCGGTCTGGCACGTTGAGTGCGACCAAAATACCACCGTAATTGGTGACTTTAGCGGAGAGGCCGTTTTTATTAGTAAGTGTGAAGAGGTTAACCGCTTCACCTGTTGGTAATGTGCCGAATGGCTTAGTTACAATACTCATGACGGGTCGCAAAAAAGCCAGTTCTAGCGGAAGAGCAATACGGGAATCTTAACAGTGCGGATCATAGCAGTCGTGGTGCTACCTACGATTAGATGACGTATATGGGAGTGTCCGTAGGCACCCATGACGAGTAGATCGATGTGATCTTGGGCGACGACATCGCCGATTACTTTGTCTGGTTCGCCATCACGCTGCTCGACTGTGACTTCGTAGCCAGCGGCTTCGAGAGTGTTCTTCGCGTTCGCTAGTGCCGATTCGATTTTCGCTTTGCCTGAGCCGACATAGAGCAAATAGCAGTGCATCCCCTTTAATAGAGGGTGACTTGCTGCATACTCGACCGCCATTTTCGAGCTGTCACCGCCATCGAAGGCTAGCACGAAACTCTCCATTTTGGTGAACTCACGCGAGGTCACGAGGACCGGATGTTTGCAGCTACGCACCACGCGCTCGAGATTGTGGCCTATATGTCCAGCTGCGAAGTCAGCGTGATTACCGCGTTTGCCGATCACCACGAGATCTGCGTCGCGCTCGTAGCTGTCGATCGAATCGCTGAGCCGTCCATGTTTTTGATCGGCGACGACTTCCTTCACGCCAGCTGCAGTGAGCTGTGTCGTTGCGTCTTCGAGGATGGCTTCGCCACGCTTGCGAGCAAGTTTCGCGCGGGTAGCTTCGAGTTCGACGATTTCCTTTAGCAAGGCACTTTTTGCACCCAAACCAATGCTACCGCTGGTATCAGCCTTGACTGGATTTTCGTGGTGCGGGTTGAGCATGTGCAGCACGTGAACGGATGCAGACATCTTTGCTGCAGCCCATGCTGTGTGATTGTAAACGCTGGGTGCGTAGATTGAGCCGTCGGTGCAAGCAAGTATGTTTGGCATTTGGGAATTAGGAGTTTGGAATTAGGAATTAGGAATGAACTGTCGGGTTTAGTGCCCTCCTGCTTCATCCATCGCACCAGGTTTATCGTGGGTGGCGATCTTTAGGACGAGTGTTTTACTGGCTTCATTCATACCCACAATGTCCACTTCAGTGCCTTCTCGGCGGAATTTCAAGACAACTCGGTCTAAGGCACCCACTGCGGAGAGATCCCAGAAGTGTGCGTGCGTCACATCGATGGTGATGGTATCTAGAACTTCACGGAAATCAAAGGCATCGGCAAACCTGTCAGCCGAGACGAAGAACAATTGGCCTGTGACAATATACTTACGGCCTTTCTTCGACACATCGAGCTCAGATTTGATATCGAGCAGTCGAGAAACTTTGTAGGCAAAGAACAGAGCACTGAGCACCACACCGATTCCGACACCGATAGCCAAGTTATGAGTGAAGACCACTGCGGCCACTGTCGCTATCATCACGACACTGGAGGTGCGGTGGTTATCGCGTAGGCCTTTGATCGAGGACCAGTTAAATGTGCCGAAGGAAACCATCAGCATGACTGCCACGAGTGCGGCGATCGGAATTTGATTCACCAAATCGCCCAGCACAAAGATGAGAATTAGCAATACGATGCCCGAAGCTGCAGTCGAGAGACGACCACGACCACCTGATTTGACGTTAATCACGGACTGCCCGATCATTGCGCAACCACCCATGCCACCGAAAAATCCAGCTACGAGGTTGGAAATACCTTGGCCCTTACATTCGCGGTTCTTGTCACTTTCGGTATCGGTAAAGTCGTCCAAAATACCCGCAGTCATGAGTGACTCCAGCAGGCCGACCACTGTCATTGGAATCGCGTAGGGAAGCACAATCATGAACGTTTCCCAGTTCCACGGGATATCAGGAAAGAGGAAAGACGGGAGTGAAGTCGGCAGTTCTCCCATTTCGCCGACAGTTTTAAGGGTCGTATCGAGCCCCATTGTGATCGAAACCGTAGTTAATACGATGATGCAAATCAGTGGCGATGGCACTGCGGTTGTTAAGCGCGGGAACCCGTAAATGATGACTAGCCCGCCGGCGACCATCGCATACATTATCCAGCCCTGACCTACGAACTCTTTGGCTTGGGTGATGAAATAGAGGATGGCGAGCGCATTGACAAAGCCTGTGACCACCGATTTTGAGACGAAGCGCATCAGGTCCGCTAATTTAAAGACGCCACACAATATCTGCAGCACCCCAGTCAACAGTGTCGCGGCCAGTAGATACTGCACGCCATGGTTGGCGACTAGTGAGCCAATCAACAACGCAATCGCGCCAGTTGCCGCGGAAATCATACCCGGACGTCCACCTACAAATGCAATGGTGATCGCGATACAGAACGATGCGTAGAGTGTAACCTTGGGGTCCACTCCAGCAATGATGGCAAATGCGAGGGACTCAGGGATGAGTGCAAGGGCAACGACTGTGCCAGCGATCACATCGCGGCGCGGATTCGAAAACCACTCTTGGAAATATTTGTTCTTTGTCATTGTTAAGTCTAAAAAATAGAAACGCCAACAGGGTCTCTGCTGGCGGGGTTGGCGCGCAGCAAGACAAAGAGTGCGCTCTTGATCAAGTAGAACTTTCAGAACCTTTTGACTTAGAACTACTCTGATTTCGTGGTGTGCGAGTATAGTGGTTCGCTACTGTAGATCCTCCGCATTTAGACCCGAGTCAGGGATCGATACGATCTACACGCTTGCTACGGTCTTAATCATACTCTTAATCCTAACGTTTAGAATGAAGACCTTTCGACTGAGCATGGACGATTGTGATGATGTATAAGATTACGAATATGACATAGTATATGCACTATTAGTAATCTTGAGGCGTGATCCAAGCGCGGAGAACTACTGGCGTTGTCACTTCGACTATGGAATTAACAATTCCAGCTCAGTTTCCTGATCCAGCTCAACCGTGTGCTCGCTGGTTTTTCCATCGTGTTCGATGGTAATTCGGTAGTCGCCCTTGAAGGCGCTGAGTGACAGTTCGCCGTTCTTATCTGAAGCGTGTCTCTCATCGGTCTTCCAGGTTTCATTGATCAAGCGTTCCCAGACCAAGCCGACTTTGCGCGGCGTGAAGTCCTTATTATAAAAGGCACCGTCCGGGCGGAACGTGTTCTCCAAAAATGTCCAGGTGACGAGGCTAGTCATCTGCGGGTGGCTGAAGACAATGGTCATGAAGTCTTCGGTGAACTGCGCCTGTAGATCTTCGTCCGGATGATCGAAGTCGTATTCCGTGATCTGCATCGGCAGGCCGAGCGCTGCAAAGCGTTCCAGACGCTCCCAGATTAGTTGGGGCGGTGTGGGGCTCTTGTAATGACCTTGAAATCCGATGCCATCGATCTCGGCATCATTGTCGACGAGGTATTGAATCCAGTCGAAATAGACATCCTGATGCTTTTGATCGCGATCCGATAGAATGCCATAATCGTTAATGTAGTTTGTATAGTTTGGATTCGCATCGCGCGCGGCTTTGAACCAATCTAGCACGACGTCTTTGCCCAGCAGATCCATGAAGTCATGCTCGGTATAGGGCTCATTCATCACGTCCCACTCGGTGAAGGAGTCGGGGAAGAGATTCGCGAATTCATAAATGTGGTCGATGATATCCTGACGAAAGGCCTCGGGGTCCTCCTTATAGAGATTGTAACCATCAGGGAGGCGCTCAAAGCCAGGCCATACGAATAAGTGGCCGCGCACCTCGATGTTGTTGGCCTTGGCCCAATCCAGCATCGCTGGCACGTTATACTTCATGTGCTCGTGCAGTCGCCACTTCATCGCGTTCTCTGGCGTGATTCGATTGCAGGTGCGTTTTAAAATCTCTGCATAACTCGCACGTTGATCGGCCGGAACTTTCGGCGAGGCTAAGCGCTCGGTCGAGATCGCGGCACCGAATCCAAACGCATGACGTGTCATCTCAACACGGACCTGTGCGTTTTTAACGGGTTTGCCATGGGCATCTACTAGTTTCAGCGAGAGTTGTGCTTTTCGGTGTTGCTCGATACGCTCGGCTGCAGCGGCACGCCACGCTGCGTCGGCGTCTTGCCCTGGGTAGATGATCTTCGATCGGGGCAACTCTGCTAGGCTTACTTCGTCGTTATACTTATAGACTGTGACTGCCGCTAGTTCGAGCACCTGTGGCTCAATGCTACCAAAGAAGAGGTTTAGCGACGTGTTGACGCCATCAAACCCAACCTCGAATGGAGCCATCACGAGCTGCCAGTCAGTGTCTAAACACATATCTTTCAAGTAATATGCCGCCCAGTGGTCACTCTCAGGTTTAAACTGCATCAACATACCATTCGCTCCAATCGCACTTTCGCTCGAAACCGACCGTGCATAAAATGCCACCATACCGACGTCGCCCTTTTTCCATTCGAAATCCTGCGTAAATGTGACCGACGGATAGTAAGGCGTGTCACTCGGCTGGCGAACATCGATGGTTAGACAGTTTTTAAATTCGAGTCCCTCGACTGAGGAAACGGTGCAAAGCATTGCATCGTCTTTGATCGACTCCGCGATACGTTGCAGATCTGCGTTATGGTTGGTGCACTGTGCTGCAGGAAATGCCGCCTCAAGTTCTGCAAGCGTAGTAATCTCTGCGTGTAGTGCACTACCGCAGGCAAGTAGTAAGGCTGTGATGGTCGGGCGTATCAATGAATACATAGTAAGTCGAAAGAGGTCTAAGAGTGGCGCAGTGCGAGCGCGGGGATTTCATAATCGTGAGGATGTTGTTATTAAGCTCCAGTGAATTTAATAATTATGCTAGCCGTAGAAAGAATGAGAATGCGCACCTTCTGTGGGGGTGGGGCCACTTCCAGAGATGCTGTCATTCGACAGCTAGTATTCGCCTATCTCGCTATGCAAATGTGCCTCACACAACAAACAAAGGGAAATTATCCACGAAAAATGTCGCCATATCGCCGTAAGTCCGTGCTATAGACGGCTTCGGTGATTTTAGAGCTCCGATTTCAGTATGAATAGTGATGCACTCAGAGTCTTTGAAGATCTACCCGTTGAAGCATTTCGACGCGTGGCAGATCCTACGTATTTACAACAAGGCCTAGCGTATTTTAGAACGCATGCGGTTAAGAATTTGCGTTGGGATTCAGTCTCTCGTGAGATGGTTGCAACGATCTGGGGCAGTCGCAGTAAGCCCTATCGGGTCGATCTTTGGGGCGAGTCTGGCAATTTAGAGCATCGTTGTGATTGCCCTGCGTGGGAAAATCTAGGCCAGTGTAAACACTGCGTTGCTGCAGCAGCTGCCTTGTATAGTGCGATACATGAGAAGAGTTTCGAAGGTATCAGCATGCCGGATACGTATATTCGGGAGCTTCGTCGTCAACTTGGCTACGTATCGCTAGAAGATGCTCCAACTGTGAGTCATGCTCAAGTCGCCAAAGTGACAACGGTCAAAAATACTCTGCTATTAACGGTTAAGCCTAGCACCGGGGATATTGCGTTTAAAATTCTGGGGCAATTGCCAGGTGGTTTCCTAAGTGCGGTCGCTTCCATCTCCGAAGGTGATGCGACTGCCCGAAGATTGGCTCGAGAATTTAGCTTACAGGATGTAGAGGCGGAATTACCACTCTTACTATCTGAAGCGAACGAACATGGCGTCGAAGTATTGATCGAAGTCGGTCAGGTTCGTAAGCCGCTGAAAATAGGTGAGGGCACGTTGCAACCGCAATATGTGCTCAACATTTGTGATGATGAAGTCGTCGCTAAAATGATTGGCCAATCTGATACTGGTGAGCGGCTTGAGATCCTTGGGGCACTCGGCAATACATATTGGGGCGTAGCAGAAGACGGCACCTTGTATGATTTAGGGGATAATTCCGCTGTTGAATATTATCACTTGTTTAGTGCACGTCATGACTCTGTCCGCAGCGATGGACTGCTGCCATCACCCTTGTCGATCGATGATTTTAGTATGCACGCCACTGTGCTGCCTTTCGAACAGGCATGGGTTGCTGGAGCTCAATTGCGATTTGCGTGCGAGGGTGAAGACTCCACAATTATTCATGTCGAAGAGAAAGACGTCAGGCTGGCTGTCAATATGACTGCTGGCCCTAATGCTCGAACTGCAGCGCTCGGATTTGCAATCGAGGTTCGCGGGCACCGCATCTCGCTCTTGCCGCTCATTCAGCATATTTTGCAGCCCGTTCTTGAACAGCGTGGTGATTTCTTTAATGCCAAATCGCGTGTTCGTGCGTTGATGGATACTTTACGCCAATACGTTGCAGCAGATGCAGAAGGCCGTCTACGCATTCGAGCACGCGTGTCGGGTGAGATTCCAGAGTTCTTTGGCGCCTATCAGGAAAGCATCGTATTAAAGATATTCAGTGGCTTAGATCAGGTGCTGAGCGCTGAAGCCGACGGCTATCGAGTCCTCGGGGTTGATTCAGCGACTGCGGAATGGGTGAGTTATCCGATCCCCATTCAGCGTCTCGCGATGTCGATTTTTAGCTTTTTTGAGCCTGAAACTCGCGATGATATTCGCTTGTTAGAGAAGGGACACTTCTCAGTCGAGGGCACCGGTGCGCGTGAGACGATGCTGCAGCGCGCGTCGTTGGTGTCGCGAACCATGCAGGTTGATTTTAAATATGAGAATCAGTCGGTTCGATCCGCGCCTGTTAAGGTGGAATTGACCAGTGAGTTGGAGCGCAAGAGTGATATCGACTGGTTTGCACTACACCCATCCATTCAATGCAATGATCGACAATTATCAGGAGCCGAGTGGCAATTGTTGGTTAGAGGAGAGCTATTACTCCGAGATGACGAGGGTAATTGGATTATCCCAGATTTAGGCGTCGATGAAGAGGCAAGCATGCACTTGCTTGCTGAGATGTTTGCTAAAAAGGATCGCGCTCGTGTTTCGAAGCGCGGTGAGCATGTCGAGGAGGCGATTCAAATCTCTCGATTAGAAATGTTGGATTGGCTCTCGATGCGTCGTAGCGGTTTAAAGATCACACTGCCACCAGAGGCCGAAGAACTGTTTCAAAGTCTGCGAGACTTTGAGCAACTTGCCCCCTTTACGCTTCCAAAGGGCTTTAATGCGGATCTACGCCCGTATCAAAATGAAGGCTGCGCGTGGATTGAGTTCCTCTATCAGCATCGTTTCGGAGCATGCCTCGCCGATGACATGGGACTCGGTAAGACAGTGCAAACCATCGGGTTTATTGCAGAACGCTTGCAGACAGACCTCAAGGATAAGACTGGCGCCATACTGATCGTGTTGCCGCCGAGCCTTGTGTTTAATTGGTTGGATGAATTTGAGCGTTTCGCGCCTGACATCAGGGTGCAGGATTGTTTGACGAGAGGTAGTTTAGGATCCGCGCTTGAAACCGCGGAAGTGATTCTGACTACTTATGATCGTGTTCGAGTCGAAGTCGCCGCCTACGAAGCGCATCACTTCGATGTCGTTGTGTTTGATGAGGCTCATAGCTTGAAGAATGTAACAGCTGCACGCACCAAAGCCGCTGCTCGTGTGACGCGGCGCTTCACGCTCTGCCTCACTGGCACGCCCGTTGAGAATAATATCAGCGAATTTTACTCGGTGCTGTCGACCTCGGTGCCGGGCATTTTTGGCACTCTCAAGCACTTTAAGGAAGCTTTTCGAAGAGACCCTGAGCGCCTGCTCGGTCGTGCTAAGCCTTTTATCTTGCGCCGAACGAAGGACAAGATTCTCAAAGAATTACCACGTAAGGAGGAGCACGAATTATTCCTCGAAATGTCTCCTATGCAGAAAGAGATGTATGCGCGCACTGTTGCGGAGGTGCGTGAGGAAGTGGCCGAAGCTTTTGAGGATCGTCCCGGTCAGCAAGCAGGCATCGTGGCACTCGCGGCCATCTTACGCTTACGCCAAGTTTGCGTCAGTCCCGAGTTGCTAAATAAGCCACTCAAAGAACTCTCACCGAAATTTGCCTATATGGCCGATAAGCTCGAAGAGCTGGAGTCCGAAGGCAACGCCGCGCTCGTCTTCTCGCAGTTTCGCGGTGCGTTGGATCAGATGGAGAAAGTCGCGAAGCAGGCTGGTGTGCGTTACCTGCGCATGGATGGCCATACGCCGATGGCCAAGCGCAAGAAGCTCGTGCAGGAGTTCCAGTCCGAGGACGGCCCTTCGTTTTTCTTTATTAGTCTCAAGACCGGTGGCGTCGGTCTGAATTTAACCCGTGCTAACTACGTGTTTCATGTCGATCCATGGTGGAACCCTGCAGTTGAAAATCAAGCGAGCGACCGTGCCCACCGTATCGGTCAAAAGCGCTCCGTATTTGTGCAACGACTCGTCATGAAGCATACCATCGAAGAACGCATGCTGGATCTAAAAGCTCGCAAGGCGGAGTTGTTTAGGCAGCTAGTCGATGAGCCAAGTGCACAATCCTCACATAGTGGTCTTTCGCGAACCGATTTCGAATTCCTGATTAACGGTTAGTATACCCCAGAAATACTGCCAGACAATGCTACGGATTTGTCACCTCCTGCTTTTTTGCTTTTTAACGACGTCTGTGTCGGCACAAGTAGAAGTGTGTTCTCCAAGTGAGCTACTGGAGTTTCTGGATGACGATCATGTGCATGTGAAACTGAAAACCAGGCACCTATTCTATTAGTGCTGCGGATGTTAAGAATGGCACATATGGTAATCCTTTGTTCAAAGTCACGGGGCATCACAGCACCTATGATTTTACAGGCGTCACGATCAACTTTGATACCGATCTGCTGAAAGCATTTGGCCGTGAAGATGTGCACCAATTGCAGATCCTCGGTAATTACAATGTCTTAAAGAACCTCAAGATGGTCGATGTCGGTTCTAGGACAGATCGGCCGACATGGCGGGCAACTAATGTGGTGCTGGATGGTTCGTATAATCGTATTGAAGGCTTCCATATGACTGTCAAAGGCTCACGGCCCTACGGGTATGGCGATGCATTCGGCAAAGGCGGGAACTATGTGATCAAGCATTTTAAGCATTGCGGCATATTGATCCGAGGGGAGTCGAATCATGTCAAGGCGTGCACCATGATGCACATGGCCTATGGCCACGCTATCTACATGCAGGCAGCAAATAATGCGCTGATCGAGGATTGTTACGTCGAAGGTGAAATTCGCTCAACGGATGATATGTTGGCGGAGCGGGGCAGTGGTTCACCCGCTGACAAAGTGGACTTTAAAACCGTCTGGGGATATCCGCTTCCAGCAGGTTTTATGATGAGTCTTCAAGAGGGTGTCATTCGAGCCTACAACGGTGGTCACACGGTGATCGATGGTAAAGCATACGAGCGAAGCACAACCCATGTGACTGTAGTCAATTGCACGATCAAGAATATGAGAACTGGCATCACCCTGACACATGCTAAAGGCAAAAAACTCGTTCGAGGTTCAACTACGATAGGTTGCGAACGTGGGTTCTGTATCGGGTCTGGGGACATTATCAACTGTCGTGGCGATGCCCGCTATGGGCCAGTGTTTGGTATTGATTATGAGTCCAACCGAAATTGCAGGGCAGACATCACCATCTTGTCCAATGACGAGTCCTATAATGGAAATAGTCAATTGGCGTATATTATAGGCAACGGGCATTACATTACCTTTAGAGGATCTGCAATGGATCGAATCAAGCACTCACAATTGATATCGCTGGTCAATACGATGTGGTTCGTAGTCGTGATGCACCCGTTAAAGCAGCAAGCCATGTAGAGATTCACAATCTTACTACATACCCTCTGCGGATGGGGGTGAACAGCTCAGATACATTCGGTGAATCATGCGGAGTCATTATAAATCAGGGGACTAATAAGAATGTCGACCGAGCTGATTGCAACCAAGCCTATTAATAATTGGGGATTCGTGATAACGGTGCTATCAAGAAAACTCATTTTTCTGTCAACTATATGATCTAAATGCTTGGTATTTAGAAGAATGTGTCTAGGTTGATTACTCTAGTGCCATCGCTGGTGCGTTGGCTTTAACAGATAACAAAATAATTATGACAAAAAACGAACTCGTTGAAGCGCTCCAGAAGGAGCTTGGTCTAGAAAGCAAAGCAGCAGCAGGGCGCACACTTGATGCTGTCGGAGCTGTTTATTTGAAAGCACTTAAAAAGGCTGCCAAAGCAATCAAGAAACCGAAAAAGGGTGAAGCTGCTGTTAAGCCTGCTGTCGTCGCTGCACTACCAGGTGTTGGTAATTTCTACGTAGGTGCATCTGCTCCACGTAAGGCTCGTAACCCTCTCGATGGCTCATCTGTGAATGTAAAGGCTAAGCGTAAGATCTCTTTCAAGGCGGCTCCATCCATTTCTGCTAAGCTCTAATTTCAGTTTACCCCTGAATTTTTTATTGGGTTCCACGCACTTGCGTGGAGCCCATTTTTTTGTTCATCGTCTATGATGGGGAACGGACTCGTTGTGCAGTGAATCACAGAGATGGAACGAAGCTCAATTGCGTTGTGGCACGGGCTTCTCGGAGAGAGCCTGTTTTGCGTAGTCGAAGCCATGTTCTCCTGCCATTCGACCAGCTCATGATTACAAACCAACAGAAGGACGCATGCACCACAAATTTGAATCAGATACTCCCCAGTGTGCGGTGTGCCTGAACAGCCATCCCGCTAATCGACGATGAACCTTTTTTTTGCCTGAATGGATCTGAGTCGGGCTTCCAAGTCGTCGCAGAGTGGTAGGATCGAATGAGCTATCCTGATCTGGTTCATCCTATATTCAGGAGTTAGACGGAGGTCTGCCGTAGATGGCGCAGCAAGTTCGTCTTTGGTAATGAAGTGCTTAGAGCTTCGCCTGCTGAGCGCAGCGACACTTTATAATGCCCTTGTGTGCAAGCGAAGGGCGAAGCCATTTGGCGAATGGTCGATGGTTTATGATCACTGATGATCAGCTCATAACTCCTGTCTTCTAACTCCTAACTACTCTTTTTAGATTCATGCAGGTCTGACTTTGAGTCTGAATGTCTTCGTGCGTATTTCGGCTACTGTTTCTTCTCACTGGCGTAGATAGTGATGTTTGCGCTTTCCTGACCGAGGATCTCTTGTGCACGTTTGAGCGCATACTTGGTGGATAGGTTTGGTTGGTTTTCATTCCAGCGATAGAAGTTTTTTTCGCCGAGCTCGTCTAACAGGCCTGAGTTGCGGAAGACACTTTCGACTTCTTGGTGTGCGCCACTGACAATGATGTCCCGGCCTCTGGAGCGCGCGAAGCGAATGAGGTCTCGAATCGCCATGGCGGCGGTGCCGTCTAGTGCGTGCGCGTTGCGAGTGCGTAGGATGATGATACGCATCTCTGGGTGTTCGACGAGATTGCGCATTTGATCTAGCAGCGTATCGCACGAGGCGAAGAACATGTCGCCGTCGATGTGCACAATTGCGATGCTCGGGCGGCGTTGCTCGGGTGGTGTGAGTTCTTTTTCGACCAGTGCGCCTTTCTCGTCAAAGGCGATTTCTTTGAGCTGTGGACGTGCGGCCTTACGAATGAATAGCACGATGGACGCGGCGGTGCCGATGTAGATGGCAGTGTCGAGCGAGAGCACGAGTCCGCTACCAAGGGTAATGAAGAATACGCTGGCATCGCTCTTGGTTGTTTTTACGAAGAGTCGAATGTGCTCTTTGTTGATGAGCGAGAAGCCGACGGTGATGACGAGCGCTGCAAGCGCGGGCTTTGGTATGTAGGCGATGGCGGGGCCGAGCAGGATTAAGCCAGCGACCATTATCATGCCGCTAATCATACTGGACATGGAAGTTTTTGCGCCGCTATTGAAATTGAGAACCGAGCGTGTGAGCGAACCGGACACGGACATGCCTGAGCCGAATGCGCCGACGGCATTGGCGGCCCCCATACTGAGCATTTGTTGATTTAGATCAATGCGATCACCCGCTTGTGCGGCGAGGGTCTTGGCGATGGAGGCGCTCTCCAATAAGGAGAGGAAGGCAATGGCCAACGCAGTATTTGCTAATATTGGCAGATCCGTGAGTGTCGCGGAGGGGAGAGTCAGCGGCCATGAGCTGAAGGAGACGCCGCCAAGCATGGGCACTGTGATTGCAAGTGGCTTTAGGACGAACTCTGTGATCACCGCAATCAGTGCGAGTGTGAGTGCGAC
Organism: Lentimonas sp. CC4; assembly: GCF_902728235.1. Classification (NCBI taxonomy): domain Bacteria; kingdom Pseudomonadati; phylum Verrucomicrobiota; genus Lentimonas; species Lentimonas sp. CC4. The sequence continues at coordinate 2,929,768 of NZ_CACVBO010000001.1, forward strand.
GGTTGGCAGTGCTTTACCATAGCGCTTGAGTGGTAAGTAGATGGCAAGTGTAATGCCAGCAACGAGTATGGAAGTCCATTGGCTGAGTTGAATGGATTTTATAATAATGATCAGCGAGGCGAGAAAGGTGCCAGCCCGTGGAACATCAAGGCCACAGACGGTCTTGAGTTGGTTGACTATGATTAAGCAGGCCGCAGCTGTGATGTAGCCGGTAACGACCGAACGGGATACGTATTGCACGATGCTGGCGACTTTGCAAAACGCCCCGAGAATCATGAAGCCTGCGACCATGAGCAGCAGCACTGGGAGGGCGGCCACCGCTTGTGCCTGATCGTAACCGAGCGTTAGAAATGCGCTGAGCAACATGACTGCGGTCGCGTTGGTCGGGCCAAGCATCACAAAGCGTGAGCTGGCGAGCATGGGGCCGGTGATCGAGGAGAGCGCCGAGCAATAGATGCCGAGTTGCACGGGTAGGCCTGCGATCAGCGCGTAGGCCATCGCCTGTGGGAAGTCGAGCAGGGCGACGTTAACGGCGGCGCGCGAGTCTGCCTTGGCCTTGGCCAAGGTGTAGTTTTTTAGGACGTCTTTAAGCGGAAAGAGACGTAGCCCGCTGGCCTTAAATGCCGATGTTACATTTGAAAATAGTGTGAACCCCATATTGCTGCCCGTTTGCTTGTGGTGTGTGTGAGTTCGGCAATGTGGGTAAGGAGGGGGGGCTCCGAATGGTTACGGTGTTGCGTTTGGGGTATTATAACCACCCGGAGCCTGTAAATTATTGATTGAAGTTTTCAGTGATGAGCACTTCCGTATCTTGGAGAGCGTTATATGCAAATTGTTGTGACGCTGGCAAGAGTGCATTATCTCCCCGCTGGAGTTCAGCGCCGTCAGTAGTTTCTTTGAGTGCACCGATCAGGACACTTAAGATGCGCGGCTGTGTTGCGTCGAAGCTCAGTGTTTCTCCCGCCTTGAGGCATACTTTGCGTAGGTCGAACACGTCACTTTCGGCGAGTGTTTGTGAGCCTCCATTAGGCTTTATCGTGTCGGGTTCGAAGTCGTTAAAATCTGAACTCTTCAGCGACTCCTCGATGTGTAAGTCGCGTGGTGAGCCATCGAGTCCGACGCGTCCCCAGTCGTAAACACGGTAGGTGGTGTCGGAGTTTTGCTGAATCTCGAGGATGAGATTGCCGCCGCCGATTGCGTGAATACGGCCGCTCGGGATGAAGATCGATTCACCCGCTTTCACCGATATGGTATGCACCAGTGATTCGAGTGTGTTGTTGGCCAGACCCGCTTCGAAGTCTTCACGTGTGACGCCGTTTTTGAGGCCAGCTATTAATGTAGCGTGCGGTTCGGCATCGGCGATATACCAGCACTCTGTCTTCGGCTCGCCATTCAGTTTTTGTGCGATGTCGGCGGGTGGGTGAACTTGGAGGCTTAGTTTCTCTTGGCAATCGAGCCACTTAACCAGAATTGGGAATGGACGCTCGGCAGGCCATCCCGCACCCATGATGCTTTCGGGGTCGGCGCTGATGAGTTCGCGGATCGTTTGGCCTTGGCTGGTTGTGGACTGTGCTTCGGGGCGATCGACGATCTCCCAGCTTTCACCGATCACTTTATTCTCTGGCAAGGTGCGGTTGAGCTTGTGGCTGAGGCTACGGCCCCCCCATACGCGTTCTTGGTAGATTGGGCTAAGCAGTATGTGTTTCATATATTAGATGTGTTTTAGGGTGATTGTTTTGTATTTCTTCGTTGCTCTGACATAATCTTCATCGAGGGGTCGATGAGATTAAAGGATTTCTTGTATGAGGGGCACGGATAATTGAGCCCACATTCGTCATCGAGTAGAGTGCCATTGGTCTGAAACGCGGTCTCAATTGTTTTGCCGTTGGCGTGCTTCTTTTGGAATTCGACTACCTTTCGGAAGTGGTCGACTCCCAAAAGTGTCGGTTCTCCGCCTCGAAAGACGAAGCTAACATCTTTGCTGGGCTGCGCGGCGATGTAGTCGCGAATAAATGTCTCTAACTTTTCGTCGGACATTCTCCACTTTTCATTTTCCGGATCGAACTGCTCCTTCTCCAAATAGAAGCAATATTTACAATCTAGATTGCAGATCGGTCCAATGGCTTTGGCTATGACGTGAACCCCCTCTCTAACGCTGGGTGTGTTCTGTGGATCTGGTGTCATTTTTTGTGATTGGATAGCTTGCTACCGTAATGAATGCAAAAAGTGCTTCACGTTGTAGTAAACCACTTCACGTCCTGATACTTAGAGCTTTTGCCTTATCCTGTATTTTGCCAAGTGAAATCCCTGAAATACGACTCCTAGTGTGTGGAGTATTTATCAGTATGTCTTGATCGTCTTAGCTTGGGTTACGATACTGCGGAATTTAACCAGTTCGGTCAAACGCCTAGCTCGAACCCTTTGGTGTAGGCCGAAAAATCCCGCAACCTTGTGGAAAGTTGCGGGATCTAAAATGGAGCCACCTGTCAGAGTCGAACTGACGACCTGATGATTACAAATCAACTGCTCTACCAACTGAGCTAAGGTGGCCTACTTACTGGATCGGGGACTTGAACCCCGAACCAATTGATTAAGAGTCAACTGCTCTACCAATTGAGCTAATCCAGCAAGTTTGTTTACGACCGAAATCGTTAACGAAGATGCGGAGATTGTTGCAGATTTTGCATCTGTCAAGTCATCGATTACATTCTTCGTGCTTCGAAAATAATTGTGAGATATTTCTGTTCGGATTTCTATTCGCGGAGCTGGGTTGAGCGTTTTTCGTGTGTGATTCGTGCTCCAGTTGCCTGTTGTGATTCTACACGTGCTTGTTACGTGGGCATAAAAAAATCCCGCGGTCTTGTGGAAAACCGCGGGATCTAAAATGGAGCCACCTGTCAGAGTCGAACTGACGACCTGATGATTACAAATCAACTGCTCTACCAACTGAGCTAAGGTGGCCTACTTACTGGATCGGGGACTTGAACCCCGAACCAATTGATTAAGAGTCAACTGCTCTACCAATTGAGCTAATCCAGCAAGTTTGTTTACGACCGAAATCGTTAACGAAGATGCGGAGACTGCTACAGAATTTGTATCTGTCAAGCCATCGATTGTTTTTTTTAATTTTCTTCGATTTCTTCCGTCGGGTCGGGCTTTGGGCCGCGCTGATGCTGCTTCTTGGAGTCTTTTCCGTTTTGTGCACGCGAGCCATTTTTATCACGGATCGTGGGTGGTGCTAGGAATCCTTGCTCTTCAAATACAGCGTTGCGGTCTTCTCGTGACATTCTTTTGAGTTTGTCACGCCATTCGTTGCGCTCTTCATGGGTCATGCTCATCCAGCGCTCACGCATTGCTTCGCGTTGCTCTTGTGGAATGGCTTTGAACTTTTCTCTCATCGCTTCGACTTTTTCTGGAGGCATGTCGCGCATCTTCCCGATCCGCTCACGCATCTTCTGCCTTTCTTCTGGAGGCATTTTCTCGATACGCTCGACGGTTTGACGAATACTTGCGAGCTGCGCGTCATCCATTTCAAGTAGGTGCAGCAGGAGACGACTTTCGCCGCCGCCTTTTGTTTTGCCTGGTCCTGCATCTCTGCTTTGACGTTGGCTTGGGCGCTCTGGCTTTTTCTCTGGTGCTGTGTCTTGAGCAAAGCTACTGGTTGCCGTGATCAGCGCACTGAGTAGGAGTGGTAATAGTTGTGTTGCTTTCATGGCCTATATTTCAAAGTAAAGGGCGTCAAATGTGCTGAGCAGGTCAGCGTTGTCTAAGGTGTCGTCTTGAAGCGTGCTGAGTGAGGCGAGGGCTTCTTCGAGTATGAAGATCTCCTGCATGTCCGCAGTGCTTAAGTTGTTGGTGGCTTCGTGTGTCTCTGTGGGCGTGGGAATACTTGCGACTTCAGTGGTGGGAGCCTTTGGCTTAAATTGCGTGAAGGTCAGCGCGATTGCGATCGCTGCGGCGATAGGCAAGGCGAAGCGCAGTAGCTGGCCGATGGGGCTGGTGCGGGTTTGTTTAGCCGGGAGTTCGTCCGCGGCGGCGAGCACGCGTGCGGCGAAGTCGTCGCTGGGCGTGATCGGACGACTGGCGAAGAGGTCGTCGATCTTTTTGTCGAGTGGGTCGCGTGGGTCTGTTGTTTTCATGAGGATAGAGTTGGAAAGTATGAAGTTGGCTGGTGACAGGTATGAAGGTGAAGGCGGTGCGTTAAGCGAAGTCTTTGAGTTCTTCGCGCAGGTGTGTGCGTGCTCGGTGTATCCAGGTTTTGACTGAGCTGAGGCTGGCATTGAGGGATTCTGCGATTTCCTCGTAGGCGAGGCCTTGTTGTTGTAGTAAGAGGATCGCACTACGTTGATTCTCGGGGAGTGCGGTCAGTGCGCGATGAAAGGCTTCTTCGATTTCGCGTGTGTTGTCGTTCGCTTCGGCTTGCTGCTGCATGACGAAGTCGGTGGGGTCGATGAAATCGAGTGGGCGTCTTGAGCTTTTGCGATAGCTATCAATTAGCCGGCGACGGGCGAGGGTAAATATGAAGGCGTTGAAGGTGCCGCGCGCGGTATAGCGTGAGGCGGCACGATAGAGTTCGAGAAAAGTCTCTTGGGCGAGGTCTTCGGCATCTGCGCGATTGTGTGTTGACCGGTAAAAGAAATTAATCAGCCGAGTCTGCCAGCGCTCGACGAGGCTGGCGAAAGCGCTGCGATCACCTTCAGCGAGGGCACGTAGGCAGGCACTGTCAATATCTTCAACGATCGGCGTGGGGGTAGTGGTTTGGGGTGCTCTCTCCATAATACCAGCTGGCGCGGTTGGAGATGTGCTCCAAACTCCTGTCGTGGTCTGTTCGTGTGTAATCATGCTTACTCAATCAATCGGTATATTGCAAAGAAAGTTGCACGAAATCGTATGATTTATTCACCGCATCATGGCGCAGTCGAAGTGGTGCATTATTTTGGGGATATTTATGCACATAAAACGACCTTTCTGTCGTTTGCCGATTAGGTCTGTAAGTATGCGGGATACGAACGATTTGATGTCTGAGTTATTCACAGTTTTTTACAGGCCCATGAGGTCAGGTCACTAGATGTAGTGCGTTTTTTACATAAATATACGATATACAGTGTTCATTTATTTGACAGGGGAGATATAGGCACACACTGTTCTGACTTCCGAACGACATCGTTTGCTACCCAATACGTTCTATCTTACTACCTTTCAACGCCTTCAGATGCTGCGACAGCTGTCTCTGTTAAGTTGACTGTAATTTAGTCCTTTTTGAGCGAATTTTTAAGTCACATCTACAACTCATACTAATAATGGAAAAATCCTATACAATCGGCGATAAAACCTTCGTTCTTGACCAAGCGAAAGCAGAAGAGGCATTCAACGCGAAAAAGATCATTAATGGTAAAGACACGATGTTCTTTAACATTTTGCCGCTCAAATATACATGGGCCTACGATCTCTATAAGACCATGAAGAACAATCATTGGGAGCCGGAAGATATCCCAATGCAGAAGGATGTAGAGCTTTGGCGCAGTGCTGAGCTTTCTGATGCCGAGCGTTGGATTATTAAGATGGCGATCGGTTATTTCTCTGCGGCGGAAGGCATTGTAGGTGACAATATCCAGCATGTGACCCGTGAGCTTGTCACAGCACCAGAGCTAAAGCTTCTCCTCGGTCGCCACGCTCACGAAGAGAATATCCACGCTGATTCCTTGGTTTACATGATCAGCTCTCTGGGCATCAATCCGCACGAGTGTGAGGCGATGTTCGAAGATATCCCGACGATCAAGCGCAAGACTGACTTCGTCGTGACCAATTCCCGTGGCCTACGCCGCGACATGGATTTGACTACCACTAAGGACAAGCAAGCATTCACCAAGAACCTCTTCCTTTTCGGTCAGTGCATGGAAGGCACACAGTTCTATGGCCTCTTCGGCATGGTGTTGTCGCTTTACCGCCAGAACAAGTTCCCAGGTATCGGCCAGATGTTCCGCTACACGCTGCGCGACGAGTCCAACCACATTGAGGTCTTCCGTAACTTGATCATGGATTTGGTTGAAGAGAATGAAGATGTCTGGACACCTGAGTTTAAAGAGGAGCTACGCGACTTGATGCGCGAAGCCATTTCTCTAGAGAAAGACTTCATCCGCGACTGCTTGCCGGTCAATTCCGTCGGCCTCAGTGCAGATGAGTTCTGCCAATACTGTGATTACATCGCAGACCGCCGCCTCGAAGACGTTGGCCTCGAGCCGCTGTCTCCTGGTGCCGAAAACCCATTCCCATGGCTTGCGGAGATGATGGATATTAAGAAGGAGCAAAACTTCTTCGAAGGTCGAGTCACTGAATACCAGAAGGCATCTGCCCTTGGTCAATTCGACGACGACGATCTGTAAACAAAGCTTTTCGATTTAACATTTCCGGAGTGCGGACCATGTTCGCACTCCGTTTTTCATACGACTGATTCACACTGACTAGGCCTGCCCAGCCACCCCAAACCACTTACTAACTCTTAGCCAAATAACACCTAATGATCCAAAAAATCTCATTCGAAGAAGATCTCGAACTCAAGCGTTACGCCACTACCCCTAAAGAAAAGAAGCCTCGCTTCGACTGGGCCGGCGTGCTCGGTGATGACCGTTTCCAACGTCCAGAAATTAAGATCGATGCCGAAGGCGGCGAGCGTGATTTCGACCTCGCAGAAATCGCTGATACGATCGGTGCTGCCTTGACCGATCTGCTCCTTTCTCGTGATGAGCAGGAGATTTTCACCGATGTGAATCAAAAGTTTGTGGCCAAGGTTGCAGACAGTGTGGGCGCAGTGTTGGCCGATCAAATCGATCAAGGTCGTTCACTCAAGTTGTCCACGCATGACATCCACATGCTGATTGAGAAGGCACTGATCGAGAGCGATGCGCACGATGTCGCCCGCAGCCTTATGTTTGGACGTAACAAGTCTAAGCGTCTCGACGAACGCGAGCCAGTCGCCATCCGTTTGATCCGCCGCAACGGTCAGGTCGTGCCGTGGTGCGAGTCCAAGATCGAGATCGCTGTGCGTAAGTCGTTCCTTTCCCTGCACCTCGATTCCGAGCCAGCCATCGACATTGCACGTGCGGTGACTGATCGCCTCAACGTCGGCGGCCAAGCCTTCATCAACATCGAAGACGTCCAAGACGCCGTCCAAGAAGAGATGATGCGCCAAGGTCATTTCAAGGTGGCTGAGGCTTACATTCTTTATCGCGCGCGCCGTTCACATGTTCGCGAAGAAGAGGGCATTGCTCCCGTCCCAGAGAGCGAGCAAGAATCCATGATCGTCGTCACCGAAGAAAACGGTGACACCAATTTCTGGGATGCAATCGATCTCAAGCGCCGCATCGAATTCGGCTCCATCGGCCTCGACCTCAATCTCAGTGCCGCTGAGATTGAGAAAGAACTGCGCCGCTCACTCTACCCAGAGATGAAGCGCGCAGACTTGCAGAAGACCATCATTCTCAATGCCAAGAGCATGATCGAGAAAGATGCCGACTTCGCCAAGTTTGCAGGACGTGTCCTCCTTACATATATCTACGAAGAAGTGCTCGGCTGGGATATCGTTCGCGACGGCGTCGATAGCCTCAAAGAAGCGCACCGCCGTGGCTTCAAGCCATACCTGAAGCGCGCCATCGAAATCGACCGCGTCAATCCCAAGCTGCTCGACTTCGATCTCGATAAGATCGCAGCATCGCTCGATCCATCCGCCGATCTCGATTTCGATTACCTCGGCGTGCAGACCATGTATGACCGCTACTTGATCGTCGATAAGACAGCCAAGAAGCACCTCCGCCTCGAAGTGCCACAGTATTTCTGGATTCGTGTCGCCATGGGACTTTTCCATCACGAGAAGGACGATCGCGAAGGTTACGCACTGCGCCTTTACAACCTCTACAAGAGCCGTCGTTTCTGCTCTTCTACGCCGACACTCTTCAACTCCGGCACGCTGCACTCACAGCTCTCGTCTTGCTACCTCTACAAGGTCGACGATAGCATCGAGTCAATCATGCACCGTGGTATCGCGGACAATGCCTTCCTCTCTAAATGGGCAGGCGGCCTCGGTGGTTCATGGACTGCGGTTCGTGGCACAGGTGGTTTCATTAAAGGCACCAACGGCGAGTCGCAAGGCGTCATCCCATTCCTGAAGTTGCACAATGACCAACTCGTAGCCGTCAACCAAGGTGGCAAGCGTCGCGGTTCCGGTTGTGCGTATCTCGAAACTTGGCACAACGACCTCGACGATTTCCTCGAATTGCGTAAGAACACCGGAGACGACCGTCGCCGCACGCACGACATGAACACAGCCAACTGGATTCCAGACTTGTTCATGAAGCGCATGGAAGCACGTGGCGTGTGGACACTGTTCCGCTCGAACGAATGCCCAGACCTGCACGACCTTTACGGTAAAGCCTTCGAAGAACGCTACTGCGAATATGAAGCCATGGCTGAGCGCGGCGAAATCTTCGGTCAAAAGCGTCCCGCGATCGACCTGTGGAAGTCCATGCTCAAGATGATCTTCGAAACAGGGCACCCTTGGATCACGTTCAAAGATCCTTGCAACGTTCGTAGCCCACAAGATCACTGCGGCGTCATTCATAGCTCCAATCTCTGCACAGAGATCACGCTTAATACCAGCGACGAAGAAACGGCCGTCTGCAATCTCGGTTCGGTCGTGCTCGACTCGCACCTGGATAAGGATGGTAACCTCGACCACGCCAAGCTTCGCGAAACGATCAGTATCGCAGTGCGCGCACTCGACAATGTGATCGACATTAACTTCTACCCAACACCATCTGCGAAGACAGCCAATAGCCGTCACCGCCCAATCGGTCTTGGTATCATGGGGCTACAAAATGCACTCTATAAGAAGGACATCGCTTTTGCTTCTCAAGCAGCCGTCGAGTTCAATGACGAGTTCATGGAAGCGATTGCTTACTATGCGTATGAAGCATCCAGCGACATCGCTGCAGAGCACGGCACTTACAGCACCTATAAGGGCTCCAAGTGGGATCGCGGCCTCATGCCACAAGACACACTCGATATGCTTGCAGCAGAGCGTGGCGAAGAAGTCGCTGTGCCACGTGCTGGTAAGATGGACTGGAAGCCACTGCGCGAAAAGATCGCGAAGCACGGTATGCGTAACTCCAATGTTCTGGCGATCGCTCCAACAGCGACGATCTCCAACATCATGGGCACCACACCCTGCATCGAGCCGACTTATAAGAATCTCTTCGTGAAGAGTAATCTCTCCGGCGACTTCATCGTGCTCAATGCCCACCTGGTCCGCGACCTCAAGAATCGCGGCCTTTGGACCGCTGAGATGCTTGACCAAGTTAAATACTTCGATGGTGAGCTCGATGCGATCGAAGGCGTCCCACAAGACCTCGTCGAGAAATACACCACAGCATTCGGTATCGAATACAAATACTTCATCGATGCTGCCGCACGTCGTCAGAAATGGATCGACCAATCACAATCGGTCAATCTCTTCATCGCGTCGCCGGACATCAAGACACTCTCGCACATGTATCGTGATGCATGGCGCAAGGGACTCAAGACGACTTACTACCTCCGCTCACTCGGTGCTTCCAATATTGAGAAAGCCACGACCAGCGTGAAGAAGGAAGTCCGCGGCCGCGCCGGCCAAACCGACGCCGCCGCTCCTAAAAAGGAGTTCACCAAAGAAGAGGTCAAAGCCTGCTCCCTCGAAGCCATGATGAACGGCGAAGAGTGCGAAGCCTGCCAGTAAGTTTCCTTAAGATAGTGTTATTATCTTATTAGTGTTAAAAGCCGCATCCGAAAGGGTGCGGCTTTTTTTTATAAAAATTCGTGCGCTTCGTAAACAACCACTCTACATCTAGTGACATGCCAAAAAAGAAAACCGCGAAGAAGGCCTCAAAACCTAGCACAACCGCCTACCAGGCTCCTCAATTTCTAGTTGATCTGCTTGATGCACGCTCCCCAACTGGGCATGAATACGAAGCACAAGCAGTAGTCGATCAACATGTTGAATCGGAAGTCGATGTGTATCGTAAGGATACCATGGGCAATCGCTTTGCCACAGTAAACCCAGAGGGTGATCCTTCGATCCTCTTTGCAGGTCACATCGATGAGCTAGGCCTCATCATTACCTATATCAATGATCAGGGCTTCGTCTATTTCGATACGCTTGGTGGCCATGATAAGTCGATGATCTCTGGTCGTCGTGTGTCGATTTTGACAAGTAATGGTGTGGTCAAGGGTGTCACTGGTAAGCGTGCCATCCACTTGATGAGCCCAGAGGATCGTAAGAAAGTTCCAGAGACACACGAAATCTGGATCGATCTCGGCGTGAAGAATAAGGAAGAAGCTGAGGCCTTGGTGCGTATTGGCGATAGCGCGGTATATGACCAGAGCTTCGAGTTGATTCGTGGCAGTGTTGGTGTGGCTCGTGCATTTGATGACAAGGCTGGTGCTTATGCGGTCATGGAAGCAGTGCTTCGTTTGTCGAAAGAGAAGAAGCTGTCTGCTCGAGTGACTGCTGCTGCGACGACTCAAGAAGAGATCGGCACACGCGGTGCGATGACTGCTGCCTTCTCTGAAAACCCAGACTTTGCGATCGCAGTGGACGTTGGTCATGCTACCGATTCGCCGGATTGCGATCCGCGTAAATACGGAATGTTCAAACAGGGCGGTGGTCCGATCATTTGTCGTGGCCCGAATATCAACCCAGTCATTTTTGATAAGATTGTGGCAGCAGCGGAAGCGAATGACATCCCGTATCAAATCGAGGCCGATCCGCGCCCGACTGGCACGGATGCGCGCGCGATTCAAGTTGCTCAGTCCGGAATTGCTACAGGGCTGCTATCTATCCCACTGCGCTACATGCACACACCGAGCGAAATGGTCGATCTAGAAGACATAGAGCACACCGTTCAACTGTTGGTGGCAGTTTCCAAGTCACTTAAGAAGGGTGAGCGCGGTATTTGGTAGAGCAAGTCGCCTGATTGATGTTTAGAATTGAGAAAATCCATGTTGCTCCCGAATGGGAGCAGCAACTTTCTGTTGCGGGACTCTTGGATGTCGAATCGCTCACTACACGTGAGTTCGATTGGTTTGAGCGTCCGAACAAACGGCTCGGGGGCTGGAGTGGGGTGTCCCGCTTGTATCTGAATCCCGATGCGCCGAAAGATGAGCAGGTTGCGCTTTTTTTGAAGATTCAGAATAACCACTGCTACCGCACCATTGGCAATAGCTTTAAGAAGCGACTGACTTTTGAACGAGAGATGGATGCCTTCGAGGCGCTCAAAGATTTGGGTGTGTTGCCTGAGTTGCTGCTTTTTGCTAAATGGCGCACGGCTGATGGCGATGTCGGTTCGTTGATCATTACCAAGGAGCTCAGAGGCTTTGTTGAGTTAGAGGGTTTGCTGAAAACGATTCGATCGACGCAGTCACAGTCTGATACCTCGATTCGTAAGGCATTGCGTGCAGTTGCGGACGCGACGCGTGCTATGCATGCAACTGGCTGGGCGCATTTTGCCTACAAGCCGAAGCATGTATTCATCAGCACAGAATCCGAACCAGAGCATCAAATACGGCTCATCGATTTCGAGCGTGCCAGGCGTCCACTGAGCGCAAAGACGTTTGTGACTGAAGATCTGTCACGCTTCTTGAGGCATAGCCGGTTTCTTAGTCGTGAGCAGAAACTACAATTCCTGCTCGATTACTTTCAGGTCGAGTCGTTTGACCCGAAGCAACAACGCTTAGTCGATCAACTGGAGACAGATAAGAGCCTGCGGGTAGGTAAAGCGCTGAAACCTGCAGTGGCTTAGGTTATAGAGCTAAAGTGTCGCGAGTTTAAATGAGTTCACTTTCTCATTTTAATTTATATGTTAATGATTGATAGATGAACTAGACGCGGGTGGCTTTATGCGCATAGTAGTGGGTATGAAGCAACCACTACTATCCTCTAAGCTTTATGCTACTCGCCACCAAGGTGGCTTTACCCTGATCGAACTTTTGACCGTTATCGCCATTGTTGGTGTGTTGGCCGCTATTTTAATCCCAGCGCTAGGGAAGGTGCGAGAACGCTCTATGATGACGAAGAAGACGTCGAACTACCGTCAATACTTCATCGCCAATACACTGTATGCCAATGACAATAAGGGCTACACCTGTCCTGCGAAGGATGCTCGCAATGGTGGTGAGCTCTGGCAGATCCTATTGTCGCCTTATCTAGTCGGTGCCGAGAAGAATCAGGTCCGAACTGATCTTGAAATCTTTAGAGATCCGTTTTTCGAAGAGTATAATTCGGAACAGTCTTGGCTCGGTGGAGTGGGGATGAACGTCAAAATTCGCCTGCCAGAGTCGACTGCTGAAAACGTCTATTGGAACGAGGCGGCAATTGAAGATGGCCGTGGTGAAGACTTTAAGCTCGGTATGATCAAGGAGCCGGCTACCCGTATTTTTATGGGTGATTCGACCAACTGGTTTGTGAACACGAAAAAAGTAGCAACGAACCGGCACGAGGATAATACGAAGGGCATGTTTGTTCGTTTCGATGGCAGCGTGGAACTCCTCGATGCGGATCAAGCCACACTCGCACTCGAAGATCCTGCAGCACTCAGAAGTCAGTAGCCAGTAGTTGGTAACTACTTCTTAAGAGATTTGTAGGCGCAGTATGCGCCTACAATTATGTCTGTTATTTGATTCCCTGAGTCTGGACTAGAGGTTACCGAGCTCTGCCATTGCGTATCGAGAAGGTGCTGCCTTGAACTTTAAAAAATGTGAGGAGGCTTTACCTTACTGTAGCGAGATCTCGCCAGTCTCCACGACGGTCGTAGATGGCATCCATTTTGAGGTTGTGCCGAGCTTTGCTTTCAATTCGTAGTTCAGCATATCTTGTGGAGCATTGATGAGTTTCTGGAGGAGGCGGGCGCTACTAAATAAGCTGGCAGCTGAACTGACTGAGACAATTTCTTCACTGTAGCCTTCAATCGATGGCAGATCCTTTGCAGTGCCCGTTACGACTTCGATTCCTTCCAGGCTAAGCTCATAGTAGAGTCCGCTGAGATTGATGGGTTCGGCATTGGGGTTCACGATACGCAGCTGAATGGTGAATTGCAGTGCGCTACTACCAGTTTCGCTCTTACTGATACCGACGACATCGACCTTTGGGTCGATGTGGTTCTTGTCGAGCGTCGCGCAACCGCTCAATCCGAGAGCTGCTATGAGAGTGAGGGACAGGAGGGCACGGAGCGAAGGTTTCATTGGGGAACGCTAGGAGCTCCACTCATATTCCGCAAGACGGATTCGTGCCGCACCTGACTCATTCTTGTGTGTGTAGCGGGAGCGGAAACCAATTACGATCTGTGCAGATAGTCTGTGCTTAACGTATTTCCACCTGTATGGACTCTGGCAGGGCGTCGATTTGCTCTTCAGTGAATTGGTTAGGGGAGATGGTAAGTCGTTGTAGGGTAGGGAATTGATCGATGGCGTATAGGTTGGATATCAGGCAGTTACGGATATCTAGTTCTTTAAGTTCCAATCCGAAGAGGTGAGTGAGCGAGTAAATGTTGGAGTCACTTATATCGAGTGTTTCAATAGGGAGAAAGCAGAGCAGCGATGGTTTTTCGTCTTCTCGAGCAAGCGCAAGGATGTGTAGTCCTTCACCGTGAAGAGCTAGGTGTTTGCGCTCTGTGTTGTAGTGGAAGTGCTCTGTGTTCCATTCGGGATTGAAAAACTTTAGCACCTCCTTGATGACCTGATCGTAGCCTTGTAGGTCTTGTCGTGTCGCAACATCGTAGGTGAGCATCTTTTTGATTAAGGCTTTGCGCTTTGATGCTTCTTTGTTGGCTGCCATCATTTGTATGACGTCGCTGAATGCTTTGATTGGGGGCCGCTGTGCGCTGCTGTCAATCGATGGCAGTATTTCCATTATTTGGAGTAGATCGTTGATGACTTTGATCTCTCCGCTGTAGTTTTCCCTGTATTCATTCGCGGCCTTAAAGTTGAGGGTCAGGAAATTGAAATACAGTTTCTGACGGGCGAGGAGTTCATTATTGGGATCCACGCTGAGGCCGGTTTCAATTTCGGCAAAGGCTTGTTCGACTGCTTCGATGGGGCGGCCGTAGAAGTATTCGTTACTTAGTTGCCGACTCAGTTCATATTTTTCCAGCGAGAAGGTTTTACTCAGTTCGTGTCGGGCAGTGTGCTCTTGGTCGTAAAGAGCCAGTGCCTGTTGAGCATTTAGTCGGGCCTCGTGCTCGCTGGCTTTGCTTTGCTCGATACGACTAATGAACAGTGTCGTGAAGAGCATCAGCAGTAGACTAGCGCCCAAGACGATATTGCTCACGGTTCGGTTACGGCGATAGAACAGCGCGAGTTCCTGAGAGAAGCTGCTTTGCTCTGCGGAGGGGGAGTAGCCATCCTGATACTGCCGTATGTCGTCCACCAAGTCTTCAGCATTTTTGTATCTGTCTTCAGGCCGGGGCGCCGTCGCTTTGGCTATGATCGCTCTTAGTGGCGGTGGCAGTTCCGTTTGGGGAAGCGAGAGGGTTTGTGACAATGTGCCGTCGGTGGTGCGGGTGATGATCTCTTGGTTGGTTCCGGTGATCGGGCTCTTTTGGGTGAGTAGGAAATAGAGAATGCAACCAAGCGCATAGATGTCGGTGCGTGGAGTCTTGTCGCCATCGGCTGCGAGCTGTTCGGGGGCCATGAAGCCAGGCGTTCCTTTAATTTGTCCGTGTAGCGTGCCAGTGGCTTTTAAATCTTCATCCAGGTCCCATGCCTCAATTTCGGGGCTGTGTAAGTCGTGCTCGCCAACGATCTTAGCGAGTCCCCAGTCGCACACCACGATGCCTCCATAGCCACTGATCTGGATGTTGGACGGTTTCAGGTCCAGATGCAGAATGCCTTTGGCGTGCGCATAGGCGACGGCGTCGCAGATACGAATATAGAGATCGAGTGACACATTTTCAGTGGATGAGGGCGTGTCCTGTTCGAGCGTCTCAATATAGTGCTGCAACGACTGACCTGACTTCAGATCCATCGTGAAGAACGGCCGTTTCTCAGCTGTGATACCTAGGTCATGGATCTTGATTATATTCGGATGATCCAATTGTGCGGCGATCCAGGCTTCATGAATGAAGGGGTCAAAGCGGTCGCTCGGAGTCTCTGGTGCCAGCAGGGCCATGGCCACGTGGCGACGGGTATACTTGTCGTAGGCCTTGAAGATTTGCTTCATGCCACCGGAGGCAATCTCTTCGATGATCTCATAACGATCTACTTCCTGCACAATCGATGCAAAGGAGGGGTTGATTTCATCTTCTGTAAGCGAATCAATTTGCTCCGTGAGATCATACATCATTCGCAGTGCCTTATCTGCGGCATCGTTTGTGGGGTTGGTGTGCTCTGCGCTCATGCTTAAAACTCGATTTGTTGACGTAGGTGCTGGAGTTCTCGCAGCAAGCGTGCCTTGACCCGCTTGCGCGAGGAATAGACCGTTTCAATTGAAAGCCCTAGGCGTTCGGCGGTATCGCCGGCACTGATGCCTTGCATTCCATCGAGAAAGCACTGCCGGGCATTCTCACCAAAAACGGTCTCAAGCTGTTTGAGCGCGAGGTTGGCTAAGTAGCTCTTCCACTCTTCATCAACGATTTGTTGAAATTCTGGTTCGGTATACTGGTTCAGCTCGGCACTGTGTTCGTCACGCAGGGCGTCGCGTTTACGCTGCTCCCGCTTCCGTTTGTCCACTGTGTTGTAGGCGGTGTGCCGAATCACCGTTCCCAGCCAGGTGCGGAATTTTCCTTTTTCCTTTTTATAGAGTTCGAGTTTCTTCCAGAGCGTGATAAGCACTTCCTGTGCAATGTCTTCCAACTCTGATGGGGGAATGCCAATCTGCTGGAGCAAGTGACGGATAAAGGGCAGGTAATGCGTGACGAGCTCTGCCCATACGGCCTCATCGCCTGTATTGCGCGCTGCTTCGATCAGTGTATGTCGGGTTTTCCAATTATGAGCCATAGTGTGTCTTGGAAAGAAAAAGATATAAAAAATGCACACGGGTGCACCAATTGGAGCGGTTGTGTTGGTATATAAGGTTATAGGATCAATCGCAACGAGTTCGAAGATGGCGAACCCTTTCCGGGGGGAGGTGTAAGATGGCTTTCTTGCGGATCTACGAAACAAGTAACATTGATAGAGAATAGACACCATGAAACACCTCAACACATTATTAATACTCGCTGCGACTTTCGTGTTCGCCAATGCGAACGCGGCGGAAGTGCTGCGCTCACCCAACGAAACGATTGAAGTCTCTTTTGAGGCGAATGCTGACCAGATTACTTATACAGTCAGCTTTAATGGCGAGACCATCATTAGTCCATCGGAACTCGGATTGAAGTCGGATGCCAATGCACCGCTAGAGGTAACCAACATCAAGCGCAGTTCATTCGACGAAACATGGGAAACCGTTTGGGGGAATTATAGTGAAATCCGAAACCATTATAATGAAATCCAACTGGAGCTAGGCAAGGTCGCGAAGCAAACTGTGATTTTTCGGGTGTATGATGACGGCATCGCTTTTCGTTACGAGATTCCAGCAGCAAGCACGTTTAATGAAGCCTACCAGTATGAGGCGACGCAGATAAACTTTGTCTCGGAACAACCAAAAGCCTGGTTTCCCTTATCGCAGGTGCTCGTTTCGGATGAGACAGACCTAGATACGTGGCAGCCCGCAAAGAAAGGGCAGAAGCCGAGCAAGAACGCACGCTATGACTATAAGCCATCGGTCATCCGCACACCACTGACTCTAAAACTGGTGGATGACGCTTACATCGTGGTGCATGAGGCAGAGGTGATTCAGTCGGATGTTGCAGATCTCCAGCTCAACGATCGCACGCTGACTTATAATAGTAAGATCAAAGGCGCTGGCGGGCAAGTTACCTCATGGAGGACGGTTAACATCGCAGAACGTCCGGCGGACTTAATTGAGTCTTCAATGATTCTGAACCTGAATGAGTCTAATAAACTCAAAGATACATCGTGGATCAAACCCGGCGTAACCATGTGGGATTGGCGAGCACATGGCGCGCACGCAGATGATGGATTTGAATACGGAATAAATACAGAGAGCTATATTCGCTTCATCGACTTCGCAGCTGAGGCAGGGATTGAGTATCTGATGATTGATGCCGAGTGGTATGGCCCAGAGCGAGATTCTAAGTCTGACCCTAAGACCCCCATTGCTGCAGTCGATATCAAGAAGATCTGCGCGTATGCAAAAGAAAAAGGTGTAGGGATGTGGCTCTATATCAATACCAAGGCTCTGCATGCATTTGATGTCGATGCGACCCTCAAGCAATATCAGGAATGGGGTGTTGTTGGAATTAAGCAGGGCTTTAGTGCTTCGGAGCATCGCAGTGCGGTTGAGCACGATATGGGAATTATTAAGAAATGTGCGGAGTATGGCATTATGATCGTCCGGCATGAATCTGCTAAGCCGACTGGTGTGAATCGCACGTATCCCAATATGCTCTCGTATGAATATGTGAATAGCATGCTGGATTCTGGTCAACGCCCTGCCGCCACGCCGAGTCGAGTGATCAACAACTTGTTCGTGTTCGGGCTTGCTGGTCCGGTCGATCGCAGTTGCGGCATGTTTGACCTAGACTCGTTTATTACTCGTGAGAAATGCCATCGGCAGTTGCCTTCGACTGTAGTGTCTCAGGTGGCACAGTGTATGTTGTTTCCTAGTGGGCTTGTGACTCTACCCGATATTCCTGATGCCTACCGTCGTAAGGCGGATCTCTTCGAATTCATTGCAGAACTACCGATGGACTGGGATCAAACGATAGCGCTTGAGGCTGAGATTGGGAAATACATCACACTGGCTCGCCAAGCTGGTGATGCCTGGTTCGTCGCGGCATTGGCAGATGAAGCAGGCCGCACAACCAGTGTATCTTTGGACTTTCTCGAAGAAGGCGTAACTTATGACGTTACGCTTTATGAAGACGCTCCAAATGCGCACTACGAATTCATCGGTCCGATGAATAAGCGGGAAGCTAAGATGCAAAAGATAAAGTTGAAGCCGACAGAAACACGTCGTGAATTGTATCAAGTCAAAAAAATCACCGCAAAGAAAGGCGATGCGATTCCTGTAGTCATCGCTCCAGGCGGCGGGCATTGCATGTGGATACGGCCAGTAAAATAGAATGCGCGTATCGCTGTTAGTGAGCGGCAATCAACCTGTTCGCCGTCTGCGTCCCACCTCGCCTATGCGGCAAGGTGGGACCCGCCAAAATACTGACTAAAGCTGGTAAGGAATGTAACTGCCGAGTTCGCGGAGGATTTTGGGAGGTCTTTTAACTTATATTCAGGAGTCAGACGTTAGACTTTGGTAGTGAGTTGCTGAGGTTCAAGAATGCCGTCGCCAATTTTGCGGACTGAAGTGTATGAACCGGGCACGGATTCTCAGATTCAATACTGCTGCGCATCAAGTATTGTGATGTTTGCTCAACACATTTTCGGAGGCGCCGATCCTCAGCCCATCACTTGCACGCTCCAAAATCATGATACGTGCTCGTATGCCACCTAGTTCTTGCCTTCTAACTATTCTTTTAAGCTTAAACGAATGAATCACTTTGCCCATCCTCGCGGCAAAGCACACTCAATCGAGGCACCTGGACCGAAGGATCCCTTGGTCGTAAAATAAACGTAAAACACCTTTCAGTAGGGTGAGTGTTGTTGTTTGTCTAGGGTATATTATCTACAGGTTTATGCATATTGTCGCCCGTCAATACGTCGCTCGGGCTTTGTTTATACCTCGAATATATGGATTCCTCATCAATACTGATTGTCGATCACTCTTCTGAAGAGCGAAGCCTGATTGCGACCCTTTGCTCGAGCCTTTGTTCTACGATCGATGAGGCAGAAGATTCGATTGATGCCATGCGTTTATTTGAAACGAAGCGGCATGCGCTGGTCATCATTGATTCTAGCGTGCAACCGACTGGAGGCTTTGAGCTGGTCGTTCGGATACGTAAACGTGAGCCAAAGGTCAGATGTATCTTGTTGGCAGCAGTGTTTGATCAGCGACTTCGAGCCGCTGTCGTGCAATGGCCATTTTTAGATGTAGTGACTAGACCACTCGTGATTAGTGAATTGCATGCGACGATACGCGTGGCGCTTGGCAAAGAGCGTGGCGAGACACATGCACTCAGTTCAGTTGCGATGAGTAATCGTATGGATGAGTGCCTTGCGTTGGTCGGTAATAGTCGAGAGATCGGTAAGGTGCGCCGCGAGTTAGGAGAAGTGATACATAACAAGCAGCCGATCTTACTCTCTGGCCCTGAGGGGATCGGTAAACCTGATATCGCACGCCTAATTCATAATTATGGCCCTTATGCGAAGAGTGACTTCGTTGAATGCAGGTGTAATGAAATGAGTAGTATCGATTTGAGCGAACTGTTAATCGGTCCGAAGGGGCGTTGGGGGATCATTTTAGAACGAGCGCGTAACACCACGTTGGTGCTGCATTATGTCGAGACCCTACCCATGGAGGTGCAGGGCTGGCTGGCCGATTCATTTAAGAAAATTTCACAGAGCATGCACGTTATTTGTTTAGCTTATACATCGTTAGATGAAGAGCTCGCAAATGGCACGATTGATGATCGTTTGTATTTTGAGATTTCGCTCTGCCAGCTTGATATACCACGATTGGCTGACCGCCCGCAGGATATTGAGGAGATGACTCGTTATATTCTGAAGCACCCTGAGCGTTATGATATTCCACATCAATATAGTGAGGAAGAGATCGAGCAGTTCATCGACGAATGCGAAGGGCTCCCATTTGAGCGTAACGTCGATGAGTTAATAGAGTCTCTTCGCTCACATGCGCCCAAAGCACTCACAGTCTAATTGCTGGGCTGACCTAACGACTCTTTTAAGTTTGATGTTAAGCGTAGTCGTGTTCCTTGCCAGACATGAGCCTGTCAAATGTAGGTGCTCGACCTACATGGCCATTGATATCGCTTCCCTCAAACCTAAAGGAACCGACCTGCGACTTTAGTCTGCATCCTCCGGGAATTTACGCCCTACTCGAAGTCCACCACGGGCGCGGCACTGGCATCGCTCACAGCTTTGAAATACGCGTCACGTTTTTCGAGCCCCATTCTCTTAGCTATAGTCACGGCAGGGAAGGTGCGGATCGTCGTGTTATAGCGCTGCACCGCTTCGTTGTAGCGACGGCGCTCTACGGAGACGCGATTCTCGGTGCCTGCTAGTTCGTCTTGAAGGCGAAGGAAGTTTTGATTCGATTTCAGATCCGGGTAGCGCTCAGAGATGACCATCAAGCGTCCCAACGCGGCTTCGAGGCCGGTCGCTGCTTGTGCTTTCTCCGAGACCGAACCGGCCTTTGCCCACTGGCTGCGCAGGGCAGTCACTTCGGTCAACACATCCTTTTCCTGCTTTGCAAAGCCTTTGACCGTATTCACCAGATTGGGTATCAAATCGTAGCGTCGCTGCAGCACATTCTCTACCTGTGCCCAGCCTGCATCCACCGCTTCGTCGCTGGACACGATGTCATTGTAAATACCTTTGACGTAGGTGTAGCCGATCAACGCGATGACCAACGCCACGCCAAGTGCGATGAGTGTCCCCATCAAGCATCCGTTTTTTTGTTTTTCAATCATGGTTTAAGACTGTGAATGTGAATCGATCTGATCAAGCACGCGCTCGATTTGGTCTAAGTATTGGCTGAATAGCTCGGGAATGTCGTGCTGCTTGGCAAGCGACGGGGTCTGCTTGATTTGGTGAATCGTCTCAAAGGCATCGATCGATACATTGAGCTCGTCAGCCAGTGCACGCATCGCGCTTGATTTATCCGCAGGCACTGAGTCGCGAAACAAGCGCAACGCTCCGCGACACACCGTCTGAAATGAACTGAGCGACTCCACCAATAATTGTGCTAGGCCTTTCTCGGGCTTGCGCAACTGTAAGTAAGTTTGGCGCAATTTGAGCAGCTTCGAGCGTAGCTCAAATTCCACCTGATGACGCAAGTGGGTGCGATCTACCTTAATCGCGCCCACTGGATCATCACCATAGAGCACGCGGTGTGATTCCGCGATGTCCAACATCTCCATAGGGAAGACATCGCCCGCGCCCTTGAAGCGTTCAGGTGTAAAGCACAGTGGGGC
Organism: Lentimonas sp. CC4; assembly: GCF_902728235.1. Taxonomy (NCBI): domain Bacteria; kingdom Pseudomonadati; phylum Verrucomicrobiota; genus Lentimonas; species Lentimonas sp. CC4. Next base: position 2,950,956 of record NZ_CACVBO010000001.1, read on the forward strand.
AGGGTTGCCGGCCTCCTGCCATTTGGGGGCGACGGTGCGCAAGGCATTTAGGTTGGCCACGCTCCACGTTTTGGCGAGCAGGAGCAGATTATAATCCGATTTCCCCGCAATACTGTCGCCTGCTGCGGATGAGCCGTAAAGCACCACGGCTTGAAGTTGATCTCCGAGTGCTTGCTTAACTGATTCTGTAAATGTTTCTGGTTTCATTGATTGTCTAATTTAAAGTAAGTTTAAGTGAAACAGGCATTGCTACGCCATCTCCGGCTGACCTGCGTCTTGTCTGTCCATTTGATGAGTCCTACTGATAGATCCGTGCTACCAACCGCCAGAAGCGCCTCCACCTCCGCTACTCCCTCCGCCGAAGCCACCGAAGCTACTGCCGCCTCCGAAGCTGCTGCCGCCGGAACTTCCGCCGATATACCAACCGCTGCTACGATGTCTTCGGCCATAGCGACCGCCACGATAGTCGTCGTCATCGTCGCCATTGCGAAGTTTGCTATACATGATGAAGCCGAATATCAGAAAGAAGAATGGGACTACAAACCAATCGTCTTTGTCCTTTCTTTTTACACGTTGCCGAACCACAGGCTTGGTCGGTTTCGCTGCGACGGTTGTCCCATAGTGATTCGCAATCCGATTCGCCAAGGCCAGCGCGCCCGACTCCACGCCAGTCGCCATCTTACCTTGTTTGAAGTTCGCCAGCACATAGTCGTCTCGAATAGAGCCCGCCACGCCGTCGGGGATCACGCCCTCGAGGCCGTAACCGACCTCGATCCGCATCTTACGCTCCTTCACTGCGATCAAGAGCATTACGCCATTATCTTTATCCGCCTGACCCACTCCCCATTTTTCAAATAAACGGCTGGTGAAATCATCAATTTGTCCACCCTCCATCGAGGGCAGCGTAACGACCACCAACGCCGCGCCTGTCTGCGCGTTGAGCTGATCCAACATACCGCGTAATCGCTTCTCTTGGCTTGATGGGAGGATATTCGCCTTATCGGTAATACTCCCCGTAGGCTGCAATCGAGCAATCAAACTATCACCCCCCGCCGCATTCAGCTGACAAGACAGCAGCGACCCGAGGCAGCACAAACCAATTAATAAATAGCGTAGCATAATTTTAAGATCACTATTTATAAGTTAGTGTTAATTGCAAATTAAAAATATACGGTCGGACGATCTGGTGATAAATCATTAATTTTAATGTCTCCGTTACTATTATTATCCAATTGTAGGGGATAATGATATGGCCGTATTTCAGGTGTGATAGGACAGGTTATTTGCCCTGAAATTATGCCTTCTTGGATCGCTGGATCTTATTGAGTCTTTGATTCATGGCGATGTGATCGCTCTGCGATCTAGGCGGTTCTAAACCACATGCCAAGGGGATACTAAGATTAGGATAGGATTATGTAAGATTCCATCTCGATTTCACAGTGAGTTCATACTGTTTTCAAACAGAGCGGTTAGGATGGTGAGCGATGAGAAAATTGATTGCTTACTTAATGACTGGAATATGTGCGGGGGCGCTGTGCGCGGTGGCCTCAGAGTTGAAACAGGCCTCGGTGACGATGCCGTATGCGGAACTGGCGGGACTGTTGGATCGTGTGAGTGCGGTCGAGCAGAGTCTGGAAGCGGAAGTGCCGAAGTCGCCGGTCGCGATGGTGATTCATTCGGCTGACTATACGCTGAACTGCGACGACACCGAGGCGCCGGCATTACAGGCCAGTTTCTCGATCTCGAATTTATCAGAGGTGTGGCAGGTAGTGCCGCTCGTGCCGACCTCTGCGGTGTTGGTGTCGGTGGATCCGGTCGATGCGAAGCTGGTGCCGAACGATGGGATGCTCTGCCTGTTACTAGAGCCTCAGGCGAATGCGATAGTTCGACTTGGCCTCATGGGGGCGAGCAGCTCAACGTCTGGCAGCCGCCGAACCGTTGCAGATTTTCAGGCGGTGCCAGCCGCGCGCAGTGCGTTGACGATTCAATATGATGGAGATCCTGCGGCGTTGATTGTTTCGGGAGCCGTGGGTGCGAATGCAGGTAAGACCGTCTATGGCCTACCGGCTGCGGGTGGTGCGGTGCGTGTTGCCTTATATGAGCAAGAAGCCTTGGCGCCGACGGCTTGGAAAGGTCTAGCGCAGTATCTAGTGCGCGATGAGGCGGGAGCGATACAAGTCTCATGTCGCTTGCGATTAACGGCCACGGATGGGGGACGCACCTCGGAGGCGCACTTGCATCTTCCCGCTGCCGCTGAGTTGAGGACGTTAAGTAGTGCAGGATTACGTGGACGCTACGAAGTTGAGATGACTGAAGCTGGTTCGGTCGTGCATGTGCGCTGGGAGGATGATCAGACGCTGGCACGTGAGCTTAAGTTGGTCTATGACCTGCCGATCCAGCCTGTGGATTCGTCATGGGACGTGCGCGGCGTGTCGGTCGTGAATGCTGCACATTGGGATGAGTCCTACTATGTGCTGCCGTTTGAAGGCTATACAATACAACCGGAAGGTGAGTCGTGGGAGGACGTCGGACGCGTGCCGAGTTGGATGTCTGAGTTGGTCGGTTCGAAGACATTGTTGACTGCCCCCGCGCAAGACGCGGGGTTCTTGCGCGTGACTGCCCAAGTGCTGCCACGTTTAAAGCTATCCGAAGCGACGGTGCCGCTTGCGCAGTATTGGACGGAGGTGGTCAGTGAGGGCGGGATGCTGCACAAGGCGCAGGTCATTATTGAGCATCGTTCACAAACGCGCTACAGCTTTAGACTACCTGAGGAGGGGAAGCTATTGTCCTGCGCCGTGAATGGTCGGGCGGTCGAGCCGTTGATCGAAGGCGAGGGCGATCTAGCGTTGATCTTGCCAAAGGTGAACTCGAAGGAAGCGCAGACGATGGTCACTTATGTGTATACCACCAAAGGCAACAAACTCGATCCAGTTGAAGGTAAGGCGCAGTTGGAGCTGCCACGCACGCCACTTTTTATCCATCAAGTCAACTGGCAGGTGCAACTACCTGCCGAATACCAAGCCACCGCGTTGGAGGGCAATGTCGTGATCGATGCCGGTGGTGCAAACGGTAAACCGATTTGCCTGAGCAAACAGATCTGTGACGACGAAGTGCCGCAAGCCGCGCTGTATTATACACGAAAGGATCTGGAGCAGTAGAACTGCTCGAACTTAGAACACTGAACGTCGAACTTTGAATGAGTGGCACGTCTGCCAAATTCTTACTCCTAATCAATGTATCGAATGCGATGACATCCGAGGGCCATTCAAATTTGAGATCAAACAGTGTCTGCGCTTCGTGAGCGCCTGCGATGCCTTACCGAGGAGACGCGGTCTTCGCAAGCAAAGCCCCTACATTCTTCTGTCTCCTAACTTCTAACTACTTTTAAAAAATATGCATACACACAAACTAACAGTCCTCTCTCTACTTGCTGTAGGGTTCATTTATATCTGCACCGCCGTTGCGTGGTTTATACTTGGGGGTGCGTTGACGCATCGCTCGGTGGATCGATCGGGTGCATTCACCCATGAAGTTATGAAGGGCTGGGGCCCTGAATTGCGGCAAGCGCATCCCATCGCATGGTATGATTCGCCAGCGGGTGCGTCGGGGCGTAGCGCGGTGAGCCCGAGTGTGAGCCAGATCGATGTGAAGCTGGGCTATGAGCCGAAACGGAAGGGGCTGTTTTGGTATCGCACTTACAAGACTGAATTCGAGGCACACTATGAAATACCAAATCCGACGCCGATTGATCAGACAGTGTATGTCGCGTTTACCTTACCCTCACAGGATGCGAGTTTTAATGCATTCACCTTTGAGCTGGATGGTGCTGGTGTGGACGAACCTGTCTTACGTGAGGGCACGATCACACAGGCTGTGGTGATCCCTGCGCATGGCAGCGCGCCGTTGAAGGTGACGTATCATGCCCGCGGTTTGAATCGTTGGGATTATAATTTGGGCAACGCAGATCGTGTGCAAAATTTTGCGCTGACGATGGAGACTGACTTTGACGAAATCAATTTTCCAGCTGGCACGGGATCACCCACGGATCGTAGTGTCATCAGTGCGGGTGGTTGGGATTTGATCTGGGACTATCCCGATGTGATCGGTGCACAGTCAATCGGTATGGATATGCCGAAAGTGCTCAATCCTGGCCCCGTCGCGAGTCGTATCAGTTTCTTTGCTCCAGTGTCGCTATTGTTCTTTTTTGCGGTGCTACTGATCTTTGGAGCGGTAACTGGGATGAACCTGCACCCGATGAACTATTTCTTTCTGGCAGCAGGGTGCTTCGCGTTTCAACTGCTGTTCGCGTATACGGTGGATCTAATGCCGATTCATCTGTGTTTCTTCCTCTCGGCAGGCGTATCGCTCGCGCTGGTCTGCGGCTATCTGCATGCAGTCGGTGGCCGTGCGTTGACGCGGATCGCGCTGCCCGCGCAATTCGCTTACATGGTTTTGTTCAGCTATTCCTTCTTTTTCGATGGTCTGAGCGGGGTGACGATTGCCGTCGGTGCAGTCGCGACCTTGGCCGTATTGATGGTCGCAACCGCAAAGATGGATTGGTCAGAAGTGTTCGTGTCCAGAAAGCGCGCGAAAGGGCAGGTGCCACCAGCGATGCCGTATGTGGAATCGTGAGTAGGTGTCTTGAATACATGCGCTAACCGATCAGAAATTTAAACCACCCGCTTCGCTAGAGAACACAAAGACACGGAGCGAGTATACTGTATTTGAGCCCATGCTCTGCTCTTATCATTATAGACCTTCGTGCCTTTGTGACCTCCGTGGTTAAAATTATTTTCAACACGCTTACGTTGTTAAATCGTGAGCCACAGGGTAGGTGGCCACCTGTTTGGAGGGATGGGATCGTTCGCCTTATCGGTCGAGACCCTGAAGGAACTCGACTGCGCTAAACCCAAAAAAGGCGCTCCCCAACGGGAGCGCCTTTCGTGTGAATTATGTGTGCGTCTTAGTCTGTAAGACCTTTAACTGCATCTGCAGCCTTGTCGCCTGCGTCTTCGATAGCGTCAGCTGCTTTGTCTGCGTCGCTCTTTTCGCCGCAACCAGTGGTTACGAGGCATGTGCCAGCAAGCATGAGAGACGCGATGAAGAGAGTAGATAGTTTTTTGAGTTCCATTATGTATGTATATTCGTTGAGTAATAACGACTCCACCCAGTAGTTGGTTGGAATCTGAGGCCTTTAATAATGCGGGTTGTAACGATGGATGTCAATTGTAGTCGTTAGGAGCTGACCGTCTAAACAACGGTTGGTAATGAGCTCTATGGGAGCGACTTCTGACTTTGGCTGCGATACGGAGTTGACGTGGATGCGATCTGCACACACGCAATGACAGTATGAGTATTTCGTTGGAAGGTCTGCGCTATGAGGCGCTGGAAGCTGAATTGGCTGCATCAGGGGTAAATCCTGTGCATGCCAAGCCGCTATTTAGTGCGGTGCAACGGCGTTTGCTGCGAGATAATCTGGAGACCTCTGAGGGGATTTTGCCACCCGTGCAGCGCTGGTTGGCCAGCGAGGCGGCGGTCCAGCCGTGCGTGCTCGATTCAGTGGATGATACCGCCAGTTCGGATGGCTTTACCCGTAAGTATTTGTTACGCCTGCATGATGGCACCGAGGTCGAGTCAGTGCAGATGGGCTTTCCGGGGCGCTACACTGCTTGTCTTAGTAGTCAGGTCGGTTGCGCGATGGGCTGTGTCTTTTGTGCAACGGGGCAAATGGGATTTTCGAGGAATTTGACCGCGGGTGAAATCGTGGCACAGGCGCACCATGTCGAGCGCGAGCTGCGTCGCACCCAAGGCGAAACTCTAAGGAACATCGTGATGATGGGGATGGGAGAGCCCTTGCATAATTTCGAGCCGACCATGGAAGCCTTGGACATCATCACGGACAACCGTGGTTTAAATATTGGACCAGCACGTGTCGCGATCAGCACAGTCGGTTATATTCCCGGCATTCAAAAACTCGCACGCCACCCGAAGCGTTATTCGCTGGCGGTGAGCTTACATGGTGCAAGTGATGAAGAGCGGGGCAAATTGATTCCGATAAATAAGCGCTGGCCCTTGGCTGACTTGCTCGAAGCCTGTCGCGAATATTCGGCGCTCAAGCGTGCGCGCGTGTTCTTTGCATGGACATTGATCGGTGGTGTGAACGATAGCGACGATCATGCGCATCGACTGGCGGCACTTTTAAAAGGCATGGATGCGCATGTGAATTTGATTCCGCTCAACCCGACTGAAGGCTTTGATGGCACGATGCCAACGGAAGAACGCTCACGTGCCTTTCAGCAGATCATTCAGGATGCGGGGATCCCCAGCACGATTCGCCAACGCCGTGGCATTGATGTGTCGGCAGGCTGTGGGCAGTTGAAAGCGAAGAAGATGAAGCGTGCGCGCTGATTGGATTTAGCTACGTGACAGTATACTTTCGGGCATCTGGAATCATATTGCATTAGGGGAGTAGATTTTATCCTTTCAAAATGTCGTTTGACCTGATTTGGGTTAGGATGATAACGTGAAATTCAATGATAGCTTGGTCTAAGAAAAAGATGAATAAAATTGCAGGATATATATTTCTATTATGTTCATCGATTGCATTTGGTCATAATGTGAAAATCGAAGAATCTATACCTTTCTGCGATGCTATCATCAGGGGCTTATTCACGAATCAGGAACAGAATGGTGAGAATGTAGTGGGCTTGTTGTCTGGAGGTAATATTTTAAGAAGTATTTCACCTGATCAGCTCAGTGATGTTAATGTAAAGTTACCGATTAAAGAATCAGAGAATATAAAAAAGAAGGAGTATATCTGGGTGATTCAGTCTGACACTAAAACTGAAGAGACGGCAGTGCATTGGGGCATTCCCTATGAAGTGGAACTAGAGTCCGAGATTTTGGCCGTTTATGATGATATTTATTATGACGATTCAACGAAGTCGGAAGATATAAAGGAAGATATGAAGTATATGTGGCATACGACACCTAGAACAAGTGGGTATAAGGGGGAGGCATCTTCGATGAAGGCCGTTAGAGCTGCAAAGCGAGTATTTAACACAATAGATATTTTGGGGTATAATAAGAAAGAAGTAATTGAACTTTTGGGTGACCCAAAGAGTTCTAGTGAGAGTGTCTATAACTTCCCATTCTTTCCCGCTGGGGATAATGTTCTAGTTTACAGGTTTGATACTGGTAACGGAGGTTGGCAGTTTAATATTAAGTTTATTGATGGTCAGGTTGAGTCCGTGAAGCATTTGGGGATTCACTAGGAGCCTCACAGTCATGGGTGTCGAGCAAGGTCTTCTATTTCTGAGTCCAATTTTCTCGCATATATTAATCAGAGGGCCCGCGTCGTATTTCAACAAACGGGGTATTGGTAATGGATGAAATTCTGATAGGTTTGGCTGCTTATAGTATCACAATGTTTTTGTTGTGGTTGTTGACTCATCAGGATCCGCAGGTCAGCGACAACTGGAAGCACCCATTTGGTATTTTCATCAGAATGGCTGGGCTCTTTTGCTTGTTACATTTGTTTCTGACATCGCTCCCGGTTGAAGCATGGCAGGCTTATTCGGTTGTGGTATTTATCCTGGCATTTCCGTTTATCTGGCAGCTCTACGATTGTGATTTTATGGTCGTTGGGATCCTCTGTTGGTTGATTTACCAGTGGGCATTTTGGTTCCCCGCGAAGGAGGAGGTCATTCTAAAAAACGAATCGATCCAAAAGAAGAAAACAGAAGTTGAAGGCTTACCCAGATACGGCTTTGCCACGACAGACTTGAAGCCGGTGGGGAAGGTTGCAATTGATGGTGAAGAACGCACTGCGATCTCGACGCTTGGGTTCGTCAGCAGTGGAGATCGAGTCTTAATCGAAGGCTCGAACGGTATGGAGCTTCGAGTTCGCAAGCTTGGACCTGCGGACAGTGATCCCCTCATGGGGGACGATTGATTTTACAACCGCTGCGTAAAACGCTACGCGCACGCAGCAGGCTCCGCTAGAGTGCCCTGCGGGCGAGGGTAGGGGCTAATGACTTTGGGGGAGGGACGAGCTCCGCCTCGTCCTGCGGTGTGCTGGCGCTTAGGCTGAGTGCTTTGGTTGAGTGCTTAGGTTGAGTGCTTAGGCTCGGCGGACGGCGCGGAGGCCATCCCTCCCCAACAATGCGTGTTAGCATCTATCATTTTTAGGCCGAGGTTCTTTCGAATCGCCGAAACTTATTCACATTTCAGAAAGCTCACTTGCATGATTTGCGGTGCCGATTTAAGCATCATGCAACATGTTTTGTGCGCTACCAGTCTTCCGATGCTTCATACTTCTGCTTTGCGGCTTGAGTGTGCTGCGTGCGGTGGATGTGCCGCATCAGGCGTATGTGTGGCAGCGTCAGTGGACGCCGCGTTTAATTGATTCGATTGAGGCGCATGCTGCCGAGTTGGATGGTCTTACCGTGCTGGTTGCGGAGCTCTCGCCTTCGGCGGATGGCGGATCGGTAGTGCGTGTGCCAGTCGATTACGAAGCGCTGGCTGCGACGTCGCTCCCGATAAGTTTTGCGGTTCGAGTTGGGAATTATCGTGGACCGTTTGATGCGGATCAACCTATGACGCGGCGCTTGTTGAGCGAAGTGCGTGTGGCGTTGGATCAAGCGCGTGCGACTGGTGTGGTTGCTGCCGCAGTGGAGATTGATTTCGATTGTGCGACGCGTCAATTGGAGGGCTATGCGGAGTGGTTGCGCGCGTTGCGTCCGGTGCTGGGTGAGGTGCCGCTATCGGTCACGACGTTGCCGACGTGGATGACGCGTCCGCAGGCCTTTGGTGAATTGGTGGGGCTGACGGATCATTTTGTATTGCAGGTGCACAGTGTGAAGCGACCCGACTCGATTGAGTCGAACGTCATGCTGTGTGATCCTGACGACGCGCTGCGTTGGGCTGCGGAGGCGAGTGCTTTTTCTGTGCCGTATCATGTTGCGCTGCCGACGTATGGGTATCGCGTGGGCTTTGATCAGGCGGGGGCATTAGTCAAAGTGTCGGGCGAGAATGCGCCTTTGGTCGATGACCCGGAGCTACGCTATCGCGTGATTCGTGCAGAGCCTGTTGCGCTGTCGGAAGTCGTGCGTGCCTTGCAGAATGCGCTTCCTGATCACTGCGAAGGGGTGATTTGGTATCGCCTGCCGATTGGGCGGGAGCGGTTCAATTGGGATGCGGTGACCTGGCGTGCGGTGATGGCGGGGCATGTTGGTCAGTCGAGTTGGCAGGTGCAGGGCGTTGCGCAGGCCGATGGATTGATTGAGATACAACTTGAGCAGCGCTCCTTGTTGGCGATGGAGCCGCCGCAACAAGTGACGGTGGAATGGGCGGATGCTGCGGTCATTGCCTGGGATGGGCAGCGTAATTATAGCGTCAAGACTGAGCCAGATCATGCTCTGACTTTTCAATGGCCAGATACGATGGCGGCACCACTTTTGCCGCAAGGCACGCGCTGGACGATCGGTTGGTTGCGGATGGATGCCGAGGCCGCACTTCATTTTACACTCATTCCATAACTTTTTTATGACACGTTTCTTTACTGTATTTCTTCTTTCTATTTCCTCCTGTTTCGCCTGTGGGCCTTGGATTCCCGAGGCGTATGTGTTGCGTAACGACGATGTGTTTTATGCGCCGCCAGAAGTGGGGTTTGCTGCGGAGCTGAAATATTTGATTCCTGAGGGCGTGCCGTATACTGCGGTGCTGGATGAAGTGCTGAGCCCTGAAATGGAATTGGCAGAAGTGCTGGCTTCGAGTGGGTTGGATGCTGATGCGCAGGTTGAGCTGTTGGCGAAGTATCGAGAATTTAGGAAGGTGCTCAATAAGGCTAAAGACTATTTAGATCGGCAGGAGTTTGAGTATTATCAACCGCCCGTGGATGAGATTGAGCGGGCAGAGGCACTGGCTGCGTTTGAGGCATTGAGTGTGCCGAGTGCTTTACCCGAAGCATTTCAATATTACTTGGACGGTGCGTTGGCGTATTATAAAAAAGACTTTGATGCCGCTCGTGTGCATTGGCAGGCGGTGCTCGAGTTGCCCGAGCCCGTGCGACAGGCGCGTGCGGTGATGGCGGCTTATATGATTGGTAAGTTGGGAGAGACGGATGCGCCCAAGTATTTTCAGTTGGTGCGTGCCTTGGTGGCGCAGGGCTATACGGATGCGCAAGGCTTAGCCGCTGCGAGCTATGGGCGCGAGGCACGTTACTATCTATATGGATCTGACTTGAAGGAGCGCTATGAATTGGCGATCCGCTTGTATCTACAGCAGTGGGGGGCGGGGTATCATAATGCGTCGTGGAGCCTGAGCGTGACCGCGCGTGAAGCATTTGAGAATGCGGATGCCGCGATGCTACATGGCCTAGTGCGTGATGCGGATGCGCGTGCGGTGTTGACGGCATATCTCATGACTGAGTGTTATGGCGAGTCGACGAATCTGCAGCGCTTCTTGAGTGCGTTGCCATCGCCAGATGCGTTGACCTTGAAGGAGGCGGGGCGCTTTGCATTGATCGAATATCAACAGAATAATATTTCGGCGACGAGGCTGTGGCTTCAATATGCGGATGCGCAAGACGGCTTGGCGTTGTGGGTGCGTAGTAAGTTGCTGTTACGGGATGGGCGTATCGAAGAAGGGCGCACCTTGATGTTGGCTCTGACGACGGAAATGGACGCCGGTCGTGTGGACTGGAGACGAGTCAATGCGGAGCATGCGTGGGGCGAGTTGGGGCTTTTGATGCTACGGGAGAAGTCGTTTGTTCAGGCTGCGGATTGCTTTAATAAGTCGGGGAGCTGGGAGGATTGTGCCTATGTATTGGAACGCGTATTGTATGTGGATGAGTTGATTGCATGGGGGAAGCAATTGAAGCCTGTGGATCCAGATGCGGTGCACTCTGATTTTGACGGAGCACATGCATTGATTGCTCGGAGGTTGATGCGTGAAGGGCGCTTTGACGCAGCGCTGGAATTTTTCGACCCTGAGGTGCAGACGATCGCGAGCGAGTATGTAGCTGCGATGCGAGGCGCGAGTGATTCTAAGGCCGATGCTGCGAGTCGAGCGCGACAGTATTGGGCTGCTGCGCGACTGATGCGTGACTATGGCATGTCGCTTGTCGGAAGTGAACTAGCACCTGACTTTGCTTGGCATGGTGGATCCTTTGAGTGGGGCGATACGTATGAGGAGCGCGCGGAAAATTATTATGAGCCGAACTTTCGACTCAACCAAATGACATGGGAAGAGTCGAAGCGAGCGGCGGCGACCGTGGTGCGCCCGAATAAGCGCTTTCACTATCGGTATCGTGCGGCGCAGCTTGCGGAGTTGGCGGCGGGCTTGTTGCCGAATAATGATGAAGATGCCGCGCGTATTTATTGCCAAGCTGGTGACTGGTTGCGACTGCGCGATCCAGAGGCGGCGGATCGTTGCTATAAGTTACTGGTCGTGCGTTGTCCAGAGACGGAGCTGGGTGCCGCGGCCGCAGAGGTGAATTGGTTTCCAGAGGTGGATTTGGCGTTGTTTGAGCCGTTTGCGGAGTAGGTAGTTTGATTGCGACGCGTCTGAGATTCTTAGCTCAACCCACTAGGGAGGGACGAGCTCTGCCTCGTCCTGCGGTGTGCTGGTGCTTCGGTTCCGTGCTGAGGCTCGGCGGACGGCGCGGAGGCCGTCCCTCCCACGCGTTCAGTAGATCCGCATAAGCCGCGGCACTTTATTACAAATCATGATGTGCGTGAGTTAAACCACTCGCTTCGCTGGAGGACACAAAGACACGGAGCCAGCACGCTGTATTTGAGTGGGTGATTTGCTCGGATTCATAGTCTTCTAAGCCTTCGTGTCTCAGTGACCTTCGTGGTTAAAGTATTTCCCCGCACACCTACGTCGTGCAATAGGTGTGAATCCGCCTAGTCGTTACTCGCTTGCATCGCTTGCAGGCTTTGAATGCCAGTCTCCGTCTCGAAGTAGAGGGTGTTCTCGGGTGCTTCAAATGCTTGGAGTTGCTCGGGGTCGATTAGCATGAGTGCGGTGGTCCAGGCGTCGGCCATGGCGGCGCTGGGCTGTAGGATCCAAGCGCGCTTAAAGTGGTAGCTGGGCTCGTCGCTGGAGATCGGCGACACGATGTGGCTGCCTTGGATGCCAATACCTGAGGCGCTTAAGGCTTGGTTGCTCAATTCAATGCTCTGCCCGTTCTGATCGCCGCTGAGTTCGATCGGCCATGTCTTCGAGCCGAATGCGAGTTGTGTGCTGGCTCCGGCTGAGAGTAGTGCCGATTCGATGCCCCATTCCTCCATCAACAGTTTGATTTGATCGAGTGCAAAGCCTTTGCCGATACCGCCAAGGTCGATCTCTCGGCCTGCTGCTTCGCAAGTGATGGCGGGGCGGTTTGGATCGATGCTGAGTTTGCCTGCGAGTGTTGGGGTGTCGCCTTGGAGCTCGTTCTTCTGGTGTTCGATGACTGTGCCGAGTGTGATGTCGAACAGGCCACCGGTTTGCTCATGTGCTTCGGCGGCCTGTCGTATACAGTCGTAGCACATATCGCTGATTAGCAATGTTTGACCGGTCTCCATGTGGTTGATGCGGAAGACATCACTCCCTTCGATATAGCGACTGAGTGTATTTTCGATTTCGTCGAGCAGGGTGATCGCAGTGTATGCGACCGTGTGGGCTAGCTTCTCATCGTCTGAAACGATGCGAAAGACGAAGGTGCACTTCATCGCGTTGTGGTCGAATTGATGGATGTTGCTCATTTTTCAGCGGTTTGCATCCAGCGCTGCCAGATGTCGTTGCGTAGGTAAAGTGTGGTGGAGACGTTGGCGCGTAGTCCGCGCGGAAGTGTGACGTGTGTGCGACTCAGTAGCTCTTCGCAAGCTAGCTGTTGCGCAGGCATGGCAAAGACGATGGGGAACTTGGTCAGGTCTTCAATGGGAGCAGGCCAATAGCCCACGGTTTCGAAGCTACGCAGATACCACGGAAGGGGCCAGTATTCTTGACCGACGACAGCAATGGGACTGAGCGTAGGCGCGCCGGACATTGCGCTCAACTCCTGTAACCAGCGCTCGATGCCTGGCGCGTCTTTACTCGTCGGCACGTAGGCGTAAGGATTACGTATGTCGTTGGAGAATCGACCGCTGGCGTGGAGGCTTTGTTTGGTTTGGTAGGCGAGTCCTGTGAGTAGCAACAGAGTGAGGATGACACGGGAGCGCTTATTCAGATTTGAGAGATCGCTGAACACATAGCCAGCGAGCAAGCAGGCATGTGCCCATGGCACCATCATCAGCCAAGGTGTCTTGTAGCCGATGCTGCTATAAATGATAAAGTGACCGATGGTTGCGATGGATAGAAATAGCACGGCTGGGTGCGGCACGCGTTTCAGCACTGCGAATACGGCGGCGATCACAGCGAGCAGGCCGATGAGTGCCTCGCTCCACCAAATGCCGAGCTGCTGTTTGGGCCATAGGAGAAACTCGAAATAGTAGCTCCAGCTTTTCTCGTGACCCGCAGTGGTCTCGTAAACGAAGTAGGTGCGCACCGCGTCGATGATACCCTGCGGGGAGCGAAAGCCATCGCTGTAAAAATAGGCGGCACTCAGGGATGCTGTGAGCGTCAGTAGGAGGGCAGGCAGAATATAGGGACGCAGATGTGCGGGGCTAAGGCGTGGTTTCGGGTGCTGGAACCAATAGCAGATCCCTACGGCTGGTAGCCATGCAAGGATGGAGATGGCGAAGGTTTCCTTAGTCGCAAACATCAAGCCCATGCCGAGACCAGTGAGTAAGCCCATGCGCTTTGTCGGTTTTTCTGTGAGCCGAAAGACTGCAGTGCAGGCCAGCAGGCTAAACAATGTCAGTAGACTCTCATGAATATACATGCGGTTGTAATAGACCAGTAGTGGCGAACTCGCTAACAATGCCGCCGCGGCTAATGCGCCCCAAGTGCCGATGGAGCGTCGCCATAGGAGCGGGATAAATACCAGTAGCACGCCAGCAATGACAGAGCTAAGGCGCAAGGTCGTGGTAGTGAGCTGCGCCCATGTGTCTTCTCCGCGGGTCTGAGCGATGGGGATCGACGTGAGGCTCAGTAGTGGCCCATGAAAATGCTGTGGGTTGAATGCATAGTCTTCGCCTGCCAATTGCTGGGCGAGAATCCGTGCGCCGGTTGCTTCGTCGGCGTGGATCGGTCGTTGCTCTAAGTCATGCAGACGCAGCACAAGCGACAGTATGAAAATACTGACCCATGCGATGACTGTGATGAGATGTTGCGACATTAAGCTCCATATGAAGCGACTTATTTGCTGCCTGCAATCTTGCTTTGCCGTTGAGTTGTTAGGCATTCTGTATTTTTTTACGACTGTGCTCCCCTCAAATATAGAGATTGTAGTGGTAACGCCCGTCTGGAATGACTCCCGACGCTTGGAACTGTTTGGGCCGAAGCTGGCACAAGCGCTGTCGAGCTCTGACCTCTCCGTGCGTTGGATCGTGGCGGACGATGGTTCGTCTCCACTGGAGAAAGGCAAGGTTTCGGCACTGGTTGAGTGCATGAAGGTCATTTATCCAAATGTTGAAGCGATGCTGTTTGAAGAGCGCTCGCGAAAGGGCGGGGCGATCTATCAGGCGTGGGATGCATGTCCAGAAGCGGATTTACTGGCCTTTGTCGATGCCGATGGCGCGATCGATGCAGGGTCGCTCCTGCGCTTGATCGAACGTGCGTGTGAGCAGTTTCCAAATACAGGTGTGATTGGTATTCGTCGTGATTCGGTGGATACACCGACGCATCGTCCATGGTCACGTGCGTTATCGTTTCGGATATTTGCTGCCTTAGTGCGCGGGCTGATTGGGATTGATTTTGAAGATACGCAATGCGGGGCAAAGGTCATTCCTGGAAAGGCGTATCGCGTGGTGGGAGATCAATTGATGGAGCGCGGCTTCGTATTTGACGTAGAGTTACTGCAGGCCTTGGTCGCACATGGTTGTGAGATCGAGCAGATGGCGATACCATGGCGGGAAATGCCCGGAGGCAAGGTGAAGCCGCTGCGTGACGCGTGGGGGATGATTGGCGGGCTGTTGCGTATTCGGAAACGGATGAAGCGCGCGGGGAGTAGTCCTGATTGATGACTGGCGGTGATCGCTCCTTCGGGTGAATGTCATTTCATATTTCGATACCTTCTTACTTTTCGTGAGTAATGAAAATCCAAACCACTGAATTTTAGCCAAAAAAGGCACGAAGAAGGACAAAAACGAACAGCAGGAATTTTCGTGTTTCGCCCTTCGGTTGATTTTCGCTGCGCTCGGAAGTGCCTCTTTGTGGCCATCAAACTCCTATGGCTAGAGCGTCACACTATTCACCTTTGTTATGCGTCTTGCGGTAGCGGCCTGGAGCCATGCCGAAGAGTTTTTGGAATTCGCGGGTGAAGTGACTGTGATCGTAAAACCCGACTTCTTGGGCGATCTCGCTTACGGTGTGGTCGCTGTGCATTAAGATCTGGCTGGCGCGCGTGAGTCGATACCGGATAAGAAAGCGGGAGGGCGTCTGCTCAAAGACGGTGCGGAAACGGCGCTCGAATTGGCTGATCGATAAGTTGGCGACTTTGGCGAGCTGAGCCATCTCAATGGGCTCGGAAAAGTGCTGGTTGATATAATCGACCACCGCATTCATTCGGCGGTAGGGCTGCCAGGCGTTGTCGCTACGGTCGAAGTCGCGCATGCAGCCGATGATGCCGACGCAGGCTCCTTGGTTGTCGTAGAGCGGGAATTTACTGGTGACGTGCCAAGACACCGAGCCATCGGGGTTGGCGACTAACTCGACGCGGCGCAGGATAGGTTCACCGCTGTCCATCACTTGTGCGTCATCTTTAGCGTAGTGAGCGATCATGTAGCTAGGAAAGAAGTCGAGGTCGGTCTTACCTACGAGGTCTTCTTCGCTGCTTAGACCGAGTTTTTCCAATTGTAGGTTATTGGCTCCGATAAAGCACCCGTTGCGATCTTTCATGAAGAAATAGACGTCACCGAGTGCAGAGAACAGCGCGAGAATACTGTTTGGGTCTAGGTTCTGGTGGGGGATGGTAGGGTGCGTATTCATTGTTCCGTGACTGAGGTTTTGAATTAATGCCGAATATATACACATAAATGCTTAAAATTTCCAAGTTATTTTAACCATGGTTCTGTTACTCTAGTTAGCATACCCGTCCAACATATATACCCACATGCGTTTAGGCCTTAATACTTTTCTTGTTAGCTCCGGATTTACCGATGCAGATCTACCTTTGATTCAGCAGTTCAAGTCTTATGGAGCTGAAGTCATCGAGCTCGCTATCGTAGAGCCGAGTGAGGTTACTGTCTCAAAACTGTCGGCAGCGTTGGAGGCAGCTGAAATGTCATGCCCTATCATCTGTGGCGCATTTCCTACTGGGCGCGACTTGCGTGGGAATACAGATGAAGTTGCGGCGACTGTGACCTATTTGAATGAGCTGATCGATCTGGCCGTTCGATTGGGATCAAAGATTGTATGTGGTCCGTTTTATTCGACAACCGGGCGTGCCGGGAGTCACACGGCTGAGGAACGTGAGCAGCAATTGGAGCAAATCGCGTCCGCGCTGAAGCCGATTTGTGATAAAGCGGAAGCTGTTGGAGTAACTTTAGCGATGGAGCCGCTCAATCGGTTTGAGACAGATTGTGTTAATACATTACATCAAGCGGTCGATTTAATTAACCGCGTAGGGAGTTCTGCCCTAAAAATACACATTGATACGTTTCACATGAATATTGAGGAGAACGACTCTGCTGCTGCGATTCTCGAGCACGCACACTATATCGGGCATGTGCATGCGAGTGCGAGTCATCGCGGGCTGTTGGGCCAGGATCATGTGGACTGGACCGGCGTGCTTTCTGCGTTACAGCGGATTGGTTATGACGGTGATATCGTGATCGAGAGCTTCTCTGAGGATAATCAAGTAATTGCGCGCGCAGCAGCGATCTGGCGTCCTTTATATAACAGTCCCGAGCAGTTGTCGGTTGAGGGCTTGAACTTTCTTCGAAATACTTGGCAACACATCACCTCAAAAAGCTGTCAGAGCACATAATATTTATGAAAGCGAAACAAACCCCTAATATTTTATTAAGTCTCATTCTTGGATTCTGTGGAGTGCAGGCTGCGTTTGCTGAAACAACTAAAGACATCATTTTTTTGGCAGGAAAGAAGAGCCACGGCTACGGGGCGCATGAGCACCGTGCGGGATCCATGTTACTGGCTCGCTGCTTCAACGAGAGCGGTCTCGATGTGAAAGCCAGTGTCGTCGATAATGGCGCTTGGCCTGAGACTGACGAAATGCCGGATGCGATCGTAATGTATTGCGATGGATTTAAGCGCCACATGGCAAAGGAGCATCAAGATGAAATTCAAACTTGGGTGGACGCTGGCGTTGGTGTGTCTTGCTTACATTTTGGAGTCGAAGTCGAGCCTGACGTGCTGGGGCAGCAGTTCCTAGATTGGATCGGTGGTTATTTTGAAATAGGTTGGTCAGTGAATCCACATTGGGATGCGGAGTTTACCGAATTCCCAGAGCACCCGATCACAAATGGCGTGGAGCCGTTTACAATTCGCGATGAGTGGTATTATCACATGCGCTTTCAACCAGACATGATGGGAGTGACTCCGATTCTGTCTGCTTTGCCGCCAGTAAGCACTTTGACCTCGCGTGCGAAAGATAAGAGGCGTGGTAGTAATCCTACGGTTATGGCTGAAGTGAGTGCTGGCCAGAAACAGCATGTGGCATGGGCTTACGAGCGCCCTGATGGTGGTCGTGGATTCGGATTTACGGGTGGGCATTTTCATAAGAACTGGCAGCAAGATGACTTCCGAAAGCTCGTGCTCAACGCAGTGCTCTGGACAGCGAAGGGCGACGTGCCAGAGGGCGGCGTGCCATCTCGCACACCGAGTGATGCTGAATTAGAGCTGAATCAAGATTATCCCAAACCTCAGAAGAAATAACTAAAACCCCCACTTTATTATGTTACGAAAAATTACCCTATATCTCGTTGTGCTACTCGCAGCGTTGTCGCTGTGCAGCACTGCATCTGCGAAACCGAAAAAGGCAAAAGGCCCGATTATCAAGGCACTACTCATCACTGGCGGGTGCTGTCATGATTACGACGCACAGCGCGAAGTGATTCCCGCAAGTATTGACCTGAATTCCAAAATGAAAGTGGAGTGGACGGTTCTGCATCAACGCACCAGTGACGGCAGCTTTGAGTTAGACTTTTATAAGAACCCAGACTGGGCGAAGGGCTACGATGTGGTCGTTCATAACGAATGCTTCGCGAAGATCGGTGATCCCGAATATATTGAAAGTATTCTGAAACCGCACCGCGATGGCGTGCCGGCAGTGCTTGTTCACTGCACCATGCACTGCTACCGCGAGGGGCCGACGAAGGAGGAGTGGTTTAAGTTCTGTGGTGTGCATTCGCCAGGACATGGACCGAAGCATCCCTTCGAAGTGCAGATCACTGAGCCAGAGCATGAGGTGATGCAAGGCATGATCAATTGGACGACGCCGAACGGAGAACTCTATTATATTAATAAAATTTACCCAACGGCTACACCATTAGCTGAATCGAAGTCTAAAAAGACAGGTAAGATGAATACTAATATCTGGGTGAATGCCTATGGACCAAACAAGACCCGTGTGTTTGCCACTACGATTGGCCATCACAACGAAACCATGCTGCAGGCCGAGTATATGGAAATGATAACCCGCGGCTTCCTTTGGGCGGCCGGACAGTCTGTTTCCGAAAATATCCAATCTACTAAATAACAAAAACATATCCCACCAGTTATCATGAATAATTTCTCACGACGCGATTTTGTAAAAGCAGCAGCGGTGTCTGTCGCCGCAGTTTCCACTTTCAACATACTGGGTGCGCAAACTGTCAACGGTATCGGCACTCAAAAGGCGAAGGTCGGATTGATCGGTTGTGGCGGACGAGGCAAGGGGGCACTCGGGCAGTTCTTGCAGTCCTGTAAGATTCTCGGGATCGAGGTTGAAGTCGTAGCCGTCGCAGATGTTTTTGAGGATCGTGTCGATGGCACGATCAAACGATTCAAGATCGATGCTTCGAAGGGGTATTCAGGCTATGAATCCTATCGAAAGGTGACGGAGTCCGATGCCGAGTTTGTCATAATGGCGACACCTCCAAACTTTCGTCCGCAACATTTAGAAGCCTGTGTTGAAGCTGGGAAGCATTGCTTTATCGAAAAGCCCGTTGCAGTCGATCCTGTAGGTGCGCGTAAAGTGATCGCGCTTGGAGAGCTCGCCAAGGCGAAGGGGTTGACCATCATCGCAGGCACGCAGCGTCGATACGATGCGAGCTATCAGATGACGAAGGCGAAGATTGAAGCAGGTGCGATTGGCGATATTGTGGGCGGAGTCGTTTCGTGGAACGGCCAAGTGCCATGGATTTCTTCACGTAAACCAGATCAGAGTGATGCGCATTATATGACGCGCAACTGGCTGAACTTTACCGAGCTCTCTGGTGACCACATCGTTGAACAGCATGTGCATCAGCTCGATGTTGCGAATTGGTATGTCGGGCGCACGCCAGTCTCATTTACAGGCATGGGGGGGCGCGCGCGCCGCGAGACAGGCAACCAATTCGATTTCTTCAGTGTGGATGTCGATTACGGCGATGGCGTGCATATTCATAGTCAATGTCGTCAGATTGCGGGTTGCTATAATCGTGTTGGCGAGAGCTTTCGAGGCACTGAAGGGCAGACCATCGGCTCTAAAGTAAAGGGCAATGATGTGTCTGTGGCTGACATCAAACTAGAGTCTGGTGTGAGTCAGATCCAAGAGCATGTGGAATTAATTAAAAGTGCCCGAGGCTCAGGGACGCCGTTGAATTGCGCTCAAACCGTAGCGGAGTCGACGCTGTGTGCGATCGGTGGACGCATCTCTGCTTATACTGGGCAGTTAGTTCGTTGGGTGGATCTGGTCGCCAATCAAAAGTCTCCTTATTACGCGATGCAACTAGCTCCGAGTCCGATTGATTTCGAGCGTGGCACCGTCGTGATGCCAGCCGAAGTGGCTGCGATCCCTGGCAAAGAAATTAAGTTCCGTGATCGATAATTATTCATGAATTTTTTAGCCACTTCACTGTTCGCTTTCGCAGCACTCGTGATGTCGGCGAGTGCCGCGAAAAAGCCCAATATCATCGTTTTCCTAGTTGATGACATGGGGGTGATGGATACGTCAGTGCCGTTTCTTACGGACGATGCTGGCGACCCAGTGGTCTATCCGTTGAACGAATGGTATCGAACGCCGAGCATGGCGCGCCTTGCTGCTCAGGGCACCCGATTTAGCACCTTCTATGCGCAGAGTGTGTGCTCGCCGACACGGGCAACACTTATGACCGGGCAGAATGCCACACGTCACGCGACGACGCAGTGGATTCGACCGGAGGGAAATAATAAGGGTAAGTTTGGTCCTAGTGATTGGAATTGGTCTGGTTTGAAAAAGGCAGATGTGACCTTGCCACGCATCTTACAAGGGGAGGGCTATCGCACACTGTTTCTAGGTAAGGCACACTTTGGGCCGCTTGATTCAGAGGGTGCTGATCCTTTGAACCTTGGGTTCGATGTGAATATTGGTGGTGCTCCTTGGGGGCGTCCTAAAAGCTACTTGGCGAGTAATCATTATGGGAATCATCCTAAGTATGCAAAGAAGATGACACATAATGTGCCGTATTTAGAGGCTTACTATGATAGCGATATTTTTTTGACCGAGGCGTTGACGCTCGAAGCCAACAAAGAAATCACTAAGTCAGTCGAAGCAGAGGAACCGTTCTTCCTCTATATGTCACACTATGCGCTTCATTCGCCGTTTGAATCGGATACACGCTTTGCTGCGAACTACGCCGATTCAGATAAGCCGGCGCGGGCACAAGCATTTGCGACTTTAGTCGAGGGTATGGATAAATCGCTCGGCGACATCATGGATCACCTAGAGACGCTCGGCGTGGCAGAGGATACATTAATCTTTTTCTTGGGAGACAACGGCACTGATGCGCCGCTAGGCAGCTCACATGAAGTCGGATGTGCCGCTCCACTCAAAGGCAAAAAGGGCACGCACTACGAAGGCGGCATGCGTGTGCCTTTTATCGCTGCATGGGCAAAGCCTGATGCAGCGAATGCATGGCAGCAGCAATTGCCGATTGCTGCAGGGACGATCCAGACACAACTCGGCACGATCATGGATTTGTATCCCACAATTCTTGAAGTCGCAGGCGCGATGAACCCAGAGGAATATATCTACGATGGCTATGGACTAAAAACACTGCTCACGGGCGAGCGTGATAAGTCGCACCCCGATGCGTTTTTGATGCACTTCCCGCATGATCACCGCAGTAAGTATTTTACCAGCTATCGAAACGGCGATTGGAAGCTCGTCTATCACTACTATCCGAAAACGAACAAACAACAATCACACTACGAGCTGTTTAATTTAAAGGACGACTTCGCGGAGTCTACAAATCTCGCAAAGTCGAATCCTGAGAAGCTCAACGCAATGGTGAGGGCGATGGTCGCTCAGTTAGAGGCTGAAGAAGCCTTGTGTCCCGTCGATGCGAAGGGCAACGAGCTTCGGCCAGTAGTCCCTTCTATGTAGATCGAAATAATTGATAAAAAGAGTAGTTAGAAGTCAGAAGACAGGAGTTAGAAGCTGAATATCAGTGCTTTATGAAGAATCTTCGATTCGCCAAATTGGCGACAGGAAATGCTCTCGTAAGCGTTTCATTACCAAGGACTAACTTCTGACTCCTAACTCCTAACTTCTAACTCCTGAATCTAGGATAATTGATAAATCACATCACCCCACAAATATTATGAAGAAAATCGCATTGTCGCAAACAACCGCAACTCGCCGCGGCTTCATTCAGAAAAGTGCACTCGCTGGAGCAGGGCTGCTACTCATGCCTTCTGGCTCATTATTTGGTGCCGGTGCTGCCAGTAACCGCCTCAACATCGCGCTGATTGGTGCCTCCGGTCGCGCGAAAGCGCACTATGGAACGCTCAAGAGTGAGAACGTCGTCGCGATTTGTGAAGTGAACGATTTGAACCTGCCGGATGCGATGCGGCATTTTCCGAAAGCGAAGGTCTACAAGGATTGGCGCAAGTGCCTCGATCATCCAGGCATTGACGCGGTGCTGTGTTGCACCCCCGACCACCATCATGCTTTCATTTCGAATTGGGCGCTCAATCGTAACCTGCACGTTTATATGGAAAAACCACTCGGCATCACTGTCGAAGAGGCGCGCACCGTGCGAGCCACGTATCTCACTAAGAAGGATAAGCTCGCCACTCAAGTTGGCATGCAACGCCACGCATATGATAACTTCTCCCGCCTGCGTGAGATGATTCATGATGGAGCGATCGGAAACGTTAAGGATGTGCATGTGTGGGGTAATCGTCAGATTCCAAAGCCGGGTTATTTGCCAGGTGTCAGTCCGATTCCCTCGACCTTGAATTGGGATCTATGGCTCGGACCATCGCCGGAGCATCCGTTCAACCCTGAGTATGTGTCTAAGAATAACGGCTCCAACTGCCTGAATTGGAATATGTATTGGGACTTTGGCATTGGCCAGATGGGGGATATGGGCAGCCACACTATGGATCTTGTTTGGAATGCACTCGATGCCGACTTGCCAACCTCAGTTAAAGCAAGTTCTTCAGAGCCATTCAATCCCCAGGTGACACCGGTTAACCTGACGTCCACTTATATGTTTCCGAAGAACGACTGGCGTGGAGAAACGCGTGTCACTTGGTATCAAGGAGGCGCGATGCCTAAATCACCTTCTAGTTGGATCGATCTTAAGAAGATCGGCCACGGCGCGATGTTCAAGGGCGATAAGGGATTCATCATTGCTGACTTTAAGAATCGTTTACTCTACCCATCAGGTAAAGAAACCGACCTCACTTATTTTAAACCACGTAGCAAAGGCGAACTCACGCCACCTCTTGGGAATTTTCAAGCGCAGTGGACTGCAGCGTGTAAGAACGGCAAGCCCTCCGAGACTGCTTGTAACTTCGAATATAGTGCCAACATGATCGAGACCATGTGCCTCGGACTCGCGGCTTTCCGTGCGGGAGGTTCGCTCGACTATGATGCCGTGCGCGGGCAGTTTACTAACAATGCGGCAGCCAACCAATATCTGACCAAAGCATACCGTGCTGGTTGGACGATGAACGGCTAGAGCACCATTTTTAAAGTAGCTTCTTGATGTCTGGCACAGGGTAGGCGCGGTGTCCGCTCTCTAGGCGCTCGATGTATTTATCGGGCTTGGTGTCTTGCGGTTGCTCGTCGTCTTCGAACTCATCGTCTTCAATCGGAATAAGCTCATCAAAGTAGAGGGAGAGGCGGCGCGCTTCGGGCTCAAGCACTTCGAGCGGGTTCGCTACACGGCCTTTCTTAACCATGAGGAAGCGAGCGGGTGAAAACTGCTTATGATAGCCCATCTCGAACGCTCTGATCCACTTGTTATTTACATCTTCGCGGCGGTTGAGCAGGACGATGTCCGAAAAGTGAATGCAGGCGTCGAACCATGCTTGTGCGGCACTGTTTTCGGAGAGGAAGGCACAGTGCGTGACAGTGATGATACGACCGATCTGGCAGGTATTGTGATCCGTCCATGTTTTGACCGCTTCGGCTGCATCAGCGGGATCGCTGGTGCCGGGGGCGAGGAAGATGATTCGCTCTGGCGCGGCGTCGATCTTGCCATGGGTGACCTTGGCGTTGTCGAGCTTCCAGTCGACGATGCTGACATTGTCGAGTGCTTCGATTTGTTCGTCGAACGTGCAGTCGACTTCGCCTTCGGGGCGGAAGTAGAGCACTTGCTCTTTGGCGTCGACGCCGTCTTTGAGCAGGTCAAAGAGAACTTCGCGACGGCCGCTGCCGGGGATGCCTAGGATGAGATAAACGAGTGGTGCTGTCATCGAGATTTGAGAGCTGAGAGTGGAAACCTGAGAGCTGAGATTTGATAAGTGGCACAGACATTCTTGTCTGTTTTTCGGCGGACAGACAAGAATGTCTGTTTCACTTTGTTACTCTGCGCCGAAATCGAAGGATTGGCACTGTGCTTGGTAGCGCATCCAGTGGTCGACCACGACGAGCGCGGCCATGGATTCGACGATCGGCACGGCGCGTGGCACGACGCATGGGTCGTGGCGACCGCGCCCCATGAGTTCGGTTTCGTTGCCATCTTTATCAACAGTGCGTTGATTCTGGATGAGTGTGGCAGTTGGCTTGAACGCGACGCGGAAGATGACTTCTTCGCCGTTGCTGATGCCACCTTGAACGCCACCAGAGCGGTTCGTCTCGGTGCCCACCTTGCCGTCTTTATTGATGAAAATATCGTTGTGCTCGGAGCCGAGTTGAGTGGAGCCGTCGAAGCCGCTGCCGATTTCGAAGCCCTTGGTGGCTGGAATAGAGAGCATGGCCTTGGCCAAGTCTGCTTCGAGGCGGTCAAAGACTGGCACGCCAAGACCGACGGGAAGGTTGCGCACGCGACATTCGATGATGCCACCAACGGAGTCGCCGTCGTTACGGACGGCTTTGATCCGCTCGACCATTTTTTCAGCAGTCTCTGGGTGCGGGCAGCGCACAGGGCTGGCCTCAACTGCTTCGAGTGTCGGAAAGGCATCGCTGGCAGGCATTTCGATGTCGTGCACGCGGGTGATGTAGGCACGCACTTCGATATCGCCGGCTAGTTTGAGAATCTTCTTAGCAACGGCGCCAGCTGCAACGCGACCGATGGTCTCACGAGCCGAGGAGCGACCGCCGCCCTCGTGGTTACGGTGGCCGAACTTGGTCTGATACGTAAAGTCGGCGTGTGAGGGGCGGAATTTGTCCTTCATCTCCGTGTATGCGGAGGGGCGTTGATCACCGTTGGGCACGTAGATGCCGATCGGAGTGCCAGTGGTTTGGCCTTCGTAAACGCCGGAGACGATGGTAGCGGAGTCGCTCTCTTTACGCGGAGTCGTGATGTCGCTCTGGCCGGGGCGGCGACGGTCGAGCTCGAACTGAATCTCTTCGAGCGAGATCGGTAGGCGCGGCGGGCAGCCGTCGATGACGACGCCGATGCCGCCGCCGTGGCTCTCGCCCCAAGTTGAAATACGAAATAGTGTGCCGAAGGAATTACCCATGGTAGTCTAAGAAAAGTAGAAAGTGAAAAGTGGAAAGTGAAAAGAGACAGTCGCTTAGCGGTTGTCAGCAGTGGTGGAATGCAACGTGTGGTTGCGAGGAAGTCAATATTACGCCGACAAGGATGTGTTTCGCACGCACGACGCACTTTTTGCCGTGAAGCCGCTCCAAATTCTAGCAATCAAGGATCGGCAATTTAATTCGCTGAACACGGACATCAGGCTCGCCGTCAGTTAATGCGAATTTATCACGACACGCCTGAGTAAAACACCAGCCCTAGAGATTAGCGTAGACCAGCATCAATTAGCCATTTGCAGATCTGCTGGTTGATCAGTTCTGGAGCCATTCATATTCAGCAGTATCGTAGGCTCAAAGAAGTCACTCTGCTCTGCGTGTTCAGCGACTTAGGTGGTTCACCACGCATCCACAGCGCTTGCCCACCGCTAAATTTACGCTGAATCGACACGCAGTGCCGTGAGGGAAAGATAACATAATAGAATCTTGAAAGACATTTAATGGGGCTGAAAAGCATTGCACATACTATGTAGGGTTCATTTGTTGACTTATCTTAATTCCCATAAAGAGCACTCAGAGTGGGGATCTGCACCTGATCTACAGAAAATGAAAACTTTCAAATGGTCCATTCCTGAGCCACGTCTCTCGCAAGCTGAGAAACGTGATCACCTAGACTATGAACAAAACAGAAAAGAGAACGCGCGAAGCGCTCTTCGATCTGAGCATCCTCTTTACAAAGCAACGGCTCCATTATTGGTAGCCATCAACTGTGCCATTAGGCTCTCTTACACCACAGATTCAGTTGATCGGATCTCCTCGTATCTGCTAGGTTTCGCGGGGCTAGCACTAACGGCCTACTACATGATGAAGTTCTTTAAGATACAAAAGGTCGGCCAGATGGAGCACTCAACCAGATAATCCGCCCGAGTCGTTCGCCGCTTAGCTGTATCGCTTGACGATCTGTGTGAACTCGCGGAACTGCGGGTGCTCTGCGCTGCCAATGAGACTGTAGAAAATTGTTTCGGAAGGGAGCACGTGGGCATCCATTGAGAGGAGCTGCTTGAGGACGGGCTCGCGGTCTTCACAGCGACGTTCACTGATGCAATCCGAGAGCAGGGTGACTCCAACATTGTCGCCGAGGGCTTGAATGGCGGTCTGGTAGATACAGATCGAAGTCTCGATGCCGATGAGCAGCAAGTGATCGATTTGATTGCTCTCGATCCAGCGGTTGAGGCCTTCGGCTTCCATTGCAGAGAACGCGCTCTTATCAAAGACAGGCGTGTGTTCTGGTAGAATCTGCTTCAGCTCGGCAGTGGTGTTGCCTAGTTTTTCAGGGAGTTGCTCGGTGAGTGCGATTGAACAGCCGAGGAGTGACGCGGCTTCGACGGCAAAGCTGGTGCGCTTGAGGAGTCGTTCGCGGTCAGGCATCGCGTTGAGGAACGGATCCTGGAAATCAATAAGAAGAAGGCCTAGGTGTTGTGCTGGATTGGACATACTAGTGAGAACGTCGAACATTGAACGCTAAACGTCGAACATTGATTTTCGAAGAATGCGTTTTCTCGATCTAGTCACTCAGACCGGATCGGGCATGCGCTTACTATGCGCATAGGCCTTGCGCGCACGGATTTGGACGAAGGATTGATCTTCAAGAATATAGGCGGTCAGATGCCCTCCATAGGCACAGCCAGTATCGATGCCGATGGAGCCAGGGCGTTTGAATACTTTGGGGCGAGGTGTGTGGCCGTAAATGACAAATGGAGAGCCATGCCAGTGATCCGCCCAAGACGTTGCATTTGGGGCTTCCGAGCGCTTGGCTGCACGGCCGTTCTCATCGATCACTTGTATATGGGCGGTGATGTCGATGCTTTGTTCGTGCCAGATTTTGTTGGGTAGGAACCCGGCGTGCACAAATACAGTGTCGATTTCTGAGAGGTGGTGGCAGTTGGGAAGTGCCTCTAGGAAGGCCCAGTCAGATGTTGTTAGTTGAGCGAGTGTCGGAAAGTCGTAACTTTTTAATAACTCAGGGCTCATCTCGCGGCGAGATTGTAGTAGCCGCAACTCATGATTACCTAAGATCGCTTCGACCTAATATTCTTGGGCTAGCTGAATGACGTCGTGACTGTCAGGGCCTCGGTTCACTAGGTCACCTAGTTGAATGATGCGGTCGTGTTTTTGTGGCGCGAGGGTTTTGAGGAGTGCTTCAAATTCGAATGCGCAGCCGTGCACGTCTCCTATGGCGATGGTTCGAGGCATTAGCTAGATCGGGATCAAAGAGTCGTGAAACAGCGTCTCTCTGAGAAGGTGACGCTGCAACTAAAAATACAGTGTATGAATTGTGCTTTTGGTTGCATCGAATGGATTCTGGGGCAGAGTCTGCCCCTTTCATTGTTACTCTCATGGAATGGCACTTCAAAAGTATCGCACGTAAATCATCCCTCTCGCAGGCTCCTTTTCATCCAGGAGATCGTGTCGCGTGTTTGATTTTTAAAGATGTGGATGCGGGTGAAATGGGTCGCGCAGATGTGTTACCTGATGAAGTGGAGGCGTTTGACTTACCTGGTGAAATCCTAGGGCGTTGGACACGTGTGGTTAAAAATCCTGATGAAGAGGGTGTGAATGTTCGAGAAACGGTGGCATCAGCAGAGGACTTCTTTCTGTCGTTATATGAAAATGACACGGCAGACGCTGAAGCAGAGACGGATGCGTTGAAGCATTTACTAGCGCTGATGCTGGAGCGTAAGCGCGTGGTGCGCGCATTGGGCAAGCGCCAGACCGAAGGCACGCAACGCTATCGCCACGTGAAGACAAAACAAGAGCTGGACGTGCCAGTCGTAGAAATTTCAACGGGGCTGATGCTTAAAATCCAAGATACGCTCGGCGATATTATTTTATAATCACAACTGAATACCTATGATCCTACGCAAATACCTGACTCTGGTGAGTCTTCTGACATCTCTTTTTGTTTTGGCCGGCTGTTTGTCGAGTCTCGAAGGCTATAAGAATGAAATCGATAATATGCAGGTGCCACGCTTGATGATTGAGGCGCGCGGTATCGATTATAGCGGTGGTGGCGGTAACAAGGTGAGTCTTCCGGTGTCAGGCACACAAATCAAACTCGAGCGTGAGCCAGTTGTTGGTGAATACGATATTATTAATGTTGATATGGTGAAGGTCGATATGGGGTTGGCGCTGCTGATTCAGATCACTGATAAGGGTAGTCGAGAGCTTTATCGGCGTTCGGTAACGCACTCTGGAAGTCGTATTGTTTTGACGACAAACGGACAGCCGATCGGCGCGAGACGTTTAAATGGCACAATTGAAGACGGTCAGTTTTATACCTTTGTGGAGATTCCCGATGAAGAACTCGGCCAATTCGTTATCGACCTGAAGGCCAGTATCGCTGAGCTGCAGACGCATTATAAGTATTAATCGTAGCCATCCACTTTGTTATTTATGTATTTGAAATTTGTTCAATTACTGTCGCTAGGCGTGCTATTGTCACTCGCGCAAGCGACAGCCTTTGCTGGATTGATTTGGCCGACGCCTAATCCCGCGTTTCAAAACGGGCAATCGATTGAGACATTTATACAGCCCACCGCTTCAGGAGTGCCTGAGTCTGGCCTGTTTGGCTGTGTTCGTAATAGCGGCGGGCGCTTCCACGAAGGCCTGGATCTATATCCAGTTGAGCGCACTAGAAGTGGGGAGCCCGTTGACGCGGTCTACTCGGTTTTACCAGGGCGCGTGGTGTATGTAAACAAAACAGCCGGTTATAGTAGTTATGGGCGGTATGTCGTGGTGGAGCACGATCAAGAGATTCCAGCCTTTCATACATTATACGCGCACTTAGCGAGTGTCGGCGAGGGGATCAAGCTCGGAGCTCGCGTGGAGTCGGGCACCCAACTCGGTATTATGGGACGATCTGCGTCGTATTCGATTCCGCGCACACGAGCGCACTTGCACTTTGAAATTGGCTTTCGCCTGACGAATCAATTTCAGGGATGGTATGATCGACAGAAATACGGAAGTAAAAACAGACACGGCAATTGGAATGGTATGAATCTCGTCAGTCTTGATCCGTTAGATTTTTACGAAGCGGTTCGCCTCGGTAAGGTAAATAATGTGTATGAATATTTGAAAATCACTCCTGCGACTGCTCGTATCCGAGTGCAGATATCGGAGATTCCGGATTTCGTTAAAAATTTCCCGTCGCTGGTCACACGCCCTTTTGCGGGTAAACAAGTGGTGGCATGGGATATCGCGTTTACTCAGTATGGCGTGCCCAAGGAATGGACACCGCGCTTTGGTGATGAGGCGATCGGAGGCCGCCCCGGCGATGTAAAGGTATTGGCCTATAGCCCGACACTATTAGAAAAGCAGACCTGCCGCCGCGTATTAGACATCGTGGGCGACACGCCGAAAATTTCGTCAGGCACGTTGACCACGATCAAGAAGTTATTTGGGTTCAAGTAGTGTGTGGGAATGGCTGCCTCTGTGCTTGCCGCGTTCTACGCGGCCGCCATCGAGCCTTAGTTTAGAACCAAAGCACCAGCACAAAGCAAGACTAGGCGGAGCTCGTCGCTCCCGATTAGGGTTGAGCGAAAAAGTTACAAGTCGTGATGCACGCCAGTATCTCACTATTTCGACGTCTTAATCTCACTCTGACTCTTCTACGCGAATCGGTGGGTCTTCTATAGTAACGCTTCGATTATGATTACGATGAAGAGTAAGATTAACAGAGTCGTCGCTACGTCAGCAATTTAATAGGTCTGTGGTGAATGCCACGAACTTAAGGATCGCTGACGACAGTAGAAGCGTGCTTCCAGCCGCTTTCATACAGAGGTAGCGGCTGGAAGCCGCTTCTACACCTTGCGCACTGGCGAGATCGGGCAATTTTCTAGCTGCTGAGATGTGGGCATTAAAAAACCCTCAGTGCTTAAAGCGACCGAGGGTTTTAAATTGGCATCCCGTAGGGGATTGGTGCCTATCGGCATCGCTTCGCGACCAGCTTTCAACTGTCCCATCTTCAGTCGCTTTGCTCCTTCCGTCGACCCCCCGGGGCCTTCATCCCCTTTAGCATGTGGGCATTAAAAAACCCTCAGTGCTTAAAGCGACTGAGGGTTTTAAATTGGCATCCCGTAGGGGATTCGAACCCCTGTTGCCTGGATGAAAACCAGGTGTCCTAGACCGGGCTAGACGAACGGGACGTGATGCGAAGTCACGGAAGCTACGTCTCCGCGCACTGCCTGCAAGTCTTTTTTGATAAATGTTACATTTTTTTCTAATCTGTTGAGAAACCGTTTGCCCAAGTGCCTTGAGGAACTAATGAAGAGGCTATGAATTCTGATTCTTTGCCGTTTCCATTGCCGACTCAACCGCTGCTTAAGGTCGAGGGGCTTCCGTATCCATTGGTCGCCTCTGGAAAAGTGCGCGAAGTCTTTGATATGGGCGATGCTCTGCTGATGGTCGCGACCGACCGCGTCTCAGCGTTTGATGTGATTATGAACGAGGGCTTGGCTGGCAAAGGCGTGCTATTGACACAGATCAGCCTGTATTGGTTTGCACGGGCCGGAGCTGTTACGAAGCACCATCTAGTGGACGACCATGCCGAGCGGGTTGCCGAGCTCGGCAAGGCGCATCCTGAACTGGAACATCGCAGTATGATCGTTAAGAAGCTCAACCCATTGCCAATCGAGGCAGTGGTGCGTGGATATCTCTCAGGTTCAGGGTGGAAGGCCTATCAGGAAACTGGCCAACTGTTTGAATATACGCTGCCAGAGGGCTTGCAGGATAGCAGTGAGTTGCCGAAGCCTGTCTTTACGCCGACGACTAAGGTGGCGAGCGGCCATGATATGCCGATCGATTGCGCAGATGCTGGCAAGTTGATTGGTGAAGAACTCTTTCAGCGTGTGCATGACCTGAGTCTGGCACTCTATAATATGGGTGTGGAGCGTGCGGATGCGGCGAACCTTATTTTGGCAGACACAAAATTTGAGTTTGGTTTGGATGACGCGGGTGAGCTCTATTTGATCGATGAAATCCTGACCCCGGACTCTTCACGCTATTGGCCACGTGAGGGCTATGCGCCAGGAGGGGCACAGCCGTCGTTTGATAAGCAGTTTGTGCGTGATTACTTGGAGTCGTTGGATTGGGATAAGACGCCACCGCCACCGCCACTGCCTGAGGACGTGCTCGCTGGCACCTTGGAACGCTATATCGAGGCTTACAAGACCTTGGTCGTGGAGTAATATGCCGATTTGGTTGATTGATGTCTTGGGGGCGAGGAACCTGAACAGTGCGTTCCTGATTCTTGCGCTCATGACTTTGCCGATTTGGATTGGTATGGTTTGCTTGCCAAATTCGCGTCTGGTGCGGCAGTTTGCTCAGCCTTTGATTGTGGCTCCCATTTATTGCACGGTGCTATTTGTGTTGTTGTGGAGATGTTATCAGGCTTCAGTGCTTCCTGACCCGATGAAGGAGATCAGCTACTCGGCGGCTCAGGGATTTGCCCGGCATCCAGTCGCATTTCTGACATTCTATTGTAATTTCCAGATAATGAATTTGGCTCTTGGCACTATGATGTATCAAAAAACACTGCGCGCAGGCTTTCGAGCACCTGTCGAGTTGGTGCTCTGTTGGTTGCTAGGCGCACTTGCATTCGTTCCGTTTGTTATTCGTTTGCTGATCAGGAGGCAGTCGATTCGATGAGGGAACTGACTGAATTGGCGATGGCAGACATCGGCACGCGTAATCGAAGCGGGGGAGTGTGGCGATTGGGGTTAATGTCTGCCGTTATTGTGGTCGGTTATGTGTTGGTTCGTAATTATTTGTATGTCGACGCGGGGATGCTGCGACCGAACTTTGCTCAAATCCACAAGGCCTACGATTTTAATTTGTGGGAACTACCGATGACGCTGTTCGGTTTCGCAGCGGTGTTTGCGGGCTTGGCGGCTACGTGGCGCGGGCAGCGTAAGGGGCTGGTGTGGATTGCGCTGCTGTATGCATTTGTCGCCGTGGATCTCTTAGGACTACGGTATTATGTAACTTCGGTCGAGCCAGAGCGCTTGGTCGTGCATCATGTGCGGTTGGAGACTCCGAAACTAACGAAGCCGCTACGTTTGCTGCATATTTCAGACATTCAATCGGGTGAAATTACTGATTATGAAGTGAAGGTCTTTGCTGAAATTAAGGCGCTGAAGCCTGACTTGGTTTTAAATACAGGAGATCTCCTACAGGTTGTGCCACCTGCGACGTTCGAGGCGGAATTTTCCAAGTTACTTGAGTTGATCAAGGAGGTGAACCCACGTCTGGGCACCTTTGCGGTGTATGGCGATACAGAGCGAGAGCTTTACCGTTATTCACCAGAGCAGTTGGCTCCGCTGCGGATCTTATCTTCGCGCTCAGCGCAGATTGATACGGGTGGTGGAGTGATTGATTTGCATGGCTTGAGCCTTTACCAATCGAAGAATGAACTCTGGGCGACGCGCACAGTCGAAGATTGGCTCGCACAGACTAATTCCGATGATTTTCGTATTCTGCTCGGACACGCTCCGGATTATGCGTTGAATGTCGTCGATCTGCCCGTGGATCTTTGCCTTGCTGGGCATACCCACGGTGGTCAGGTTCGTGTGCCATGGCATGGGCCGTTGGTGATCGATAGTGAGGTGCCAAAGGAGTGGTCGCGTGGTTTCAGGCGTATTGGCATTCCGTATTTAAATGTATCCGCGGGAGCGGGGTCGAATCGGTTCGAAGGGCTACCACCGCTACGCTTCAATTGCCCAACTGAGATGACGCTGATCGAACTAGTGCCGATGCGCTCGATTCGTTGAGGCTGCGCGCCTCGTATTAGAGCAGGTTCGTCGGCAACTGATCTTCGATCGTTACTTCGGTTCCAGATTCACCTTGTGACACGCGGCCCACTGAAATATCTTGCGCGATATGATCAATGCAGTTGGGGCTAACTGGTTCGTCGCAAAGTTCGGCTTCCACTGTCAGTGCTGTGAGTGCTCCGACACGTTTCCACGCTTCACGTGGTTCGTAGTCTAAGCCAGAGGAGAGATGGTCCGCTAGTGTTTGCCAGAGCGCTGCCCACTCACTCGAAAAATGTTGAGTCAGCGGATTTCTTTCGGCCTTACGCCATCGAAGTATTTGGTGGGTCGCCGCGTCCGCTCGAATGTGGCGAGTGAGTATCTTGCAGAGTCGGCTGATGGCGCTAGATGCTGAACTATTCTCTGTCAGCGTGAGTTCACTGCATAATTCGTCAACAGAGGGCAGCCACTGCCGGCTGTCGGCAACTCGTTGGAGTAGGCCGTTTAGATTACCAAAATAACGGTAAATCAACACCTTGTCGGCACCTGCTTGATGCGCGACTGCATTGATGCCTAAGGCACTGCAGCCATCCGCAGCAACAAGCTCCAATACAGCATTGAGGAACTTTTCTTCGGTGTTGGAGCGAGATCGTTTGCGGGGCATTTCGAGAACTTAGAAGAGTTTTGCCGCGAGTCGCAAGTCTTGCTCTGCCTAAATGTAGATTTTTTATTGAATCCCTAACGGAGCTGTTAATTTTTAATAGAGTGCCTGCGTTATCAAGATGTGACAATCTCTAGCGTGCGATGTCGTCTTGGCCGATAATTTTTAGCTGATGCAGTGTAATCGTCTCAGCTGCGAGTTCGTTATCTTCCAAGCTGATTGCTAGGGCAGATCGATTGTTGGGGCGAGAGACGAATGGGTAAGTGTAGTGAATGTTAATTTCAGCTTGAACGAGTGCTGAGGTAACTTTTCGAATGTCTGCTTCACTGACTAGTTCGACTGCGAGGAGTTCACTTTGAACAAATGAGAATTGATGCTCAATGAGTAGCTTTTGAGCCTCTTCAGGGTAGTCGACGATGATTCGAATGATTGAGCTATCTGTGGTGTCGAGGATCGATAGCGCCATGATGTGCACTTCATGGACGGAGAGTAGGCCGATGATTTCGTTCAGCCGACCAACTTTATTGTCGGCATGGATCGAAAATTGAATAACGGGGCGAAAGGCTCCAGGTCTGCGCATCACATCAGTTGGCATAGTGATGAGAACATACCGATACTGTGCCAGCTTGCACGAATATTTTTTACAGCAATAAATACCCGAACTTGCTGTCGAAGTTGATTCATACATTCTGCATGTTATGTCATATACACCATGCTCCAATCGTTATAAAAAATTAGACTATGTTCGCTGCGGCCGCTCAGGACTGAAGTTGCCGTCTATCTCGCTGGGGCTATGGCATAACTTCGGCGATGTGGATGATTTCGAGAATGCGCGCGCGATGCTTCACTGTGCGTTTGATCAAGGAATTACGCATTTTGATTTAGCGAATAATTACGGCCCTTCCGCTGGTTCTGCTGAGAGCACGTTTGGCAAGATACTGAAGAAAGATTTACACCCATATCGAGATGAACTTCTGATTTCGAGCAAGGCGGGCTACACGATGTGGGAAGGCCCATACGGTGACTGGGGCTCGCGCAAGTATCTGATTTCGAGCTTAGATCAGAGCCTTCAGCGGATGGGGCTCGATTATGTCGACATATTTTACAGTCATCGTATGGATCCAGGCACGCCACTTGAAGAGACGATGGGAGCGCTGGACTATGCAGTGCGCTCGGGGCGTGCTCTGTATGCGGGGATCTCCAACTATTCTGCTGAGAAGACTCGTGAGGCGGCGGCGATCTTGCGCGAACTCGGCACACCTTGCGTGATCCATCAAGCACGTTATAATATTTTTGACCGTTGGATTGAGGATGGACTAACCGATGTGTTGGAGGACGAGGGGATCGGTGCGATCGTATTTTGTCCACTCGCACAGGGCATGTTGACCGATAAGTATCTAAAGGACGTGCCAAGCGATTCACGTGCGGCGAAGGCGCATGGTTTTTTAGAAGAAGCGTCTGTGCATAATCATATCAAGAAGATTCGAGCCTTAAACGACATCGCACAGGCTCGCGGGCAGTCGTTGGCGCAAATGGCGATTGCATGGGTGCTGCGGCAGAAGTCGGTGACCTCTGCATTAATTGGAGCGAGTCGACCGCAACAGATCTCGGATAATCTAGCGTCATTGAATGCAGCACCGCTGAGTGATGATGAATTACAGGCGATCGATGCCATTTCTTTGAGCTAATGTGCTGCCACGAAGTATTGGTAAGCTAGCCCGAACTCCCAGTATTCACCCTATATTATGGCCAATTTTCAACTTGTAAATAATTTGGTATGATATGAGCATCTGCGCGTAGTTACCCATGCTCATTTACCGGGCATCGTCGTTACAAATAACTAACTCTTATGAATCTAAAAACTCTTCCTATTATCCCACTACTGGCGGCGGCTGGGCTTTGTTCCTGCCAGTCGTCATACGATGCGTCGAAAATACCTGCTGCAAGTCATCCGACTGATGGTGAGTTGATGGTAAAAGCGGTCAATGACCCGATTGAACCTGTGAATCGTGCATCGTTCGCGTTGACTGAAGGCTTGTTTGATTATGTGCTCTATCCCGCGGCGAAGGGCTACAAGTGGCTGATTCCTGAGCCAGGCCGTAAGAATATTTCCAATTTTGGTGCCAATATTACTTATCCTGTTCGTCTGGTAAATAACTCATTGCAATGGCAATGGAGTGAGAGTTGGACAGAAACCAAGCGGTTCGGTATCAACACTACGGAAGGTGTTTTGGGGCTCTATGACCCTGCAACAGCCAAGTATTCTTTAAGAGCCAGCAAGGAGGACCTCGGTCAGACTTTCGGCAAATGGGGCTGGAATTCCCAAATGTATTTGTTCATCCCTGTCCTTGGGCCGAGCTCTGAGCGTGATGCTCTAGGTATGTTCGGAGATTCTTATCTGAATCCCGTTTCATACGTCGAGAGCCCGTATAACTATGTGAGCAAAGGGTTTCTAGGCTTCAACGAGCTAAGCATACATGCGGATACAATCCACAATTTCCTGGTGGAGAATTACGACCCTTATGAACTATCACGTTTGCTTTATAGCGCGGCTCGTGAGGCAGCAATTAGTAATTATGCGCATGATAGCACCAGCAGCGACGGTGCTGAGACTCAGACGCTTCGTGCTATTTTCGCCAAGCCAAGCAACCCAGATTTCAAGATGCAATGCATCGATGATTCGGCAGTGATTGAAGGATGGAAGCAGGAGTTGCCGTATTCACTCTGGCTACAGCCTGAACCTGCTCCGCTGATGGTTCAATTACCAGGCTTGGGCTCATTCCGTAAGGGCAATATGGATTTGGCGCTGGCTGAATTGGCTTACGAAGAAGGCTATAGCGTCCTAATTTTCAGTAATACCTTTAATTGGGAATTCATGACTTCAGCGCCTCAAGGGTATGCACCAGGGTATGTGAATCGCGATATGGAGCTTCTGCGCGAAGCTTACCAAGCCATTATGATCGATGCTGAGGCTACATATGGTGCAGATCATTTCCAACAGCGTTCACTCAGCGGCATGTCGATGGGCGCTTGGTATACCTTGAACCTTGCAGCTGATTTGAAGCACCGTGGCACTGATCACTTGGTGGATAATGTCATCGCGATCAATCCTCCGGTCAATCTTCTCGATAGCTTGGGCGCGCTTGATTTACTATATCGTGCACCCTATCAAAATGGCGATATGGACCGCGCAAAGCAGACTATTGATTCTGCAATTGCGAAGGCATTCATCAGTGCCAGCATGGGGTTAACGCCCACATCTGATCTGCCATTCACCAATACAGAGGCATCGTATTTGATCGGTTTGAATTTTAGATTGACGCTGCATGAGGCGATTATTGCAGGTGCTTTTAATGAAGAGCTCAGTGTCTTCGGTAGTAAGGGCGCACTCTATAAGGATATGGAAGCGCTGAGTTTTGATGACTATTATAAGAAAATTGCAGTCATGGTGAATGAGCGCCAAGGTGTGACTGAGAAGGACATCCAAGAATCTGTGAATTTGGAAAATCGTAGTGAGCAGTTAAAGCAAGTTAAAGGCTTACACTTGGTTCTCAGCGACAATGACTTCCTGTTGAATCCTAAGGAGTTGAACTGGCTGAAGACTACATTCGCTGGTAAGACTACAGTCTTTGAGCAGGGCGGCCACCTCGGTGAGCTCTGGCGTCCGGAACTGCAGGCAGCAATCCGCGAGCAGTTACGCAAGAACTATAATAATAAGTAGTCTTCACGCGCTTAAGGTTTAAGCATACATTGATAGACAACAAAAGGGCTCTGCAAACACTGCAGAGCCCTTTTTTCGCTTAAAGACGTAATGTTGTTGTCTGAATTACTCGACGTTCTGCACCTGCTCACGGATGCGCTCGAGAGCATTTTTGCCCTCGATCACGGAACGAGTGATTTCAATCGGTGAGGATTTGCTGCCTGTCGTATTGAACTCACGGTGGATTTCTTGGCAAAGAAAGTCCATCTTGCGTCCAGTGGCTTCCTTGGCATCGATGAATTCCTTGAACTGCTCAAAGTGGCTGTTGAGGCGGGTGAGTTCTTCACTGATGTCGGATCGGTCTGCGAAGATTGCGACTTCCTTGAGCACGCGTTCGTCATTGATGTCTAGTTCAAGCTTCAACTGTGTGAGGCGTGCCATGAGGGCATCTCGATAGGATGCGACGGTATTCTCTGCATTACTGGCGATCTGCTGGCGGATCGTATCGAGCTCCTGCATGCGCTCTTTCAAATCTTGTGCGAGTGCGTTGCCTTCGTTGAGGCGCATGGCGTCGATGTCGACCAAGGCTTGGTCAAAGGCTGTTTTGATCGAAGGCTCAAGCTCACGCCAATCAGGGAGTCCGCCATCATCTTTCTGCGTCTTCGCTAGTTCGAGTAGCAAGTGGCTATCTACGACGAAGGGTAGGCTACGGCTTTCAGCATAAGATTCTAATTGCTGTAGGCTCGCATCCATCTTTTTCGCACTCCACGACAGGCCTGTCTGCGCACCTTCGGTCGATTCGACCTTGATCTGAATATTGACACGACCGCGCTGAAACGCGCCCTTGAGCCAAGCATTGCATTGCTGGTCGAGTCCATTCCACTCGCGTGGGCAAGAGACTTGAGCGTCTAAAGTCTTACGATTGACCGAAGTAATTTCTACTTCGATGCGCACATTGTGTTCGGGGGCATCGGCAGAGCCGCGCCCATATCCTGTCATACTTCTCATAGTGCAGTTGTAGTCCGACGCACAGTGTGGCGGCGATAACATTTTTTAGGTCACTGGCATTAGTGCGTCTCAACGACTTCTGCTGTGACTTTACCGTGCGCTCCGATTCGGTAGTGTAGGTGCATCACAGTAGGGTCGTTGGTCGCGTTCTTAGGCAGGATAATCTCTTTTTGATGAAATTGATTATAGTCGTCTGTCCACGAGATGATAGCGTTTTCTGCCATCATGGTGCGTCCATCAAAACCGACGTTTAGGGACTTATGTGGCAGAATGGCATTGGTGGCGCCGACTGTGCCGTTTGGCTCGTGCCTGACATGGACATTGTGGAGTGTGCCTTCAGTGTCATTTTGAATTGTGGCTTCATTGACGACGAAACGTTGGTTTTTAAAGCTTTGGCATCCGGAGGTGCCAAGTGCCAAGAGACATGTGAAGAATAGTGCGAAGTAAGGCGCGAAAGGATATCTCATGATAGGGGGAGTGTGACCTCGTTATTGCTAATTAGTTGCCTTCTTTTTTATGGCTGCCGATGTGTCCGACCAAGCCTGCCACTAGAATTGCGGTATACATGACGCCTGTGACTGCTTCCAGATAGGCAACCATGCGTGCAAATTGGCTGACTGGTAAAATATCACCATAGCCTAGTGTCGTCAGCGTGACGAAGCTGTAGTAAAACAGTGCCGATCCTTTTGCGTGCAAATCGCCGTCGGTGACCGACACGAACGAGAATGAGTTCGGCTGCAATAACTCAATGAATGAATATAGTAGTGCCCAAGCGATGCCGATTAAGATATAAGCGACTATAGAACCACAAAGTTCATCAGCACCCATTTGCTTCTTTCTAAAAATCGAGGACAGAATCACCCAAATCACATAGACAATAAACAGGATCACAGTCGGGAGCAGTATCATATCTATCAAATCATAGTGTTTAAGCCCACTTTCTGATTTCAATATCCGGTTAATCAGTGAAATAAATATCAGTATAAATACAAATCCACCGGTATAGAGTGAGCCTTTGTCGTTATGCTTCTCATCCTGCAATGAAATCGCTAAACTTGACATTGTAATGAGGCACCATGCATTGAGGCATATGTCTCCAAAGCTTTCGTTTTCTACGAGAGGAAATAATATCAACGTAACTAGAAGGCAAATTAGGAACAAGGTGTATTTACCTGTCTTATCTGCGATTTGATGGATCGTATTTCGTATTGGATGTTTCACAATAGTCAGGGAAGGAGGCTTTTTACGAAGCCTGTTTTAGTCAGGTTGCGCAAGGTTTAGTTAATAGGTGATGTTTGCGGAGTTAGTAGGGCTGTATCTTGCAGTCGATTTGTTCGCCCCATGCCAGAATCCCACCTTGCAGGCTTTTGATTTCCGAGAAGCCATAGTGTGCCTTAAGGGCTTTCAGAGCTTTCATACTGCGCACGCCACCTTTGCAATAAACAACAGTTGGCAGGTCGGCCCTCAATCCTAAGGTGCTGAGATCGACCTGCTGCCCTAGCGCGTCTTTCAGAGGTATGTGCAACGAGTCGATTTTACACAGTTCGCGCTCCCATGATTCACGCACATCAATCATTTGCAGCGGCCTCTCGCCATCGGCCAATTTTGCACGGAGTGCTTCGGCGCTAATTTCCTCGCTCGCAGTCTCGGATGAGATTCCGCAGGCGAATTCGACTTCGGTTAATTCGGTTACGTTAGCAGCCTCGGGCACGCGCTTGAATTGCACTACAGTCTGGCTCATTTCCAAGGCATCAAAGATTAGCAGCTTTCCTGACAGTGGTGTGCCGATCCCTGTGAGGACTTTGATCACTTCCGTTGCTTGAATCGTCCCAACCATACCGGGCAACACGCCGAGCACGCCAATTTCGGAGCAATTCGGGGCATCCTTTGGGTTGGGCGGCACGGGGAATAGGCAGCGATAGGTCGGACCACCTTGATAGTTGAAAACACTCGCTTGCCCTTGAAAGGTATACAGCGCGCCATACACCAGTGGTTTGCTCGCGAGCACGCAGGCATCGTTCACTAGGTAGCGTGTGGGGAAGTTATCCGAGCCATCCAGCACGACATCGTAGCCACTGATCAATTCGATCGCATTGTCCACGCTCAGGCGTGTGGGGTGTGCCACCGCATTGATGTCCGGGTTTATCGCCATCAGGCGTGCGGCAGCGACGTCTGCTTTCATTTGGCCGACATCGGCATCGGTATATAGAATCTGTCGCTGCAAATTTGAGCGGCTGACACGGTCATCATCGACGATTCCTAGGGTGCCTACACCTGCGGCGGCCAAGTATTGTAGGGCAGGGCAGCCGAGGCCGCCCGCTCCGATAACGAGCACACGTGCGGCTTTGAGTTGTAACTGCGCGGTCTCACCAAATCCAGGCAGCGTTAAATGGCGTTGGTAGCGTAGGAGTTCGCTTTGGCTGAGATCCATTATTTAGGAAAGAAGCAATTGGATGAAGATCAAGTAAAGCGGACTGAGTTTGTGTGGAGTCTAACTCAGTCGATCTCGATCTCACTCGGATCGTAGTTCACCTTCGGATAGCTCAACTGTAGATCTTCTAGTTGTGCGACGACGATTCGAGCCACGAGTAAGTTACGCGCCCAT
Organism: Lentimonas sp. CC4; assembly: GCF_902728235.1. Classification (NCBI taxonomy): domain Bacteria; kingdom Pseudomonadati; phylum Verrucomicrobiota; genus Lentimonas; species Lentimonas sp. CC4. Next base: position 2,991,936 of record NZ_CACVBO010000001.1, read on the forward strand.
TTTTTGTTGGCTGGTATCACATACCAAGGAGAGTGCGGCTTACTGGTCTTTTCAAAAACGTCTTCATGTGCGTCCTCGTATGCCTCCCATTTAGCGCGCGCGACAAGGTCGGACTGATCGAATTTCCAATTTTTAGCGGGCACATCGAGACGCTCCTGTAAGCGTTGTTTTTGTGCGTCGCGGTCGATGTGTAGGAAAAACTTTAGTATGATGGTGTCCTCGTCGACGAGTAATTGTTCGAAATCGTTGATGTGGCGATAGCGCTTCTTCCAGACCGATTCAGGTTTCAGATTATTCACACGCACCGCCAAGACATCCTCGTAGTGGCTGCGATCGAAAATCATAATTTCGCCGTTGGCGGGGGCACATTTGTGGACACGCCAGAGATAGTCATGTGCGAGATCATGGCTGGTTGGCTTTTCGAAGCTTGATACGTGAACGCCTTGTGGGTTTACGCCGCGGAATACGTGTCGAATGGTGCCGTTCTTACCGCTGGTATCCATTCCTTGTAGGACGATTAAGAATTTGCGTCGGCGATCGACGTGGAAGCGTTGCTGTAAATCCGCTAGGCGTATGTTCAACTCGTTCAGCTCTTTAAGTGCCTCCTTTTTACTTTCAGGGATATCATCCCAAGGCGATGCATCGATTTCGGAGAGCTTGTTGTTTTGTCCGTTTTGGATTCGGTAGTGTTTGTAGGCTGTTAAACTCATAGGGTCAGTTATTTACGGCTATAGACTAGCACGGTGTTAGCATTATGTTGAAATAGAAGGCCTGTGAATGAGCGCCCCGGTTCTTGATAGTATTGTATAAAAGAGTCGTAGAATTCGTCAGGAATCAAGGCTGGTATTTGCCCGCCCGCCTCATTTTGATTGGCAGTGTCCAACAGAACCGCTCGAAAACTATCTGGAGCACTCAAATCAGACTGTGCAACGGAGGCAACAATCACGGTCGCATCTTTGTTCAAATAACTGTCAATGTCGGCCAAATAAAATGCAGCGGTTTGCGGAGGTGGGGGCGGTTCATCGGTCAGCACTTGGTTGCGGAAGGCATCAATCTTGTTCAGTGTAATACCTGATATTTTTGCCAAATCATCGACTGCCGCGATCGGGCGCGCTGCGATGATCGAGGCAGCAAGGGCTGGGCCAATTCCTGGCAAGGATTCGAGTTGCTCGGCACTTGCGGTATTCAGTATAAGTTTGCCAGTGCGGCTCGCTGTGCTGACGACCACCGCTTTAGTCGAGGACGGCGTTGCGGCGGCGTCACGGTTTTCGATGTCGGCAGTGAGCGCGTTGAGACCAGCGAGTTGGAGTGAATCGGGTGAGTCGCTCCAAATCCCAGTCCGAGTGCGTTGAGCGTTGCGCTCGTGCTGCTTTAGCTTGCTTAAGTGTGTGCGTGGCATCACGCCGTCTGGCCAGCGGCCTTTGGTCGGCATGCCATAAATACGTGCGAGGCCGTTGCGAACTAAAGCTTCAGAGAGCATCTCGCCGGACTTGCTGCGAACGAGTCCGAAGAAGCGTTTCTGCTTACCGCCGCGTGCGTCTGCCCATTGGGTGATGACCGTGAATTCACCACGTAGGAATTTGTGCGTGTAGGCCTTGGCGAGTTGTCCCGCTTTGATGACGTCTGGCGCTGGGATTGAGAAATAACGAGCTTGGTCGCGCACTCGATCCATGTAGGCCTCATTGGTTTCGAGGCAATCGACGAAATAGAGACGAATGATGAAGGTCTGGTCCTCGTGTTTTACTTTAAAGCTATCACCGTCATTATTGGGGTCGCTGACAAGGCGGCAGTCTTCCAGCACTTCCCATACGCCAGTGTTGGTTTCAGCCCAAGAAGTCGCAGAAAGCAGTAAGCTACACAAACTAATCAGAGCAGACAGGCAGATACGCATGGCCTTATTTCTACTATGAATATTGACGGTGGCAAGTGTTGGAATGCGCTGAATTTGATTTCTCCTGAAGCTTGCGCATCTCATCGCCTTCGATTTGCTTTTGTATCTAGTGCCTAATCTGACTTTAACGAATGAATTACTAATAGCCCTGCAAGGAATCGTCCCTGCGGAGATTGTTTCGGCGGTCGATGTTGTCATGAATGAGGCCGAGCCCTTTGAATATAACGAAGAGGGTCAGCATCTGGGCAATGCAGTGGTTGCGCGACGCAATGAGTTTATCGCTGGGCGACGTTGTGCGCGAGCCGCGCTTTCTGGGATCGGCGAAGCGCCGTGTGCCTTGCCGCCTGATGCAGATGGCATTCCAGCATGGCCGAAGACTGCCGTTGGTTCGATCTCGCATTCTCGTGGCCTCTGTTGTGCCGCGGCAGCGACAGCGGAGTCGATGATCTGTGTGGGGCTGGATCTGGAAAAGACGACACGGCTAAGTCCACGTGCGATGGCGCGGGTCGTGCATCCTCTAGAAGCCAGCTTTGTTGACGGCGATCAAGCGAAGGGAAGCCTACTCTTTAGTGTGAAGGAAGCATTTTTTAAGGCACAATTCCCAGAGTGGGGAGCACAGCCGAACTTCAAAGACCTGGCACTTGCGATCGACAGCGAGTCTGAGCAAATGTCGGTTCTGGAGATTGCTCCGCAGTTGCCAGAAGCCTTACGTGATGCGGCCATGCGTATGCAGTTTCGCTACCGTTTTTTCGGCGACTATGTTGTTACGCTGTGTTGGTTGGGACGCTAGAAAGAGGACTGACTCGTAGTCTCAGTTGAAGTCAGTGGATTACTTAGACCCTGTCGTATCGATTCGGATTACGATATAGATTCTGATTAGGGGGATTTTAAAGTTGTAGGATGTGCCTATCGTAGAGGGCGCGTTTAGCTAATCCTAATTCACACGGCCTTTACTGTGCAAAGAACCGCGTCCTACACCTCGTCGCGCAACCAAGGGAGTTGCTTTAAGCCTTCAATGTCGCCGCGTGCCAGTTCCTTCCACAGGTGCAAGGCTTTGTCGCGTTTGATACCAGTCATGTAGCGGGGTTGGTCATCATCGTCATCAAAATTCTCGTATGTTACGACTCCATTGGGATACAGCGTAAGCGACCATCCACTGACATCATGCACGAGCGCTAGGTCAGGGTGGTCTGCTTCGTCAAAGTCAGGCATGTCGAGTTGCTGGATCAGCTCCTCCATACGTTCATCATCCGGATTTAGCTCCGAAATGCCATCCATATCAGTGGTGTGATAGAGATCCATCTGGGCTACCTATAAGTCTTTGTAGAGCACTTTGGAGTTTCGTCCATTTGCCAGATAGTTCGTTTTACGCGCCTCAGGCAGATCATCAGAGCTGCCTTCTTGGAACTCGCAAAGCTTGGTGAAAAAGTGAGTCGCCTGTGTGGTCATTGCGATCACACGCTTTGCACCACGCTGCTTTGCGTCGACTTCTGCATATTCTACCATGCGCCGACCGACACCTTTATTTTGATAAAATGGTTGCACATATACGCTCCCGATTTCGATCACAGCGCCGTCGTCGTAACCCTGCAAATGCACGCAAGCGACGATGCTGCCATCAATTTCGTAAACTAGAAAGTCGTCAATTGCATCTTCGATTTCTGTTTGCGAACGGTCACGCAATGTTTCCGAGCGCACACCGTTGCGAGTGATGTTATAGATCGAATAAGCATCTGCCTTCACTGCGCGGCGTATCGATTGGTATTCGTTACTGTATACCATCGTGCCGATGCCGACTTTATCGAAGATTTCATTGAGCAGTGCACCAAATAGGCGCCCATCGAGAATGTGTGCACGTGGCACGCCAGACTCGATCGCTTTGACGGCATAGTGCGCTTTGCTTAGTAAGCGTTCTGCAATCGTGGCTGCTTCGGTATTTAAAAGTTCAGCCAGTTCTGCGACTGGAAGATTCGTCAGCGGTTCACCATCGATCCGTAGCCCATCTTGTGTGGTGAGGTAAATCAACTTAGATGCGTCGAGTTGTGCTGCGAGTTCGGCTGCAAGCAGGTCGGAGTTGATCCTTAAAGACGCGCCTTCGCGACTAAATGCAATCGGCGTAATGATGGGGATCGTATTCGCTTCCAATAGACTGTTCAGTAGGGCGATATCGAGTTTGTCGACGCGCCCGCTGAGGAGTTGGTCTTCACCCTTGACGATGCCAAATTCTTTACTGCGCACAGCATTACTGGATGCGCAACGTAGGCCATTACGTGTCAGGCCTTGCATCACACTTAAGCTCACCAGTGCAGAGGCTTTGGTCGCTAACTCGAGCGTCTGTTCGTCGGTCTTACCTTCACCGTGTGCGTTGGTGATCTCAATTCCTCGTGTGTCTGCAAGTGTGTTCAGCTGCTGTCCGATGCCGTGCACGAGCACCACTTTGATATTTAGTGAGCGGAGCACTGCGATATCCAATAGCACATTCTGAAAATTCTCATGCGCGACGAGACTGCCATCCAACGCAATGACAAACACGTGATCACGAAACATAGGGACATATTTCAAAATGCCTCGAAGGTCTGTTGGTTTGATGGTGCTTTCGCCTATGGTCTGAGTGGTCATTAAAGTGCGGATTACGTGAATTAACCGGAATTATCAAGGATTCATGCCTGAAATGGAATGCTATAATTGTCTATTGTTTTCTCTGCAGTAAGCGAGGCTTGCCAGTCTAGCTTACCGTGCGTCAATCTACTTAAGAATGCCAACTGATCCTCTATCCACGATACCCGAAGCGTTTGTTGAGCCCGTCGAGAGCTTTCTGGCTTGGCTGGAATTGGAGCGTGGGCTCTCAACGAACACGATTTCGGCGTATGCGCGCGACTTGGCGCAATATACACACTTTTTGCTGCAACAAGGTGTCGCTGACTGGGGCGCAGTCAATGAAGGCGCAGTGAGCGCTTGGACTGTGCATTTGAGCGAAGCTCAATACGCACGCAGTAGTCAGGCGCGCAAGTTGTCTGCAATCCGAATGCTGGCACGTCACCTCGTGCGTGAAGGCGTTCGCAAAGATGACTTTACCGAGTTAGTTTCAGCACCGAAGCTATCGCGCAAGCTGCCCGAAGTGCTCACGCACGATGAGTTGAAGCGCCTGTTAGAAGCGCCACCAGCGTCTACGCCGCACGGTTTGCGTGACCGCGCCATTCTGGAGCTATTCTATAGTAGCGGCCTACGCGTCTCGGAGCTTTGCGGCATTTTACTACAAGCGATCAACCTCGACGACGGTTATGTGCGTGTTTTCGGCAAAGGATCCAAAGAGCGTATTGCCCCCATTGGCAGTGCTGCAGTCACTGCGGTGCGTGATTATTTGGCAGGGGCG